>NZ_JBEZKA010000043.1:0-44291 GCF_040651435.1 Streptomyces sp. NPDC048479
ACCAGAGGTCTTGGAGGAGTTCGTCAGCCACAACCGCTCATGTTCGCGGCTTCGGTGACGCTCCGTGGCTCTGCACGGAAAGTGATCCAGAACCAATTTTGCGGGAGCGTTGACACCGCAAAACACTCGGATAGAAGACACCCGCCGAAGCCCTCGACGAACACCTACTCTTGGTCCAAGAAGCCGGTGTTGCGACGACCGGTTGAGTCCAAGCAAGGCGGATTCAACCGGTCGTCGCAACACCCCTGTGAGCTGGAGGTTTTGCGGTGGGTGTGGGGAATCGGCAGCGGGCGGCGCGGGAATATCGCGGGCAGCTGCCCTCGCCGAGTCGTTCTTCGCCACCATCAAACGGGAATTGCTCGACACCAGTCCCTGGCCCAGCCGGGCCGCCGCCCACACCGCGATCTTCGACTTCATTGAGGGCTGGTACAACTTGCACCGACTGCACAGCAGCCTCGGCTACCGCAGCCCCGCCGACTACGAGACCGCACTCGCAGCCTGACCACCACACCGACGGTGTCCGTCAAAGCGGAACAAGCTCAGGGAGCATGAGTTGGCAATCTGCGTGCGGGATGTCCGTCTGGTCGCCATGTGCGACTGTGGCGACGACTTCTGTCAGAGCATCCACACAGCGGTGCACCAGCAGGGCAAGCCGTATGGCGAGGGCCACCGGTGCGTGCCGCTCTCGCCTTCGAAGGGCATGTTGGTCCTCGACGTCGTGTACAGCCGGATCATGTACATCGAGATACTGGACCGGGCGCCCATGCACAGTCTGAAGCCCTGATGTTCACGCCCCGCTGCGGAGCGGATACAGCGTCCAGATGGTTGACAACCATCATTGGGAATCAGTCACGCTGAACTCACCACCGACGGGCCGTTAACGAATGGCGAACGAAGTGACATGTAGCTGAGCGCGATGATCAGGAGGCGGGTTCAGTGGTGTCGTCCTCGGCGAGGATGCGGTAGACGGTGGCCACCGGTGCTGGCCTTGTTCTTGCCGGACGGGATGACGAGCTTGCGGGCGACTCAGGGAAAGCAACGCCGTGGGCCCGTAGGGAGCGCGCGTACGTGGCCATGTCGTCGTCGCCCACCTTGGGCCGCCCGCCGTGGCGGCCGCGCTCGCGGGCGGAGGCTTGGCCTTCGAGGGACTTCTCCCGGATGTACTCGCGTTCGGACTCGGCCGTGCCGGCGAAGAAGGCGAACAGCGCGGTGCCGAGCCCGGAGGGGTCGTAGACGCAATTGAACGGGCCGGTGAGCAGCTGACATCTGCACTTCGCGGCTACCGAATGGCAAGTCTCTCATCTAGGTCTCATGGGCGGCTCACATCACGAGGAAATGCTGGACCCCGGCCCGGCCGGATCACGTCTCAGCCCGGGGTGGCAGCCCGACGACCATGGAATGCCGTGCCCGACCCGAGGAGCCTGCCAGGCCGTGAAACCGATTTCCGTACTGGAAAGGAAGGCACAGTGACCCAACACCGAATCGTCCGCAGTCCGAAGAGGCGGCTCGCCTTGGCGGCACTCGCCGCAAGCGTGATGGCCAGCCTGGCCCTGCCGTTCGCCTTCGCCGGCGAGTTCCCCAGCGCCGCCTCGGGCTCGCCGGGAACCGTCACGCCGGCAGTGGAGACGCAACCGGAGTTCGACGACACGGCAGGCGGCGAGGCCGATGCCGACGACCCAGCGATATGGGTGCATCCGGATCGGGCCGATGACAGCATCGTGCTCGGCACGCTGAAGAACGCGGGGCTCTCGGTGTTCGACCTCGACGGCGAGCAGATCCAGCGGATCGCCGCTCCGGCCGCGCCGGGACCCGAGGACGAGCCAGGCAGGTTCAACAACGTCGCCGTGCTGCAGAAGGCCAGCCTGGGCAGGGCCAAGCGAGACATCGCTGTGGTCACCGACCGCGGTCGCGACCAGCTGCGCATCTTCGCGATCTCCCCGGACGCGGCCGAGAAGAAGACCCAGCCGCTGACCGACATCACCGACCCGGCATCCCCGTTCCTCTTCTCCAAGGACCAGGCCGAGGTCAACAAGCAGTTCAACGCCTACGGGCTCGCGCTCTTCGAGCGGAAGAAAGAGGTGTACGCCCTGGTCAGCCGCGAGCACACACCGACCCTCGGGCTGTTCCGTCTGCAGGCCCGGGCTGACGGCTCGGTCGGGTACGAGCGCGTGCGCACGGCCGACATGCCCACCACCTTCGACCTTCCCGACGGCACTACCTTCACGCCGTGCGAGGATCCGGGAGAGGCCCCTCAGCAGGAGGGCCTCGTCGTCGACGCTGAGGAGGGAGTCGCGTACATCGGCCAGGAGCAGGTGGGTCTGTGGCGGGTGGACGCGACACTGAAGTCGTTCGAGCCGCAGCTCATCGACAAGGCGAAGGAGTTCGGTGTGCCGGCCACCTTCAACCCGGAGACCGAGGAGTGCGAGGTCAGTGGGCCGGATCCCGGTTTCGGCGGCAAGAACCTGTCCACTGACGTCGAGGGCGTGGCCCTGGTCGAGACGGATGACGATGAGGGATTCCTGGTCGTCTCGAGCCAGGGCAACAACAGCTACGCGGTTTACCAGCGTGCGGGCGAGAACGAGTTCGTCGGCCGCTTCACGACCGCCAACGGTCAGGGTGACGTGGACGCGACCGAGGAGACCGATGGACTGGACGTCGCGAACGCCCCGCTAGGACGGTTCGGCAAGGGGCTGCTCGTCCTCGCGGACGGGAAGAACACCCCGGACGTGCCCGGCGAGGCCGGAGAGCCGCGCGATAACACCAACTTCAAGTTCGTCGGCCTCGACGACGTGGCGGCCGCGTTTGACCCGCCGCTGGACATCGAAACGGACTAGTTCCGCCCCGGAGGTGAGCCGGACGTGGGGGGCCGGGCGGGAAGTAGGCCCCGGCCCCCTTTCCGGACGGTGATCGACTGAATGCCCGCGATGCTGAGAGGACTCGATGTACCGCTGTCCGCACCCGGAAGTACGGCTTTGGCTAACCTGATTGACGATGGGGCAACCAAGAGTGGCGTCGCCGACCGGACGGATAGCTTCGGCGGTTTCCCTTGGCGCGTGGGGCGAATGGACAGATGGACGACCGTCGGTAGGGGACTCATGGTGACGCCGTCAACTGGTGGGGATCCCGTAGCGCACGCCGCCCGGCTGCCCAGCGAGCGCCGGTGGGGCGCCTTCGCGGGGCGCCGCGCGGCGGCCATCGTGGTGCTCGCGCTCGCGGTTCCGGCGGGCGGCCTGGCCGCCGGAATCCTGTGGATGAACCGGGAGGCCCCGCTGGACCTCGGTCCTCCTGTCGTCGTCACCCGGCCCGCCGCGGCCGAAGACCAGCCGCCAGGAGCGCCGAACGACCAGCTGTCTCCGCTGGATCCCTGGGCGAGCCACACCCCTGACGCGGACAACGGAGCGCCGGCGCCGCAGCCTCAACCGCCGCCCTGCAGCGACGACGATGACGACAACCACGATGACGACGATGACGATGACGACGGGTCGTAGAGGGCGTCCCGGCCAGACGCTCACCGCCCGGGTGCGCATCGTCGGCTGGATGGCCTTCCTCGTCGGGCTGGCCCTCGCAACGTCAGTCCTGATGACTCGGACGGTGCTGCTCATGCGGATCGATCAGCAGCAGAACGCGGAGTTGGCGCGCGAGGTGGCGAAGCTGCGCAGATTCGCCGACACCGCCCGCGACCCGAGCACGGGCCGGCAGTTCTCGGATGCGTCCACACTCATGACCCGGTACCTCACCGAGAACGTGCCCGAAGAGGACGAGACGTTCTTCACCGTCGTGGACGGGAGACCAGACCGGCGCAGCCCGTACCCGGCTCCAGCCCGTCTCGACCGGGACAGCGCCTTCATCACCCGGATCGCCGGCGCGCGTGAGCCCACCGCCGGATGGACCGACAGCCCCGCCGGGCGCGTCCGGTACGCGGTCGTTCCGGTACGAGTGGTCGGCGACAGCCACCGAGCGGCGCTCGTGGTCCTGGAGTTCCAGACCCACGAACGACGCGAGATCGACGAGGCGATCAATGTACTCGCGCTCACCGCCTTCGCCGCGCTTGTGGTCACCGGGTCCGCAAGCTGGAGCCTGGCCGGGCGGGTGCTGGCACCGCTCCGGATGATGCGGCGCAGCGCGCTGCGGATCGGCGAATCCGACCTGACCCGGCGGCTCGACGTCTCGGGTGACGACGAGGTCGCGGCGCTCGGCCGGACGTTCAACCACATGCTGGACCGGCTGGAGCAGGCCTTTGAGACACAGCGGAGCTTCCTCGACGACGTGGGGCACGAGCTTCGAACCCCGATCACGGTGATCCGAGGGCACCTCGAACTGGCGGGCGACAACCTCGAGGAGGTGGCCGAGACGCGGGCACTTGTGCTGGACGAGCTCAGCCGGATGAACCGCATCGTGGACGACCTGCTGACGCTGGCGAGGACTGGGCGCCCGGACTTTCTCGCCATCGACGAGGTCGACGTGGCGGACCTCACGGTCGAGGTGGTCGCGAAGGCTCGCGCGCTCGCCCGCCGGGACTGGCGGGTCGCCCACCTCGCCGAGGTGACCATGCAGGCGGACGGGCAGCAGGTCACGCAGGCGCTCATGCAGCTCGCTGCCAACGCGGTGCGGCACACCCAAGACGGCGGCCTGGTGGAGGTTGGCTCGGCGGTCCGCAACGACCGGGTGACGCTGTGGGTCCGTGACGACGGGCCCGGTGTGCCCGCCGGTGACCATGAACGCATCTTCGAACGCTTCGTCCGCCGAGACGGGCCGCGACCGCCACGCGAGGGGGAGCCGGGGGGGACCGGCCTCGGGCTCGCGATCGTCCGCGGCATCGCCGAGGCGCACGGGGGTACGGCCCGGGTCGAGTCGTCGGACGGGGAAGGCGCCAGGTTCATCCTGGAGGTCCCGGTCCGCGGTCCTCTGGCACGAGAAGCCTCATGAGCCGCATCCTCATCGCCGAGGACGAGGCCCGGATCGCCGCGTTCCTGGAGAAGGGGCTCCGCGCGCAGGGGTTCGTCACCACCTCCGTCTCGAACGGCCTCGCCGCCTGCGAGCACGCACGTACCGGGGCCTTCGACCTGCTGATCCTCGACATCGGGCTGCCGGTGCTGGACGGGTTCACCGTGTTGCGCCAGCTCCGCGAGGCCCGGGTGAGCACGCCGGTCATCATCCTCACAGCCCGCGACAGCGTGGCCGACGCCGTGGCCGGACTGGGCGGGGGAGCCGACGACTACATCCGCAAGCCATTCGCCTTCGAGGAGTTGCTCGCCCGGGTCCGCCTCCGGCTGCGCACCGGGCCGGCGCCGGAGGCGACAGTCCTGCGGGCCGGCGAACTCGCCCTGGATCTGCGGACGCGCCGGATCCATGTCGGCGAACACCCTGTGGAGCTGTCGGCCCGCGAGTTCGCGCTCGCCGAGGTATTCCTGCGCAACCCGGACCAGGTGCTCACGCGCGCACAGTTGCTGAGCCAGGTGTGGGGGTTCGACTACGACCCCGGCTCCAACGTCGTCGACGTGTACGTCCGGTATCTGCGCCGCAAACTCGGAGCCGACCGCATCGAGACCGTGCGCGGCGCGGGTTACCGCCTCCGCGTCGGATGACGAAGTGTGAGGTGCGCGGACCTGCCCCAGCGTGGTCAGCAGCGCGTACCAGCCGCCGCTTCGGCGCACGTCCAGGCCGTGATCGCCCTCGCCCGCCGACGAGTCGCCGTCCTCTGTGCCCTCCTGCGGGACAGTCGGCTCTTCACCCCCACAGCCCCACCCACGGCGACAGCCGCGGCTTGACCGCCCCCTTACTGAGGTTTTCGTTAGTTCTGTTGGTGTGGTGGCTGGATGGTGAGTCCGGTGTGAGCCAGGAAGGACCAGGGAAGTTGGTTGTTCTGGCCGATGCGGTGGATGCCTCGTTCGGTGGCGTCGGCGACATCGGCGAGGTGGTCGCCGGCGAGGTTGGCGAGCTCGCGTTTCTTGATCGCCGACCACAGGAGTTCCACCGGATTGAGCTCGGGCGCGTAGGCGGGTAATCGTTCGAGTGTCAGCCAGTCCTGTTCGGCGACCCAGGCACGCATGGCACGGCTCCAGTGGGCGGACAGCCCGTCCCAGACCAGCACCACCTGTTCCCCGGCGTAGAACACTTTGAGGGGCCCTGGGCTTCTCGGACAGCGGTGTTGAGGGTTCTCGTTATGCCGCTGCCTGCAACTCTGAGCATCTGCGAGATCCCGGACAGCGTCATGCTCTTGTGGAACCTGCGGCCGATGAGCGTTTTGATCCGCGCCAGGCTCCACCTCTGCTCCCGGCCAGCCATGCGCGACCCGGCCCCTTGGCCAACTCCTCCGCCAGCACGTCGAACAACGCCTCGCTCAGCTTCGGACGACAAGCAGGACCGCGTGAACACAGAGCCCGCTGCCCGCCTTCCCGCCAAGCCCGCCGCCACCGCTGAACCAACCGCACGCTGACCCGTCAACAAACCGGGTTCTGAATCGGGCGGGGACGGCCCAGTGACGATGCCGTCCCGGCGATGAAGATGTCGGGTGTCTGGGAGGACGATGGCGAGCTCGGCCGGTACGGCTCGGCTAGGCATCGGCCAGTTCGTCGGCGAGGCCATGATGCACTGCTGCTCCCCCGGCGAGAGCTCCTGCGCCTGAGGAAACTCCACCAGTGCGCCCCTCACCTACACGTCGGCCGGCGATATCCGGTGAGCTATTGCCGTACTCATGAGTAGCCGTGGCCGGCCCTTCCGAGGCTGGTAGCGGCTATGCCTGGTCGGATCCGACCGCCGGAAGCGTCACGTTGACTTCCAGCCCCCCGCCCGGCAAGGGCGCCGCCTTCAGGGTTCCGTGATGTGCCCGCACGATCGACTGAACGATAGCGAGGCCTAGTCCGTGGCCGCCGGGCTGGCCGGCCGATGCCTGGCTGGGTTCCAGTCGGTGGAACGGCTCGAAAATCCGTTCCACTTCCTCCGGGCGAAGCTGTCGGCCAGTGCTGCGCACCGTCAACCGCACGGCGTGTGCTGCTTCCTGTTCCAGTTGCAGTGAGACCCTGCCGTGCCGGTGGTTGTGCCGGATCCCGTTGTCGAGGAGGTTGGTGGCCAGCTGGAGCAGCAGCACTCGGTCACCGGCGACGCACATGGGGGCAGCGTCCCGCTCGATGGTCACTCCGTGCTGGGCTGCCGCGTCCTCCGCCTGCCGGCACACTTCGGCCAGCACGTCCGCCAGTTCGACCCGCTTGATTTTAAGTGCGCCATGGTCGGCGCGGGCCAGGGCGAGCAGTGCTTCGGTGACCTCGATGCTGCGCTGGTTGATCACCAGCAACCGGGGGCCGACGTGTTTCAGGTCATGCCCTTCCGGGTCGGCCAGCGCCACCTGCAATACAGTGCGGATCACCGTCAGTGGCGTACGAAGCTCGTGCGAGACGTTCGCAGCGAACCGCTGCTGTGCCTCGAAGGACGCGTCCAGCCGCTCCAGCATGTCGTCGAAGGTGTCCGCCAGTTCACGGATCTCGTCCTGCGGACCGTCGAGCGCGACGCGCTCGTGCAGGTTGGCGCCCGCCACCGAGCGCGCGGCCCGGGTGATGCGCTCCAGGGGGTCGAGCAGCCGCCCGGCCAGGAACCAGCCAAGTACAAGGGCGACCACCGTGAGGATGGCGAGTGCCGCAGCGCTGAAGATCAGCAGCGCGCCCAACAGGTCCGACTTGGCCTCGACGGAAATCGTGGTGAAGAGGCCTTCTTGCACCGGTGTCGCCATGTCACTCGTGCGCGGCGCCATCTGCAACTCGGCCGTCTCGTGGATCGATGTCCCGCCCGGGCCGGGAGGCTGGGGCCATGCGTAGGTCGGGCCGACGCTCATGAACACGTACAACAGACCGATCAACGCGGCTCCGGAGACGACGAAGAAGCCCCCGTAAGTCAGAGTAAGCCGCCTGCGGATGGTCAACCTGGGCCTCCTACGACGTCGCGGGTCATGGTTCACGAGCCGCATACGGATCGGCCTCGACCATCAGCACGCGCACCGCTCCTCCTTCTCCACGCTTCGGGCCTTGAAGCCGGCCGACCCGTCGATGAGAAAGCTCCTTTCCGTATCTCTGGAGGTTCCGGGCACGCCCAGCGCGCTCACTGACCCGCCCATCCCCTCAGTGCTCTCTCTGGAGCGTGGTCCGGCAGGTCGTTCTTCAGGACGGCGCCGCCCTTCATCACGAACCGGACGTCGGTGAACACGGTCGGATCATCGGCCCTTCCGGGGACGGCGATGAGGTCGGCGTACTTGCCCGGGGTGATCGATCCGACCCGTTCCTCCCAGCCCATGCACTCAGCACTGGTGAGAGTGGCAGCGCGCAGCGCCTCCAGGGGGGTCATGCCGTACGTCCGCATGGTCTGAAGCTGCCTGGCCTGTATGCCGTGCGGGAACGCGCCCGCGTCCGTGCCGAATCCGATTCTGACTCCGGCGCGGACCGCCCTCTCGAAGGCCAGGCGCTGGGACTCGGTCGCGTCGTCGTTCTTGGCCTGCTGTTCCGCGTCGAAGCCGGCGTCGGTGGCATGCTCAGTCAGCCAATCGCTCCACCAGATGTCGGCGGACAGGTACGTACCGTGCTCCAGCATCAGCGCGATGCCTTCGTCGTCCAGGTAGCAGCCGTGCTCGATGGAACGGACGCCGGCGCGGACCGCCATCTTGATGCCCGCGGCCCCGTGTGCGTGCGCGGCGACGTACGCGCCGTATTGGGCGGCCTCCTCCACGGCCGCCCGCATCTGGGCCTCTGTGAGTTCCGGGGCGCCGGGGACGGTACCGGCAGCCATTACTGCGCCGGTCGCGATGAGCTTGATGAGGTCGGCGCCGCCATGGAGGATCTCCCGCACGCGCTCGCGGGTGTCGTCCACGGCCCGGACGGAACCGAAGCGGAAGTCCTTGGGCAGTTCGATGTCGTGCGCGAGACCGGTGATCATCCCGCCTCCGCTGGACACTGTGACGTACGCGCCGGCGACGGCCATACGTGGTCCGATCGCGGTGCCCCTGTTGATCGCGTCGCGAAGCTCCGTGTCGATGAAGGCGCGAAACGTGCCGACGTCGCGAACAGTGGTGAAACCGGCGAGCACGGTGTCACGGGCGTGGTCCACGCCGTCGAGGGCCTGCCGCGCGGCGCTCTGCTTGAGCTCCTGGGCGGAGTCGCCACAGGCCGCCACACCGATCAGATGGGTGTGCAGATCGATCAGGCCCGGGCTGAGCGTCACCTCACCCAGATCGATGGCTTCCACTCCCTCGGGCACCGGCGCGGAGCCGGGCTGCACAGCGACGATGCGTTCGCCGTCGACGAGCACCGTCCTGTCGGGCAGCATCTCACCGGCTTCGACGTCGGCCAGCCATCCACAACGCAACGCGGTTGCCATCTATTCTCCCTGTTCCATTCGGTTGCCGGCCGCGGGCCGGCAGACGAGGACGCGGCGGTCATCGCGCTGGAGGCCGCACCCGTCCACTACTAGTGACTGATCAGTCAGTCTTCAACAGGCAGTGGGCGTGACCGGCCCTCGAGCAGTCATCACCACCCCGCCGACAAGACCGGCGCAGGACTGGGGACTTCTCCGATATGGCCAGTACCGCGTGGCCGCAGTCGGCCTGGAAGTGCCAGAGGACCGGCGACCCGGCGCCAATGCGCCGACCTGAGACTAAATGCATCACCACGGTGCAATTGTATCTCGTATTAGCTCAGACTGCATCACCTATGCGCTGAGTGCCAGCGCCTCCACGGCCATGCGCAGGCCTCCCGCACGGCGCCCCCGCGTCGCCGAGGTCCAGGTTCACCGCGTACACGGCTCCCACGAGCCCCAATGGCGTGGCGCCATACCATCCGAGGCGTATGACCCGCGCCTTCTCAGTGCTGACGCACCGCCAGTGACGGCTGACCCGACATGCGAACGGTGCAGAGGCCATCGCTCGTCGCTTGTGGCCTCCGCACCGGGGTGACGTGGCCGGGAGTGGCACCCGACGCTTCTGCCTGCGGCCGACGGCTCAGCCGGGAGTTGGTACACCGTAGACCTTCTTGCCCAGCCACTGGCCGCCGTCGAGGGTCAGTACGTCCCCCGTCAGGTAGGAAGTGCGGGGGTCGAGCAGGAACAGCGCCGCGTCCGCGACCTCCGCGGGGTCGGCGAAGCGCCCCGCCGGGACGGAGGAGAGCACACGCTGCCGGTCCTCCTCCGTGGGCCACAGGGCGGCACCGGCGCCCTCGGTCTCGGTGGGGCCGGGGGCTATGCAGTTGAGCCGGATGCCCATCGGGGCCAGCTCGACCGCCAAGGTGCGGGTCATCGCCAGGACACCGGCCTTCGCGGCGGCGGAGTGGACCGTGCCGGGGTGGCCGTGCCACGCGTAGGAGGCGATGACGGAGAGGACCGCCCCACCGGTTCCTTGTGCGCGCATCTGCCGGGTCACAGCCCGGGTGCAGTAGAAGGTGCCGTTGAGGACGGTGTCGACGACGGCGCCCCAGCCGTTGGGGCTGAGATCGATGCCGGGGCAGATGAAGTTGCCGGCCGCGTTGTTGACCAGGCCGTCCACCCGTCCGAACCGCTCTACGGCCCGGTCCACCATCAACTGGACCGCCTCCGGGTCGCGAACGTTCATGGGAACGGCCAGGGCTTCGGCTCCCTTGCCCACCAGCAGGGCGACGGTCTCCTGGAGTTTGTCCTCGCTGCGGCCGGCGACGACAACGCGGGCGCCGACATCACCCAGGGCAACGGCGATGGCCTGTCCGATGCCACTGCCGCCGCCGGTGACGATGATGGTGCGGTCGGTGTAGGGCTGAGCGCTGTTCATGGGGGCAACCTTTCGGAGTGGAGTTACGGGGATCCCTCGCCGGTGAGGACGCCGTGCGCGTCCAGCGCGCAGGCTCCCCCCGGGTGGGTCACCAGCGGGTTGACTTCGAGCTGAGCCAGCTCCGGGTGGTCGCAGGCGGCCCGCGAGACGGCCGCGACGGCACGGGCGGCCGCGGCCAGGTCGACTGCCGGGGCTCCGCGCCAGCCGCGCAGGAGGGGCGTGTGGTGCAGCGAGGCGAGCAGAGTGCGGGCACGGTCCTCGCTCAGGGGCGCGAGGCCGAGAGCCGTGTCGGCGTGCAGTTCGGCGGTGACACCGCCGATTCCCACCATGGCGACCGGGCCGAAGGCCGGGTCCCGGCGAACGCCGACGATCAGCTCGACCGCGTGGGGGCGGCGCACCATCCGCTCGACGGCGTACGCACCGGCCCCGACCGCGTCGTGCATCCTGGTGAAGGCGGCGCGCAGTTCCTCGGCGTCGGCGAGGTTCAGGGCCACACCACCCGCTTCGGTCTTGTGTGCCAGGCCCATGGCCTTGAGCACCACCGGGTAACCGATGCGATCGGCCTCCCGCGCGGCCTCGTCGGGGTCGGATACGAATGCCGCCTCGGGGAACTCCACTCCGTACGCATGCAGAAGGGCGCGCACCGTGCGGTAGTCTCCGTCGGGCAGCGGCCGGCCGGCCGGCGGGACCGGTGGGTTGTCCGCAGTTGCGAGTACGGTTCCGGCCGCCGCGTCCAGGCGGCCGCGCGCCCAGCGTTCGGCGGAGGCGAGGGCGGATGCCGCCTGGTCGACGCGCTCGTAGACCGGAACTCCTCGCTCGCGCAGCACGGCCAGAGCGGGCGTGTCACGAGCCATCGAGTGCACCACGAGCGGACGGCCCGTGGCGTGTACGGCGTCGGCCAGTGCACCGGCGACCGCGCACTCCTTCTCCAGCAGGCCGGCGGTGCCGGTGCTGTAGTCGCCGAAGTAGCCGGTGAGCAGTACGGCGTCGGCGTCGCCGCTCGCGAGGAGCGTCTCGGCGACCGCGGCGTACGTACCCAGGTCGGCCTCGCCCGCTCCGGCGAGGTCGACCGGGTTGTGCACACCGGCAGCGGCCGGCAGGCGGGCGGCGAGCGTCGTGGCGGTGGACTCGGCCGGTACGGGCACCTCGAGGCCCTCACCGGTCAGGGCGTCGGCGGCCAGGGCGCCCTGACCACCGCTGTCGCCGACCACCGCGATGCGCCGTCCGGCCGGCAACGCCGGGGCGAGCAGGGTGAGCGCGGCGTCGACGAGCGCTCCCGCCGACGATGGCAGGAGGGTGCCCGCTGCGGTGAAGACCGCATCCATGACGGCGCTGTCGCTGACCAGGGCGCCGGTGTGGGAGGCGGCCGCCAGTTGCGAGGCCGCACTGCGGCCGACGGTGAGGAGCAGAACGGGTTTTCCGGCGTCCCGGGCAGTTGCCAGCGTCCGGGCGAATCGGCGTCCGTCGCGCACGTCCTCGACATAGGCGGCGATGACTCGGGTGGGTTCGTGGGCGATCAGCGCCTCGATGGCCTCGGTGGCGTCGATGTCCCGCTGGTTGCCCAGCGAGACGAACCGGGAGAAGCCCTGGCCGGCGCGGCCGAGCAGGCGGCCGATTTCCAGTCCGAGATTTCCGCTCTGCGAGACCATGCCGACGTTCCCAGCCGGGAAGTCGCCCCAGGACAGCCGCAGGTCGGTGCCGGTGTCGACGACTCCCATGCAGTTGGGGCCGAGCAGACGGGCGCCGCGCGAGCGGACGAGGGCGGCCAGTTCCGCCTCGGCGTCGGCGGCGGTGAGGCCGGGGACGTCGACGCCGGCCGTGATGACGACGAAGTACCGGGCGCCTAGTGCGAGCCCCTGCTCGACGATGGGGCGCACGGAGTGCGGCGGGGCGACCACGCAGACCAGTTCTAGGGACGTGGTCAGACGGTCGAGTCCGGTGTGGCACGGCGAGCCGAGTACGCTGCCACCGCGTCGATTCACCAGATGCACCTGCCGCCGTCGTTGGCCCGCCAGGGCGCCGCGGGCGATCCAGTGGCCCCACTTCTCGACGTTGTCCGAGGCGCCGACGACAGCGACCGACCCGGGGTCGAAGAGGCCGGTGACGGGTGCCGGGGTCAGTGGAGTGCCGTTGTCCGGGCGCATGACGGTCGTCATCGGAACCGCCCGAAGGTGTCGGCGATGAGCGGCAGCCGGTCCTCGACGATGGCGTGCGCTGCCAAGCGGGGTGTACGGCGCTCGGTGGTGGCCCGGTCGAGCATGGTGGTGATCAGGGCACGCATCGAGGAGCGGACCTTCGCGAAGGCCTGCTCGGCGTCGGCGTCGACGTCGCCGAAGAGCGTCCACCACCACCAGGCGTTCGTACCGGAGTTGACCACCACGTCGGGCAGCACGGTGACACCACGTGCGGCGAGCAGCGTCTCCGCGGCGGGCAGCACGGGCATGTTGGCGGCCTCGACGATGTAACGGGCCGTGATCCGGCTCTCGTTGTCCGGGGTGATGCAGTACGAGACGGCTGCCGGGACGAGTATGTCGGCGTCGGCCGCCAGCCAGGCGTCGCCGGGCAGCTTGGTGTCCTCGGGGCGCAGTACGTCGCGGGAGACAGTGCCGTGTTCATCGCGGGCCGCGAGCAGCCTTTCGACGTCGAGGCCGTCCGGGTTGGCGATGGTTCCCCGGACGTCGGACACGGCGACGATCTTCAATCCGGCTCGGGCCAGGAAGCGGGCAGTGGCGCCACCCATGGTGCCCAGGCCCTGGACCGCGACGCGCCTGCCGGCGTACGGCACTCCGTCCCGGTCGAGGGTGGCCAGGGCGGCCTCCGCGACTCCGCAGCCTCCGACGAGTTCGCCCAGCCCGATGCCGTCGACCTCGACGCCGAAGGCGTCCGAGAGCCGGGCGCGGGCCTTGTCCTCGTCCTCCAGCAGTGGGAAGACCGCCTGGATGGAGCTGGTGAGACCGGCATCGGCGGCCGCCTCGTCGACCAGGCTCTGGGTGAGTCCCAGGTCTTCACCGGTCGTCCAGAAACGTTCGATGTACGGGCCCATGGCCTGCAGGTAACGCACGAGCAGGCCGTACGCGTCGGGGTCGGCGGGGTCGCAGTCGATACCGCCCTTGGCGCCGCCGAGCGGGATGTAGCGAGCGGCTGGGTCGTAGTGCAGCGCCTCCTTCATGGTCATGCCCTTGGCGAGGCCGTGGACCTCGTCGAGAGTGCAGCCCGCTCGCATGCGCAGGCCGCCGCTGGAGACGCCGCGGACGAGCCGGTCGATGACCAGGTAGCCGCTGCGGCCTGTGACGTGGTCGGTCCAGGTGACGCTCAGCAGGGGCGGCCGACCGTCGGCTGACGGGGTTCCGGCGTGGGGTCGGTTGCTGGTCATGGTGTGGTCTCCTCAGGAACGACGATGACGGTGGGGCCACTGGTGTTCAGCGCCTTGGCCAGAGCGGCTGCCAGAGCCTCGGGGGTGGAGACTCTGGTGCCCTGGCCGCCGTAGGCCCGGGCGAGGGCGGGAAGGTCCGGGGCCGGGAGGTCGACGGCCACGGGCGTATCACCACGGGCCGTCATCTCGTCGCGGATCTCTCCGTAGCCGCCGTTGTCGAAGACGATGACGGGCAGGGGGTGTCCGAGCTGCGCGGCCGTGGCCAGTTCCTGGACGGAGAACTGCAGGCCTCCGTCGCCGCTCAGTGCGACGACCTCACGGTCGGGGTCGGCGACTTTGGCGCCGATGGCCGCGGGCAGGGCGTAGCCGAGGGTGCCGAAGCCGGTGGGGTGGAGCATCCGGCCGGGCGGGTCGAGGGGCAGGTGCGGCAGCGCACCGTAGTAGCAGCACATGGCACTGTCGGACGTGACCACCGCATCCTGCTGCAACACCTTGCGGATCGCCGCGAGATAGGGCAGCCAGCGGGCGTCACGGGCGGCGTTCTCCGAGCGGTGCTTGTCGCGCATGACACGGGAGAGCGCGCCGGCCCGCTCGCGACCCCCGGGACTGCGTACGGCTCCGTCCCGGTGGGCGGATGCCGTCTGCACGCGGACCAGGGCCAGGAGGTCGTCGATCACGACGGCGGCGTCGCCGACCAGGGCGATGTCGGCGGGCTGCCCGGCGTACATCTGGCCGGGGTCGATGTCGGCACGGATGAGGGTGCCGCCGACGGCCGACGGGGTGCGCCAGAAGTCGGACTCGGCCAGCTCGCTCCCGACCACGAGGACGGCATCGCAGTCGGCAAGCCAGTCCTGGACGGTGGCGGTGTGCAGGGCGACGCCGAGGGCGAGTGGATGGGACTCGGGGACGACTCCCTTGCCGTTCGCCGTCGTGACCACGGGTGCGCCCAGGGCCTCGGCCAGGCGGAGGCAGTCCGTGCCGGCCGTGCGGGCGCCGCCGCCCAGGACGATTCCGGGGCGTTCGGCCCGCTGCAGCGTTTCGGCCGCGCGGCGCAGGCACCCGGCGTCGGCCCGCAGGGGCGCGGCGCGAGTTGCGGTGCGCGGCCGTTCGTCGACAGCCTCGGTGGAGTCGAGGAGGTCGAGCGGGATCTCGATGTGTGCGGGGCGAGGCCGGCCGGACCGGAACAGGGCGAAGGCCCGTGCGACGGCGGCGTCGATCTCGGCGACCGAGGTCACCCTGTGGCTGAACGCCGCGATGGCGGCCATAGCCTGGCTCTGACTGCGCATCTCGTGGAGCTGGCCCGTCGCGAGTTCAGGGTGACGCAGCGGCATACCGGGTGAGATGACCAGGACTGGCACGCTGTCGGAGTAGGCCTGGCCGACGGCGGCCGAGGCGTTGAGCAGGGCGGGGCCAGTGGTGGTGATCACCACGCCGGGTCGGCCGGTGGTCCTTGCGTAGGCGTCGGCGGCGTACCCGGCGCCCTGTTCGTGGCGCGGAGTGACGTGCGTGACGTCGTACCCGCCGAGGTGGGCGTAGATCTCCAGGTTGTGTGTACCGGGGATGCCGAAGACCAGGTCGACGCCGTGTGCGGCGAGTGCGCGCACCAGTGCCTGACCGCCGCTCATCAACGGCCTGAGGGCAGGGGGCGGGGGACGGTGGCCGGCCATTAGAGGGTCCGCGAGATGATGAGACGCATGATGTCGGAGGTGCCTTCCTCGATCTCCTCGAGCTTGGCGTCGCGCATCCACTGCTCGACCGGGTACTCGCGCGAGTAGCCCCAGCCGCCGAGGGTCTGGACGGCGGCCCAGGTGCAGTAGGCGGCGGTTTCGGAGGCGGTGAGCTTGGCCATGGCTGCCTCGGCCGTGGCGGGCAGTCCGGCGTCGAGTCGCTTGGCGGCCCGCCAGGTCATCAGGCGGGACTGCTCGATGCGGTTGCGCATGTCCGCGAGGCGGAACGCGACGGCCTGGTGTTCGATGATCGGCTTGCCGAACTGCACGCGCTCGCGGGCGTAGTCGCGGGCGTACTCGTAGGCGGCCCGGGCGATGCCGGTGGCGGCCGCGCCGAGTACGGCGCGGGAGACGTCGAAGGTGCGCATCAGGCCGTAGAAGCCCTGGCCCTCTTCGCCGAGTCGGTTCTCCTCGGGGACGAAGGCGTCGGTGAAGAACATCTCCCGGCAGACGATGGCTCGCTGGCCCATCTTCTTCATCGGCTCGCCGAAGGTGACGCCGTCGGTGTCCGCGGGCATCAGGAACGCGCTGATGCCCCGGGCACGCTGGGTCGGGTCGGTCTTGGCGAAGACGACGTACTGCCCGGCCTCGCCGGCGTTCGAGATCCACGCCTTCTGGCCGTTGAGCCGGTAACCGCCGGGGACGCGGACGGCGGTGGTCGTGATGGACGCCGCATCGGAGCCGGAGGAGGGCTCGGTGGTGGCGACAGAGGTCAAGGGACTGTCGGTACCGGTCAGCGGCGTGAGCCATGTCCGCTTCTGCTCTTCGGTGCCCAGTTCCAGCACGGGGTCGGCGAAGAATCCGTTGGAGCACAGCAGGTTGCCGATGCCGAGGTCGCCCACGCAGAGCTCCTCCTGCACGAGGCATTGCGTGAACACGTCGGTGAAGCCTCCGCCGCCGTACTCCTCGGGAAGCATGAAGCCGGTGATGCCCACCGCGGCCGCCTTGCTCCACAGCCCCCGGGGGGTGACTGTGTCGGCTTCATCCACGTCCTGGGCGATGGGGCGGATCTCCTCACGCGCGAAGGCGCGGCACAGGTCGACGATGTCCTGCTGTTCCTCGGTCAGGCTGCACAACTCGGTGGGGAGGTCGGTCATTGGGGGCCTCCAGTCGCTCTCATGGGGAATTACTACTGACCAGTGAGTCAGTAATAGCGCGACACCTGTGCGGCGCCAGCACCACTACTGAACGCCGGATCAGCAGTAGTGTCAATGCCTTTTGACTGACTCATCAGTCAAAAGATAGCCTTCGGTAGCCGCAGCTCAGCAAGGGCCGCGGATCGTCCGTCCGGCCGGGGTTCCGCACTCTCCGGCCCGCTTCCATCAGAGGGGGAACTGCCGTGACCGCAACCATGCCCACGCAGGCCGTCGCCCCGGCGTTGAACGCCGGAAACCGCAGCGCGCTGATCGCACTCGTGTGCGCGGCCGCCGTCTGGGGATGGAGTTACATCGCCACGGTCTGGATCCTGCCGGAGATGTCGACGCCGAGCCTGATCGCCGGCCGCTTCCTTCTGGCGGGCCTGATCATGCTGCTGATCAGGCCGAAGGCGGTGCTCACACTCGGGCGCCGCCACACGCTGGCAGGCCTCGGCCTCGCTTGCTGCCTCACGGCCGGCGCACTGCTGCAGACCCAGGGGCAGCTCTACATCGAAGCGGCCCAGTCCGGCTTTCTGTGCTCGCTGTTCGTGGTCCTCACACCGCTGGTGGCGCGCCTGCTGTTCAAGACGGCTATCGCCCCGGCTGTGTGGGGCGCGGCACTCACCGCGACCGCCGGCCTGGCCGTGATCTCCTTCAACGGGGTCTCCCTCGGCCTCGGCACCTGGCTCACGCTTGGCGGCGCCTTGGGATACGCCCTGCAGATGGTCCTGCTGGCGCAGTACGCCGAACGGGACAAGGTCTACGGACTCGCCGCGCTGCAACTGCTGGGCACCGGCGCCCTGGGGGCGTGCTGGGCCGTACCCACGGGATTCGACCTGCCCGACACCGGCGCCGGCTGGGGCTGGCTCATCTATCTGACCCTGATGGCGACCCTCGGAATGTACGCCGTGCAGACCTGGGCCCAAGCACGCGTCTCAGCGACGAGCGCCGCCGTGGTCATGGCATCCGAACCGTTGTTCGTGGCGCTGTTCAGTGTGCTGGTCGGCTCCGCGCTGGCCTCGCGCACGGTCGTCGGCGGACTGCTGATCCTGGCGGCGATGTACCTGGTGATCTCGACGGGGCGCAAAGCTCGCCCCGTGGTCGGCTGACCGACTGGCATCAGCTTGCCTGCCCGGCATCGCGTGCGGTGCCGGGCAGACAAGCTCCGGAGTCACCGCGGATCAGGACGTCCGGGCTCCAGCAGCGCGGCGTCGATGCCCAGTTCACGCGCCACGAAGGAGTTCACCCATTGCGTCGTCCTGGTCTTCTTCAGCTGACCGCCCCTGGCCACCAGCTGCACCGCCAGACCGTCCAGAAACGCGGTGATCCGCCAGGCGGCTTCGACCGGATCGTCGCAGGAGAACTCACCCGTCTCGACACCTTCCTCGATCAAGCCGGTAATGGCGCCTCGCCAGTCCTCGTCCATGGAGCGCATCACCGCACGCAGGCCGGGTTCGCGCAGGCCGGTCGACCAGCCGTCGATCCACAGCCTCCAGCCCAGCGCCTTGCCCGTCGGGCCGTACTGGCGCACCACGGACTTGAAACGCACCGCCGCCGGGACGGAACGCGAGCAGGTGGCGCGCAGGACATCCAGGTCCCGGCGCGCGGCATAGGCGAACGCCTCCTGCGTCAGCGCTTCCTTGCTCTCGAAGTGGTAGAAGACCAGTCCGTTGCTGACGCCCAGCGCGGTGGCGACGTCCGCCACCCGGACCGCCGCGATACCGCGCTGCTGAATCTGCTCAATCGTCGCCTCGAGGATCTCCTCGCGCCTGAGTTCCACCCGTTTCCGCGCCACAGCAGTTACCTTATTCCCCTTCATCGCACGCACTACCACGCCGTCGGAGCCCGCCGCCGCAAGTGCGAGCCGGGCCCCGACGGGACCCGGCTCAGGCGGCGCCTTCAAGAGCACCGCAGGTCAGACACCTCTCAGCAGAGTAGCGACTCGCCAGGCGCACACGCCTCCCAGCAGTCCGCAGGCGGCTGCCGCCAGGAAGACCATGGTCAGTCCCAGGGGCGCGACCAGCGCGCCGCCGAGCGCGCCGCCCACCGCACTGCCGATATAGGCGGCGGTGCCGAACCAGGTGAACGCCTGCGTCGCAGCCGACGGGTCCGCCGCATGACTGACAAGTGCGTACTCCACCGCGGCGGCCGGCGCCAGGAGCACGCCGCCGAGGACGAGCAGGACACCCAGCTGCCACGGCTCATCGGCCAGCGCCAGCAGCGCGAAGGACACCGCGTTGGCGCCGGTCAGCACGGCGAACTGCCGGGTGAGCGGGGACTTCCATCTGCGGCGGACGTAGAGCAGGCCCCCGATGACACTGGCCGTCGACCACAGGGCGACCAGGATGCCTCCGGCGGCGGGCGAACCGTGCTCCACCGCGAACGCGGGCACCGCCACCTCGAGGATACCGAACGCCACGGAGGTCACCGTAGTGACCAACAGCACGGCGCGCAGAGCAGGAGAGGCGAGCACATGACGGCGGGGGCCCGTCGCGGGAGCCGCGCGGAACTCGCGCACGGGCCGCGCCCGCGCCAGGCCGACGGAACCCGCGAGAACGGCCGCGGCCGCGACGAGCAGACCTGCCGATGCCCCGGCCACCGCGAGGACAATGCCGGCAACCATCGGGCCCAGGACATAGGTGAGTTCGGCCAGCACCGCTTCCAGGCCGTAGGCCGTGGGGCGCATGTCCTCGTCGACAAGTCGGGGCCACAGGGCCCGGGTGACGGCGGCGACCGGCGGGCAGATGCCGCCTGCTGCCGCCGCACCCGCGAGGACGGCCCAGTCCGGCGCCGAGACGTGCACGGCGAGCAGCAGGCCGATCAAGGCGACAGGGTGGGCGCAGCCGGTGATGAGGATGACGGCAGCGGCGTGGCCACGGTCGGCCAGCCGTCCGAACCAGGGGGCCGTCGCGGCGAAGGCCAACGAGTTCACGGCCATCGCGAGCCCCGCCGTGCGGTACGAGCCGGTGCCCTGCTGGACGAGCAGGATCAGCAGGACGGCTGTCATACCGATGGGGAGGCGGGCGATCACCGACGGCAGCACGATCCGAGGGACACCGGGGGTGCGCAGCAGGGCGACGTAACCCTCGTGGCGGGTGCTCATGGTGGCTCCGGGGGAAGGGTGCGGACAGGACTCGGCGCCGCGCCCGGGTGAGGGCGTCAGCCGAGGTCGCGGGGGACATCCCGTCGCCAATGGCGCTCGAAGACTTGTCGGCCGTCGTCGAAGGCACGCACGGTGATCTTTGTTTCGTAATGGTCCTGACGTGCCATCAGATGGAGGTCCGCCGTCGCGGTGACGGTGGCCTCGGGCCACTCGACCGTGAACGCGGAGTGAGCGGTCACCGTTTGTTCGAAGGTGCGGTCGTCGACCGTGACCCGGCCGGTGTACCGGTCCTCGCAGCCCGTCCCTTCGGTGGTGGCCCAGGTGGAACCGTGGCCGACCGCACAGGTGGTGGTCCGGGCCAGGACGTCCCGTTCGATGCGCCAGGTGACGCCTGCCGCGTCTGCCGAGGCAACGGGATCGGCAGCGGCTGCCCCGTCCGATGCGGGAGGCGGTGCGGCGCCGGGCACCAACGGGAGGTGGAGCGCGCCGGCGGATGCGTGCAGCGTCAGGTCACAGGGCTCAGGGGGCGCGGCGATGTTGGGCCAGTCGGTACCTGCCACCGACATGCGCAGCCGGTGGCCGGCTTCCAGGATCCAGGATGTCGCGTTCAATTCGACGGTGACATTCTCGGCGACGCCGGGGATGAGGGGCACGGGGGCGGTGTCATGGCCGTTGCGCCGCGTCAGGTTGAGCACGCCGCGGGTGATCAGCGCCGATGTGCCGTCGGGGAAGACATCGCAGAGCTTGACGGACACGTACGCGACGGGGGCGGTCGAGGTGAGGGAGAGCCGTGCGCGCGGGTGGCCGAGTATCTCCACAGGGCCGTCGGCCAGTTCACCGGTTCCCCACTCCCAGGTGAGCGAGTCGGCGTCGTCGTACCGCTGATCCGTGGGCTGGCCCCAGGGGAGGGAGCCGGCGCAGTCGTTCCAGGCGGCGGTTCCCACTGACGGGCGCACGGTGAGGACCCGGTCCTCACCCGAGAGGGCGAGCACCGGCTCGGTGCCGCGCTCCGGGGGCCATTGCGGTTCGGCGCGCCAGGCTCCTCTGATCTGAGCCAGGTCGGGTTCCGGCCTCGTGGAACGACGGGTGAACAGCATGATCGGCGGCTCGCGGTCGATGCCGTTGTCTGTGCCGCGCAGCCAGCGGTCGAACCAGCGGGCCATTTCGGGCACGAGGTCGCTGTGGGGTCCGGGCAAGGAACTGTCGGTCGCCATGTGGCTCCATGGACCGATCACCAGCCGGTACGGCGTGCCCGCTTCGGCGAGACCTCGCACGGTGCGGAAGGAGTTGTTGCGGTACCCGTCGGCCCAGCCCGCGACGATCATTGTGGGGCAGGCGATTCGGTCGTAGTGGGGGCGGACGGAGCCGCGCTGCCAGAATGGGCCGTGCCGCTGGTGCTCGAGCCAGCTGAGCAGCCAAGGCTCGGTGTTCTCCAGCCGCTCCTGCCATTTTTCGCGCCAATGGGCCCCTGCCAGGGCAGGTACGGGCGGCAGCGCGTTGAGCGCCGACATGTAGGCGGGGTAGTCGACGAGGTCGATGAGGCGCAGGGCACCGCCCATGTAGTGGACGTCGTCGGTGAAACGGTCGTCGGAGCTGTAGATGGGCACGATGGCCTTCAGGGCAGGCGGTCTGCGCATGGCCACATGCAAGGAGTTGAAACCGCTGTAGGAGGTGCCGAACATGCCGACGGCACCACTGCACCACGGCTGGGCGGCGAGCCACGCGATGACCTCGCAGAGGTCGTCGGTCTCGCCCGCCGGGTACTCGTCTGTCGCGAGCCCCTCAGAGCTGCCGGTGCCCCGGACGTCTACCCGGCAGACGGCATATCCGTGTTCATCGCGCAGACGTGCGTATTCCGGCCGTGACTCAGCACCGAGGATGTCGTCCTTGCGGTAAGGGAGGGCCTCCAGCAGGGCCGGGGCGGGTTCGTCGCGGTCCGGCAGGTAGAGGGTGGCGGCCAGCCGTACGCCGTCGCTCATGGGAATCATGAGCTTGGTGACGGTGGGAGGTGTCGAGGAGCTCATACGTGCTTCTCCTGCGGGTTCGCGGTGCGGCGGGGGCGGTCGTCACGCGATCGGCGAACCGATTCGGCGGTCACGCGGAGAGTCGGCCGGGAGGGCGTCGAGCAGCTTGCGGGTATAGGCGTGCTCGGGCGTCCGGGTGACCTTCTCGGCACTGCCCCGTTCGACGACATCGCCCCGGAACAGGACGTCGACCTCGTCACTGATTCTGCGGACGACGTCCAGGTCGTGAGTGATGAAGAGGTAAGCCAGCCCGCGCTCGCGCTGGAGGTCGAGCAGCAGATTGAGGATCTGGGCCTGCACCGAGACGTCCAGGGCCGATGTGGGTTCGTCGCAGATGACCAGTTCGGGGTCGGTGGCAAGGGCTCGGGCGATGCACACGCGTTGGCGCTGGCCGCCCGAGAACTGGTGCGGGTAGGCGTCGGGCTCGGCCCCCTCCATGCCCACGGAGTCGAGGAGTTCGCGGATGCGGCGTTCCCCGTCACGGCCGTGGAGCCCGTGGGCGCGCAGCGGTTCGGCGACCACCTCACCGATCGTCATCCGGGGGTCCATCGACTCGTAGGGATCCTGGAAAACCATGCCGACGCTGCGCTGGAACTCTCGCCGGGCGCGACGGCCGCGGACCGGCCGGCCCCGGTGGAGCACGGTGCCCCGGTCCGCGCGTTCCAGTCCGACCAGGATCCGGGCGAGAGTGGTCTTTCCCGAACCGGACTCGCCGACGATGCTGACGGTCCGGCCGGCTTCGACGGTCAGGTCCACCGCGTTGAGCGCCGTGAAGGATCCATAGCGCTTGGTAACTCCGCACGCCTGAAGCAGGGGTGTGGTGCTCGGGGTTCCCTCGGGTTCGGTCCGCCTCATCGGAGGTCCTCCAGACGGTGGCAGGCCGCGTGATGCCCAGTGGCCACCAGCTGCGGCTCGGGGAGAGCGGTCTGGCATTCTGAGCTGGCGTCCCGGCATCGCGGGTGGAACGGGCAGCCGGTGGGCAGGCCGCCCACGGGCGGGTTGCCCGAGATGGTGGTGAACCGCTCCTTGGGAGCGGCATCGCGGCTGCCTTGGAAGCACTCGAGGAGGGCGCGGGTGTAGGGGTGGCGGGGTGATTCGAACGCGGAGAGCACGTCCGTGTGCTCGACGAGGCGTCCGCCGTACAGCACCGCGACGCGGTCGGCCAGTTCGGCGACGACGGACATGTCGTGGGTGATCCACACCACGGTCAGCCCGTACTCCTTTTGCAGTCGGCTGACCAGGGCGAGGATCTCGGCCTGCACCGTCACGTCGAGCGCGGTGGTCGGTTCGTCCGCGATGAGGAGCTGGGGGCGGAAGGCGAGCGCTGTGGCGATCATGACGCGCTGGCGCATGCCGCCGGAGATCTGGTGCGGATAGAGACGCGCAACGCGTTCGGGGTCGGAGATGCCGACGTCCGCGAGACCTTCCAGGGCAAGTGTGTCGGCCTGCCTGCGGCTGGCGTCTTCGCGGAGCCGGTGGACTTCCCCGATCTGACGGCCGACGCGGATGACCGGGTTGAGCGCGGCAGAGGCGTCCTGGGCCAGGTAGGCGGCAACGCGTCCGCGTGCCTGACGAAGTGGCTTGCCGGTCAGGGTGGCGAGGTCGGTGTCGTCGACCACGACCGATCCGGCGCTGATGCGTGCGCCGGGGGGAAGGAGCCTGCTGGCGGCCAAGGCCAGGGTCGACTTGCCGGATCCTGATTCGCCGACCAGTGCGGTCGTCGTGCCGGCGGGCACGGTCAGGCTGACATCGCGCACTGCAGTGAAGGAGCCGTAGGTGACACTGAGACGCTCGATCTTCACCTCGCTGCCCAGGGTGTCGGGCCGGGGAACCTCGGTGACGGTCACAGCGCCTCCATTTGTGCGCGTGGGTCGATCAATGTCCGGGTGAGGTCGGCGATGAGGTTGGCGGCCACCACGATGACGGCGGCCACGATGACCGTGCCGGTGAGCACGGGCCGGTCGAGGTCCGCGAAGGCCTCGGTCTGCATCTGGCCGATGCCCGGCCAGGCGAAGATCTTCTCCACGAAGACGACGCCGGACAGGAAGACCGCCACGTCCATGCCGAGCAGCGTGACCACCGGGGACGCGGTGTTGCGCAGCACGTGGCGTGCCACGATCCGCCGGCGGCGCATCCCCTTCGAGACGGCGGTACGCACATAGGCGGAGGCCAGCGATTCGCGCATGCTGTCACGGACGACGTTGGCGTAGTAGGGGGCGCCGAGGACGCCGAGGGTCAGTGCCGGCAGGACGATCTTCATGACGCCGGTACCCCCGTCGATGGGGAAGACAGGCAGTTGGTAGGCGAAGGCGAGCAGCAGCAGGAATCCCAGCGAGAACGGCGGGATCGACAGCAGCCCCACGTTGACGGTGGCCAGCAGCCAACTCCGCTTCGGACGGAGGGCTTCCCACACACCCCACAGGCCGCCGATCACGACTTCTACCAGCAAGGCCGCAGCAGCGAGCAGGGCGGTGGCCGGAAGCCGGTCGAGGATGAGCGGGAGGACAGCTTCGTCCTGTGCGTAGGAGTTGCCGAGGTCACCGGTGGCGACGCCGGAGAAGTAGTGCACGAGCTGCGACCACAGGGGGTCGTCGAGGTGTAGTTGTTCACGGATCCTTGCCAGGACCTCGGGACCGGCCTTGGGACCGGCGATGCTGCGTGCCGGGTCTCCGGGCAGTACGTACTGCAGGACAAAGGTCAGCAGGACGACCGCGGTGACGGTGCAGAGTCCCAGCAGGAGGCGGATGGCTATGCGTCGAGCCATGAGCGTCGCTCCGAAAGGGGGTTGCGGCGGTTCAGGCCTTCCGCGATGAGCACGAAGGCGAGGACAGTCGCGACGATGAGGGCAAGGGGCACGAGCAGGGTATGCGGGGCGTACATTATTGTTCTTGAGCCTTCGGCCAGCAGGTTGCCGAGTTCCGGGGTGGGCTGCTGGATGCCGGCGCCGAGGTAGGACAGACCTGCGCCGACCACCACGACGGCCGCTCCGTTGAGGGCCGCCACGTTGAGCAGGATGGTGGAGAGGTGCGGCAGCACATGGCGCCGCAGCGCCGTGCGCGGCCGGACGCCGTGGGCCAGGGCGGCCTCGACGAAGCCTCTGCCCCGCAGGCGTACGGTCTCGCCGTACACGAGCCGGGCCGTCCATGCCCAGTACAGGGCGGTGACCACAACGATGATTCCGCTGGTGCCGCGGCCGACGATGCTGGCCAGGGCGAGGCCGGACAGGACGGTGGGGATGGCGAGGAAGACGTCGACAATCCGCATCAGCGCCTGCTCGGTCCAGCCCCGGTAGAAGCCGGCGACGAGGCCGACCACAGTGCCCAGGCCCACGGAGGTCAGGTTGGCGACGAGCGCGATCACGAGCGTCGCCCGCAGGCCGTGGAGGGACCGTGATGTCAGGTCTCTCCCGATGGCGTCCGTCCCCATGAGGTGGGAGGCGGCACCGAAGCCGGAGGGAAGGCCCTGCTGGCTCAGCCCCTCGGTGTGGATGGTGTAGGGCGAGCCGAAGAGCGGGGCGAGGAGAGCCAGCACAATGAGCGCGCCGAGCAGGCAGGTTCCCGCGAGCCAGAGTGGGCGCCCCTGTCGTCCGTGGGATCCGCGGTTCGTGCGCTGGGCGATCGGTGGCCCGGCATCGTCCTCCCGAGCGGGCGGAGCGAGGGGCGTCGGCGGGGTGACGGACAGACCGCTCATGGGATGATCACCGTCCGTTCGGCGGGTGAAGCGGCGTCATTGACAGGGGCGGCCATGGGGGGTCCTCTCAGCGTGTCGACGGAAGGTCGGGACTGGTTCCGTCCGGGCTTTCCCGGCGCCGGCACCGGTCACCACTGAAGGGTCTTGATCTCGAGGTACTCGTCGAGTCCGTGCGCACCCAATTCGCGGCCGATGCCCGACTGCTTGTATCCGCCGGTCGGTGCCGCGACGTTGAAGGAGCCGCCGTTCACCCTGACCCGGCCGGTGCGGATCCGGCGAGCGAACGAACCGGCTCTGACCGGGTCCGCACACCAGACGGCTCCGCCGAGCCCGTAGACCGAGTCGTTGGCAATGGCAGCGGCCTCGTCCTCGTCGTGGTAGCGGTGCAGGGTCACCACCGGCCCGAAGATCTCCTCCTGGGCGATCGACATGTCGGACGTGACGTCCGCGAAGACGGTGGGCGAGACCCAGAATCCGTCGCCGAAGCCGTCGGGGCGGTCTGCCTCCTCCGTCTTCCCACCGGCCACCAGGCGCGCGCCCTCGGCCACGCCGCGGTCGATGTAGGACAGCACGGTGTCGTACTGGGCGGCCGTCGCGATGGGGCCGAGGTGGTCGCCGGGGCTGGAGGGATCACCCAGGCGCCGGCGACGCGCCTCGGCGGCAGCCAGTTGGACCGCCTCGTCGTAGACGACGTCGGGGAGCAGGATGCGAGTGCAGGCGGTACAGGTCTGGCCAGAGTTGTGGAAGACATCGTCCAGGGCGGCGCTCAGAATCTTCCCGAGGTCGCCGACTTCGCTGCCGCCCGGTTCGTCGGCCAGTACAACGCAGGCGGACTTGCCGCCCAGTTCCAGGCCGACGCGTTTGACGGTCGCGGCCGCGGTTGCGGCCACCTTGCGGCCCGCAGCGGTGGAACCGGTGAAGGAAACGACGTCCACCTGGGGGTGCTCGGCAAGTGCCTGGCCCACTACCGCCCCGGCGCCGGTGAGCAGGTTGAACACACCCCCGGGGGCCCCGGTGGCGTCGCAGGCCCCGGCAAAGATCTCGGCCAGCAGAAAGGCGTCCAGGGGAGCATCCTGGCTGGGCTTGAGGACGATGGTGCAGCCGGCGGCGAGGGCGGCGGCCGCCTTGGCGGCGATGAGATAGAGGGGGTAGTTCCAGGGCGTGATCGCGGCGACGACTCCGGCGGGCTCCTTGACTATCTGGGAGGTGCCGATGCGCTCCTCCCACGCGTAGGTCCCGAGGAGCTCGGCGTAGGACTCGAAGACCTCGGCCGCGAGCCGGGTCTGTACGCCGAGTGCGTTGTCCCGCGGTGCGCCCATTTCGGCGGTGATCACGGCCGCGAACTCGTCTTCGCGGCCACGGATTCCGGCGGCCACGGTGGAGAGCAGGGTGCCACGCGCCGCGGGGGTGGTGGTTGCCCATTGGGCGAACGCTTCCCGGGCGGCGCGTACGGCGTCGTCGACATCCTCGGCGCTGCCGACGGGGACGCGGCCGACGGTGCGTGTGGAGGCGGGGTTCGTCACCGTACAGAAGGGGGCATCCGCTCCGGCGCGGGGGTACTGCCACCGACCGTCTATCCAGAAGGTACGGCGGTCTGGGGCGAAGGTGCCGATGGCACCTGGGCCGGCCGTGGATTCCATGGTCATGCTCCTAGGGATGGCGGGGCCGGAGCGATCCCGGCTGCCGAGCAAGTGGAAGGAGGCCCAGCGGGCCATCTCTTTCGGACCGTAGAGCCTTACTGATTCACGAGTCAATATGAATCCACTGGTTACCGGTGAGTCACTAGTCCGTGAATCGGCCACGAATCGGCTTCGCAACCCAATCGACTCCGAGTGGAGACCGCATGGAGGCAGCAAACCCTTGACAGCTCGAACGCGACGCAGTTTGACTGATGGGACAGTCAGTAGGTGGCCTTGGATTCGGAGCCGGTACCTCGTGGGACCGGCAGTATCCGCTCCACTCGACCACACCTCTGGATCGGATCGAGGATTGCCATGTCCGCCCCCGTGAACCGCCGTACTGTTCTGCAAGGCCTGGGCCTCGGCGCTACGGCCACGTTCCTCTCGGCATGCCTGCCCGGCGAGACGCCGTCCTCCATGGCGCAGCGGCCCGGCAACACCCCTGCCCCTCCCACACTCGCTCCAGGGCCGCCCGGGTCCGGCAGGATCCGCCGCGGCGGCCGGGTGATCACAGCCTGGGCCGAGGAGCCGATGACCTACGACCCCGCGGTCGCCTGGGACCCGCAGGCGTGGGAGGCCATCTCCACCGTGCTCAACACTCCGCTGCTCCAGTTCGACGGAGCGCACGGCGGCCCCGCCCCGAGCGCCGCGGCCGACCTGCCGGAGATCTCCGACGACGGCCGCACATACACCCTCCGGCTTCGGCACGACGTCAGGTTCCACAACGGCCGGCGGGTGGTCGCCGACGACTACATCTATTCGTGGACCCGGGTGCTGGACCCGGAACTGGCTTCCTGGGCGAGCAGTTACCTCCTCAGCATCGAGGGCGCGACCGCCTACTCCGAGGGAAAGGCGAAACGGGTCTCCGGCCTCCGGCGCGTGGACGCTCACACGCTGCGCGTGCGGCTGACCGCGCCCGACATCACCTTCGTACACGTCCTGTGCCAGCCGTACATGGCCGCGGTGCCACGGGAAGAGGTCGAAAGGCTCGGCAAGGAATTCGGCCGACGTCCGGTCGGCACGGGCCCGTTCATGAGCGCCTCGTACGACGGCAAGGCACGCAAGTCGGTCTTCCGGCGCAACCCGCACTACTTCCAGAAGGGCACGCCGTTCATCGACACCCTGGAGTACCGATGGGGCATCAGCAGCGACCTGGGACTGCTCCAGCTGCGCAAGGGGCAGATCGACGTCCTCGGTGACGGCATCCCGTCGTCGCTCGGCCCGCAGGTGCGCGCCGACCCGGGGCTGGGCAGCAAGTACACCCTGGACGTCCCGGTCCGAGCGACCAGCTGGCTCGCTTTCAACTTCGGCCGCCCGGAGCTGCGTGACCGCCGGGTACGCCAGGCCCTCAACCTCGCGACCGACCGCGAAAACCTGATGAAGCTCACCTATGGCACCCAGGAGCCCTGGGGTCTGCCGCTGCCCAAGGAGCTTCCCGGCTACCGGCGTACCGCCAAGCCCTACGATTACGACCCGGAGCGTGCCAAGAGTCTGCTGGCCGCGGCAGGCGTCCGGCGCCTGCGCCTGGAGTTCCTGCACTCCGGTGAGGATCCCTGGGGCAACCTGAGCCAGGTCCTGCAGCAGCAGTGGAGCGCGGTGGGCGTCGACCTCGTCCTCAAGCAGATGTCCAAGAGCGCGTTCGACGAGGCCACCTATGACAAGCAGGGGGACGTCTACCCCGCCAGGTGGTACATGGCGATGCCCAACGCCCTCGACCTGGCGGGTCAGTGCTTCGCCTCCGACGGGTCCAGCAACTACACCGGCTACAGCAACGGGCGGGTGGACGCGCTGCTCACGCAGGCACGACGCAGTACGGGCGAGAAGCAGAGCATGACCGCCATCGCCCGGGCCGAGGAAATCCTCAAGGACGACGCGCCCGCAGTGTTCCTGTCCTCGCTGCGCTTCCTCGCCGCCCGCAGTCCGCGCGTGCGTGACTACACCATGCGCGGGGAGACAGCCGCGTACTACGACCGGCTGTGGGTCTCGGAATGACGGCCGTTTCCCGGTCCCGTCGCCCTTCCCGCTCTGCATTCTCCTAGGAGTTCCATGTCCACCGCACCCACCGTCCTGCACTGCGGCCACCTGGTCGATGTCGTCGCCGGGCGAGTCCTGACCGGTCGGGCGGTTGTCGTGACCGGCGACCGCATCACCGCGATCCAGGACTCGTCCGACACTCCGCCCCCCGGGGCACGGGTGATCGATCTGCGGGACGCGACGGTCATACCTGGCCTCATCGACCTGCACACCCATCTCGTCGGCCCGGAGGGATCCGGGGACTGCTGCGGTGAGCTGACCACCACCGGCGCGCAGCAGGTCCTGGAAGGCGTCCGCAATGCCCGTACGACCGTGCTGGGTGGTTTCACCACGGTCCGCGACGTGGGCACCTACCGGGCGTTCACCGATACAGCGCTGCGCGATGCCATCAACGACGGCATCGTTCCGGGGCCCCGGATGGCAGCTGCCGGCGCCTTCGTGACCGTCTCCAGCGGAGGCGGAGCGATCCAGGGCCTCGCTCCCGACATCACTCTTCCGCGAGAGTTCCGTCGTGGCGTGGCGGGTACGGTCGACGAGGTGCGCCGGTGCGTGCGAGAGATCCTCCACGGCGGCGCGGATCTGATCAAACTCGTCGCCACCGGTTCGGTGATGACCGACGGCACCGCGCCGGGGGCAGCGGAGTTCAACGAGGCCGAGATGCGCGCGGCCGTCGAGGAAGCGCGGTGGTACGGCGCCCATGTGGCGGCCCACGCACATGGTACCGAAGGCATCAAGATGGCCGTCCGCGCCGGCGTCCGCTCCATCGAGCACGGCAGCTACCTCGACGACGAAGGCATCGAGCTGATGCTGCGGCACGGGACCTACCTGGTCCCCGACATCTGGTGGAGCGACTGGATCACCGCCGAAGCCGCCGCCAACGGCTGGAGCGAAGAAGCCCTGGCCAAGAACGACGAGGCGACCCTCGTGCAGCGAGAGGCGTTCACCAAGGCCGTACGGGCCGGCGTCAAGGTGGCTTTCGGCACCGACTCCGGCTGCTTCCCCCACGAACTGCGCGGCAACCAGCTGCAGACCATGGTCGATCACGGCATGACCCCGCTGCAGGCCCTTGCGTCGGCCACGGTGACCGCCGCCGAGTGCATGGGCTGGGAGGACCGCGTCGGTTCGATCGCTCCCGGCAAGTTCGCGGACATCGTCGCCGTGCGCGGTGACGCGACCCAGGATATGACGGCCTTCCGTGACGTGGATTTCGTCATGAAGGGCGGTGAGGTCCTCAAGGGGCCGTGAGGCCGCAGGGCCGAGCCGCACTCCGGGCTCTGCTGACGACCGGTGGTTACCGTCGCGCTGCTCCTGGGTGCGACGCGTACGGGCCGGCCGGTGCGCTTCTGCGGCAGCGGACGTGTCAGCGGTCCGGAAGTATCGGTATGCGCTACATCGCGTTGCACTTCGCAGACCACACGACCTACCATGACCCGGATCGGACACATAACGAGTCCCAATAGCGTCGAGGAGACGTGACACCCTTGAAGGTTTCCGGGGAGCGCCCGCGACGGGCGGACGCCAGGCGCTCGGTCACCGCCATTCTCGCGGCGGCCGAAAAGACGCTCGGTGACAACCCGGACTCGACGATGGAACAGATCGCCGAAGCCGCAGGGGTGGCCAGGACGACGATCCACCGCCACTTCGCCACCCGCGAATCCCTGCTGGAGACCATGATGGCCTCGGCGCTGGCGGACTTCCGCGCCGCTGTGGAGGCAGCCCGGCCTCGGACCGCTCCGCCGCTTGTCGCGCTGCATCAGGTCGCGGCCAATGTGCTGCAGGTGAAGCGCAACTGGAGATTCGCTTTCCACGGAATCCCCGCGACACCGGAAAGCGCACGGACGCAGGCCGAGATGGCGGAGGACTGTGTCGCCCTGCTGCGCCGTGCACAACTGGCGGGTCTGATCGACGCGGCCGCCGACCTGGACTGGGTGCGCAGCGTCTACTACGCGCTCATCGGCCAGGTCATGGAGGGCGGTCCCTGGGCAGACGCTGATGTCGACAAGATGGCATCCCTGGTCGTCGACACCGTGCTGCACGGCGCCGCACCCCGTTGAGACGAGGCTGACGCCCCTTCGCCTTCGTGGCGCGGTCAGCATGCGCGGTTACAGAAGCCGGTAGGCGAAGCGGACTTGGCCTGGGTGTACGGCGAGTGGCCCAGGGGGAGATCGACACGCGTCGACCCGACCAGGCCGGCCTTGCGGTGGCTGAAGGTGTCGAATCCCCAGCGTCCGTCATAGGTGCCCATGCCGCTGTCCGCCGCCCCATCGAACGGCAAGTGCGGTGTGGTGCCCTGCCGTACGACCTTGTTGATGCCGACGGTCTCCGGAGAAGGGACGCCGTACGAACGCGGCCGCGGTGCTGCCTGAGCGGGTGAACCCATAGCCGGCCGGCGGTCTGGGCCGTCGGAGACGAACGTGATCGCCTCTTCCACGTTCCGCACGCCCCGGACCCGCAGCACGGGGCTGACGGTCTCGCTCTCCGGCGCCAGCACCGACGCGACGTCCTGAACCCGGCGAGCACGGTGGGCGCTGTGTACCGTGTGCCTGCGGCCGCAATCGGACAGGCGTCTGGGGTCCGCGCCGTAGAACTCGCTTACCGTGTTGGCCAGTTCCGATGCCCAGCCCCCGACTCTCGGCTTCGCCACGTCCGCCGCGAGAGCGTATGTGGCGCGCAGCCGCGCTACCACTTCAGGACGCGATGTGTCGTCGATGCCGTGTCCCCTCACTTTCCGAGGGACGAGGTCTGGTGGGCTACCCACGGTCAACGTAATCGCCATGCTCCGATAATGCGCAGAAACCTGAACTTAGAGTAGCAGAAGTGCTTTCTGCTGCAACTCTATGATGCAGCTATGAGGCGGGGGCGTAGGCGTCGGGGACTGGTCGACGCGGCCGGGGAGCGGGCGACCGCTCCCCGGCCGCGCCGCCGTGTGGCGGCGATGGGGGCCGCCGCAGGACCTAGTGTCCTGAGTCGGGAATTCGGTTCAGATATCCGGCGAGGCGTTCGAGGATCTCGTCTGCGGTCTTCGTCCAGACGAAGGGCTTCGGGTCCTGGTTCCAGTTTTGATCCAGTTGCGGATGTCCTTCTCCAGGGCCTGGACGTTCTTGTGGACGCCTCGCCGTATCTGTTTGTCGGTGAGCAGGCCGAACCACCGCTCGACCTGGTTGAGCCAGGAGGAGCTGGTCGGGGTGAAGTGCATGTGGAACCGCGGGTGCGCCAGCAGCCACTTCTGGATCGCCGGCGTCTTGTGTGTGGATGCGTTGTCGCAGATCAGGTGCACGTCGAGGTCGGCGGAAACTTCCTTGTCCAGCCGGACGAGGAACTTCTTGAACTCCACCGCGCGATGCCGGCGGTGCAGTGAGCCGATCACCTCGCCGGTGGCGGTGTTCAGCGCGGCGAACAAGGTGATGACCCCGCCGCGCACGTAGTCGTGGCTGCGGCGCTCAGGCATGCCGGGCATCATCGGCAGCACCGGGGCCGATCGGTCCAGGGCCTGGATCTGCGTCTTCTCGTCCACACACAGCACCAGTGCCCGGTCAGGAGGCGCGAGATAGAGCCCCACGACATCGCGGACCTTCTCGATGAACTGCGGATCCTTCGAGAGCTTGAACGTGTCCACCAGGTGCGGTTTGAGGCCGAAGGTCCGCCAGATCCGCGAGACGGTCGACTGCGATAGCCCGGTCTGCCGGGCCATCTCCCGTGTCGACCAGTGCGTCGCGCCCTTCGGCGTGCTCTCCAGCGTGCGCACGACGACCTCTTCGACCTGCTCATCGGTCACCGTCCGCGGCCCGCCCGGCCGGGGCTCTTCGGCCAGACCTTCCAGACGGTCCTGCACGAAACGCGCCCGCCACCGGCTGACCGTATGTGCCGCAACACCCAGATGAGCGGCAACATCCTTGTTCGAGGCACCTGTTGCGCACTCCAGCACGATCCGGCACCGCAGGGCCAGAGCCTGCGAGGATGTACGACGCCTGGCCCAGCGGGACAACGTCTCACGCTCATCATCGGTCAGTACCAGCTCGGCCTTCGGCCGTCCCGTCCTCGCCATCCGGACATCATGCCGAACCAACCACCAATTACGCAGCGAATTCCCGACTCGGGCACTAGTCGACCGTAACGAATGTCTCGCGAGCGTATGGTCTCGGCCATACGGCGGCCGAACAGCCGTAGTGATCAACTTCGGTGCTGCAGTTTCCGGGCTCTCCCCACCGGGGAAGCCCTTGCCCCCAGGAGGATCAGTGGTCCAGCACGTCGCCCCGTCCAGGACAGCGAGAACAGTGCGAGTTGGTGTCACCGTCGGCGTTGTCGGGGCGCTGGGCGCCGGAGCGCTGTGGTTCGGCGCTTCCGCTGTGACGGGCGTCGGTAGCAAGGCTCCCGCGCCTCAGGCCGCAGGCACCAAGAAGGTCACCCTGCCGCCCGCGAATGCTCCCTTCGACTATCAGATCGGCGGCGCCTACAAGCCCGCAGCCGGAGTGAAGGTGGTCGTGCGCGACCGCTCGGACAGCCCCGCCGCAGGTCTGTACAACATCTGCTACGTCAACGCCTTCCAGGCGCAGCCCGAAGAGCTCAGTTGGTGGAAGTCCAAGCACAACGACCTTCTCCTGAAGGACGCCCAGGGTCGCAACGTGGTCGACGGCGGGTGGGACGAGGCTCTGCTGGATATTTCGACGACCGGCAAACGCAAGAGGCTGGCCGCCATCGTCGGCGGTTGGATCGACGGCTGTGCCAAGAGCGGCTTCAAGGGCGTCGAGCCCGACAACTTCGACTCCTACGACCGTTCCGGCGGCCGGCTGACCAAGTCACATGCGTCGGCCTTCGCCAAGCTCCTGGCGGAGCGCGCACACGCGAAGGGCCTGGCCATCGCCCAGAAGAACACCGCGGATCTGCTTACCGAGAGCAAGCGGAACGGTTTCGACTTCGCCGTGGCGGAGGAGTGCGGCCGGTGGAACGAATGCGATGACTACACGGCCCGCTACGGCGACCGTGTCTTCGTCATCGAATACCGCAAGCAGGACTTCAGCCGCGCCTGCTCCACCTGGGGAGGCAAGCTGTCCATAGTCCAGCGCGACCTGCAGGTGCACGAGCCGACGGAGTCCGGCTACGTACGCAAGGCCTGCTGACAGCGGGGGCACAAGTCCGCCGCCGACCGGGAAACACACCCCGGTCGGCGGCGGAGGAACTGCGCTTTCACGTACGGCTGCCCGCCGGGGCCGCGAGGTAGTAGCCGACTCCGGTCATCGTGTGCAGCAGGGACGGCCCGCCGAGCTTGCGGCGGAGAGTGGAAACCGTGATGCGTACAGCGTTGGTGAAAGGGTCGGCGTGTTCGTCCCAGACCTTCTCCAGCAACGTTTCCGCGCTGACGACACCGCCGTCGGCCTGCATCAGCACCCGCAGTACGGCGAACTCCTTGCGGGTCAGACGCAAATAGCGGTCGTCGCGGTAGGCCTCGCGCCGGAAGGAGTCGAGGCGGAGCCCGGTGAACTCCAGCACAGGAGGCTGCGGCTCGCCGGCCCGGCGGTGCAGCGCGTGCAGCCGGGCCACCAGCTCGGGAAAGTCGAACGGCTTGGCCATGTAGTCGTCGGCGCCCAGCTGAAAACCCCCGACTCTGTCGTCGAGCGAGGAGGCGGCGGTGAGCATCAGAATGCGCACTGAACGCCCCTCCGCGCTCAGCCGTCGGCAGATGTCGTCGCCATGAACGTGCGGCAGGTCACGGTCGAGGACGACCACGTCGTAGTCGTGACAGGCAAGCCGTTCAAGAGCGGACGCTCCGTCGGGGGCGACATCGACGGCCATGGCCTCCCGGCGCAGGCCCGCCTGGAGAGCCTCCGCCAGATACGGCTCGTCCTCGACAATCAGCACGCGCACGCGCTCCTCCTGCTCCCCGCCTCCGGCGGCAACTCCATTGCTCAACCGGGATCAAGGGGATATCGGCGAGCTTATCGGCAGCGTATGGAAAATCCGCACCTCTTCGGTTCATGAGATGCAGGCTCCCGGCGGATGTCCTGACAGGCCCACGCCGCCGGGAGCCTTGGAGCCTTCTCAGTGCTTGAGCGCGTGACTCTTGAAGAAGTCCCAGATGACCGGCGTGGCATCGATCACGGTGGGGGTGCTGGAGTCGTTGTTGGGCGTCGTGCTCGGCCACACGTGCTTAGCACCCTCGACGCGGTAGTGGACCAGCGACGACGCGCGGTCACAACCGGTCCAACGCTGGACCTGCACCTGCACCTGCACCTGCGGCTGCGGTGTGCTGGTCTTCGGCTCCGGACGACATCCGTCACGCTCGGCCCAGCCCTCGAGCCAGTCGGGCAGCGCGGGCAGCCCCTTGGCCGGGTTCCCCTCGTAGGGGATCGTCGCGTCCTGCGTGCCGTGGAAGGCGATGATGGACGTGGGCCTGGAAGGCTCGCAGGGTCCGCTCTGCGGGTAGAAGGCGCCGGCGACCGGGGCGAAAGCCGCGATACGTTCGGGCATGCGGCACGCCAGGACACCGACGAACCCGCCGCCGTTGGACTTGCCCGCAGCGTAGATCCGCCGCTCGTCGACACAGAACTGCTGCTGGAGACGGTCCAGCAGATCGCCAGTGAACTGTACGTCGTCGGCGTCGGCCGAGTACGGCGCACCCTGCCAGGCCGACTCGCCGTCGGTGCCGGTCAGCCCCAGCGGGTAGACGGCGATGGTGTCGTAGGCGGAGAAGCCGGACAGCTCTTCCTGCCACTGCGAGGTGCGCTTGTGGCCGTGGTAGGAGAGCACAACAGGGTAGCGGTGCCCAGGGTTGTAGTTCTCAGGGAGGTGGACGGTATACGACCGCGCGAGTCCGCCGGACTCAATCCGCTGTTCCGAGGTGACTCCTGGCGTCACCTCGGGCGCCTTGCCGCAGCCTGTGGTCGCCATGCGCTCGCCGGCCGCGCGGGGTTCCGCCGCTGGTGCCGCCTGGGCAGCACCGGACGTGCCAAGCACGAGCCCGGCGAACGCGCTGGTGGCGATGACACCCCTGATAGCTCGGAGCGTTCTGCTGAAGTGCGTCATGTGTGATTCCTTTCCCTCCACGGGCCCTGGGGCGCGTGGCTGGTCCGGCCGATGTTGTGGCAAGACCTTCGACGATCCGTCGTTCGACGTACAGATTGAGTGCGTTCCGTTCACAGGCCGCGGGCGATCCGGGGCCTGGCATTTCAGCCGAGGTGGTGGTCCGGGGGGCTACGCGTCGGCTCAGTCGGTGCTCGCCGCCAGCAGTAGACGATGGTGGGTCTGCCGACACCCGCGTAGAGCGGGGTCCGTTGCACAAGGCCGGCATCGGCCAGGTGTTCCAAATACCGGCGGGCTGTGACCCGTCCCAGGCCGACGGTGCGGGCGGTCTCCTCCGCAGTGACAGGCCTGCCCGCATTGCACATGATGTCCGCAATCAAACTCAGCGTGGCGCCGGACAGCCCTTTGGGAGCCGCTGGTTCAAGGCCACTCGGCGTGTGGAGGATCGCGTACAAGGCGTCGACATCCTGCTGACTGACCGACATGTTCGGCTGGGCCGCCACCGCCCTGAACCAGGCGTAGCGCGCGAGTTGTCGGCTCAGCGTGGCGTAACTGAGGGGCCTGACCAGGCACTGGACGACCCCAAGTGCGAATGCCGCGCGCAGCGGTTCCCCGGCGTCTCCCTGCGTGACACCGATGATGTCGATGGGACAGGGTCGGGAGCGCAGGGCACTTATCAGCCCGGGGAGCGATCCGTCGCTCAGCTGCAGATCGAGCAGGACGACGTCCACCGCGTCTCTGTGGGTACGCAGCTGTCGCAATGCCTCCAGTCCGGAGCGTGCCCGGCCGATGACGTGGAACCCGGCGAGGGAGTGGACAAATCTGCTGTGCAAGGCAGCCGAGTCGGCGTCCTGCTCGACGATCAGAATGCGGATCAACATGACCTCTTGCGCTGGCTCACCGGCCGCTCGACGGCTACCCACTACCCACTACCTGCGGCAGGGCGCTGGCCACCCCTTGGCAGGTGACGTGCCCATGGGCGTAGTCGGCCGGCTGGACTTTCGGCGCGCGGGGCGCCCATCGGCGGCCATCCCAGCCTCCGGGCTGTTTGCTCCGCGTATGGCGCGCTTCCGGGACAGCTCCCGTCAGACGGCGCCATCGGCCCGGTGGCACCCTTCACTGAGGGAATTCCATCGAGACCTGCACCGTCTTTCCCTCCGAATTCGGAAGAACGTCCCAGCCGTCGACCAGTTCCTCGACGAGGCCGAGGCCGTATCCACCGTCGGGGCCGCGCGCGGCGTCGGGGACCACGGCCGGGAACATCCCGCTGGCGTCGTCCACTTCTATGAGAAGGACCCTGCCGTGCCAGATCAGCCGCATTTCGCGCGGCCCGGTGGCGTGGCGGCAGGCATTGGTCACCAATTCGGAGACCACGAGCAAGGCGGCGTGCGCCTGGTCCCGTATCTTCTCCTCCGAAGCGCTGAGCAGCTTCTTCTCCTCAAGTACGTCCTTCAGGACGTGGCGCGCATAGCGTGGTGCCCGGATCTGGGATTCCAGGTCCACCACCCGGTGGACGACCTCCGGTCGGGCGGGCTGGTCGCGTGTGCTTGCCATGAGCGTTCGCCTGCATTCTTCGGTGAAGGAATGGAGCTCTCCGACCCCTTTACGATGCGCCGGTGCGGTGCGCGGGCGAATCAGGGGAAGTCCCTGGTCGGATCAGGAGCCGGTGGCCGACATGGCGACGACCGCGACGTCATCGGTGGCCTTCTGCCGTCGGCCGTACGAAAGCAGATCCTTCTCGACGAACATGGTCACGTCGCGGGGCCGCGGCATCCGCTCGGGCGAGACGGTCTCCGTCAACCGGCTGCGCAGGGGGTAGAACTCCCCCGCTCGATTGCGTGTCTCCGTCACGCCGTCGGTGTAGGCCAGCAGGACATCACCGGGCCCGAGCCGCTCGGTGGTGACAGACACCTGTGGCTCCTCGCCCGGCATCGTCATCCTGCGGAGGCCAAGGGGCAGACCGGGCGTGTGCCCCCTCGGTGGCCCGACGGCGCCGCGGCGGATCAGCAGCGAAGACGGGTGGCCGCAGTTCGCAATGCGTACCACTGATTCCTCGTCGGAGAACTCGAACAGCTCCGCTGTGACGAAGAGCTCCGCACCCTCCGAGCCGAGGGACGCCCGGTGGCGTTCCAGGCGAGCCTCCAGGCAGTCGACGAGGGCGGGCAGATCGGGAGCATGGTGTGCCGCCTCCCGGAAGGTGCCCAGTACGGCCGCGGTCGTCCCCACCGCTTCCAGGCCCTTGCCCCGTACGTCGGCCACGAGGGCGCGGGTGCCGAAGGTGGTCTGCTGGAAGTCGTAGCAGTCACCACCCACACCGGCGGATTCGTCGGAGGCCCGGTAGAAGCCGGCGATGCTCAGTCGACCGAGCCTGGAGGGCATGGGCAGCAGCAGGGTGCGCACCATTGTCTCCGTTACGGACCGCATACGGCTCAGCCGGCGCTCGCCCCGGGACCGGGCCATGGCGAGCAGGACGCACAGCAGGGCGACAAGGGAGAAGGAGCCGAGATCCTCCAGCGTGATGAGCTCTTCGGGAATCTGGTAGTGAAAGCCGAGAAAAACGGAAGCGGCGCACGCGGCCAGCGAAAGGGAGGCGGTGCGGAGTGGATCAAAAGTAATCGCGGCCAGCGGCGGCACAGCGGCCAGGAGGAAACGCACCTCGAACCACGTCGGCATCGCGAAATCTATGAGCACGCCTCCTGTGATGATCAACACGGGAAGAGCCCTGAGCCAGCCGATGGGCACTACTGACGCCAGGGGCCGGCCGTCGGTGGAGAATTTCCAAGGCAGGGACAACCTGTTCCGCAGCGCATGGCCGGAGTCGACCAGTCGGGTCAGCCTGCCCACGGGGAGTGAGGTGTTCATTTCAACTCTTTGCGTGGAGGACAAAGGGTGCCGCCACCCTTTTAGGAGCGGAGGCTCGCATTTAGTCTGGTCTATACCCTTCCAAAAGGTCACTAGGAGAATTCCCTAATCGCTGCAAAAGTGAGAATCTGCGTATCCACCGAGCCGTACATCAAGAATTAGGCGCTGCCGCGACGGAGGGAACGTCATGGACCTTGAGGACCGCATGCCGTTCGTCGGCCGCGAGGACGAACTGGCGCGCCTCGCCGGATGCGTGGCGGCGGCCAGGGCCGGACGCCCGTGGACCGTGGTGATCGAGGGCGAGGCCGGTTCGGGGAAGTCCGCGCTCGCCCGGCAGTGGGCACGGTCTTCCCAGCTCGCGGACTTCACCCTTCTGCGGGCCGTGTGCGCTCCCGTGGAGAGCGACCTGGCGTTCGGCGTCGTGGGGCAGCTGATCCGCCATGCGGCCCCGGCCGCGTCCAAGACCGCCGAGGCGCTGGAGGGCCTGATCGCGACCCCAGGGGCGTCCGCGCTGAACGTCGGAGCCCGTCTGCTCGATGTTCTCGGCGATGCGCAGAGCACAGGGCCCGTGGCCGTACTGGTGGACGACGTCCAGTGGGCCGACCCCGGGTCGCTGCAGGCGCTGGGCTTCGTACTGCGCCGACTTGAGGCGGATGCCGTACTGACGGTGTTCCTCCTGCGGGCGGGCGAGGCGGGGCAAGAGCTGTGGCGGCTGGTCGGACAGGGGGAACGGAACACGCACCTGACGCTCGACGGCCTCACCCAGGACCACATCGCTCTCCTCGCCGAGCGGACCGGGCACCGGATGAGTCCCGAGGCGGCCCGGACGCTTCACCGGGACACCAACGGCAACCCCCTTTACGTACAGGCTCTTCTGGCCGACACCCCGGCGGACAGGCCCCGCGGGGCGAGTGATTCCCGCCCGTTCCCTCCCTCGCTCGCGGCCCTGGTCCGCCAGCAGTTGACCGAACTGCCCGAACCGGCGCGCCGCCTCGCGCAGGCAAGCTCCGTCCTCGACGGCCCCGTTCCACTGGCTCTGGCCGCCAAGGTGGCCGGTGTCGCCGATCCGGCGGAGGCCACCGACCTGCTGGTGGCAAGGGGCCTTCTCCAGTGGGAGCCGACCGAGCCCACCACTCCGATCCAGGTCAGGCACCCTCTGCTGCGTCACGGCGTTCTCGCGGCGACGAGCACCGCCCGGCTGCGCGCCCTGCATGCCACAGCGGCGGCATTGGTGCCGGAGGGAGCCGCCTGGGCCCATCGCGTCGCGGCCTGCGATGGACCCGACCCGAACCTCGCCCAGGAGCTGCAGCAGGCCGCCGAGGAGCAAGTCGCGGCGGGCACACCGGGCCGGGCAGCGACCCTCCTGCTGTGGGCGGCGGACGTCTCCCCGCTCGGGAGCCCGAGCGAGCGGCGCTTCCTGACCGCGGTCGCTCTGCTGATCCGGCTGGGGCACCACACCAGGGCGGAGCCGCTCATGCCACGCGTCGACGGCTGCGCGCCGACCGCTCTGCGCAATCTCGTGCTCGGCTCCTGGGCCATCTACCGTTGCGCCCTGCCACGGGCCGAGGAACTACTGATCAGCGCACTGGAGGCGAGCGAGGAGGAGGAGGAGGGAGAGCGCATGACGGCCGCGGCGAGTACGTGGCTCAGCCTCCTCTATGTCATGCAGGGGCGTGGGACGCTGGCGCAAGAGGCTGCCGAGAGAGCGCTGAGGATCGGCAACTCCGACGAGATGCTTCTCGCCTCGACACGCGGCATGCTGGGCTTCGCTCAGGCGCTGCAGAACGGGCCCGCCGCGGGGCTCAGGACACTGGCGGAGCTGAACCCCAGGCTGGGGGACGGATATCCGTTGCCCGCCGACGCGCTCGACCTCGCGTTCCGGGGGATGCTGCGGGTCAGCGGCCCGGATTTCACCGAAGCCGAGCAGGATTTGCGGACAGCGCTGGAGATCGGCCACAGCAGCGGCCGTGCGGTAGTGGACGATTACGTGCACGGCAATCTCGCGACGGCCGCATTCCTGCGCGGCGACTGGGACGATTGCGTCATCGACGCCGAGCGGGCGCTGACCCATGCGTCGGCTCAGGACAGACAGTGGTACTACGTCGTCGGCTACTCGGCCGCCTCCTGGGTGCCTTCCCTGAGAGGCGACTGGGGCCAGGCCACGAACCTGCTGCGGACCGCGGAGCGGCTCGCCCTGATCTATCCGTCGGGCCTCGCTCCGGTGTACACCGCTCTCGGCCGGGCCATGCTGGCCGGCGCGCAGGGAGACCACCACACCGTCGTACGGCATCTGCTGCCGATGCTCGCGATGACCTCGGGCTGGCCTCTGGTGACAAGGATCCTGTGGCTGCCACCGCTCACGGAGTCGCTCATCATGACGGGCAGCACCGACGATGCCGCACTGTCGCTGCACCAACTGACCGATCACACTCGTCAAGCACCGTTCCTGCGTACGGCGATGGCGTGGCTGTCCGGTCTGCACGCCGAGCACCGCGGCGATTCGCGCGCCGCCCGAAGTGCGTACGAACAGGGACTGCGGCTGTCCGTCGGGCACGATGGCGGACTGCTGAACCGGGCGCAATTGGAGCAGGCGTACGGCCGCCTGCTCGTGCCGGAGGAACCGCGTGGGGCGGAGTGGCTGCAGCGTGCCCGTGACCGCTTTCTCGCTCTCGACGCACGGCCTTTCGCTGAGCGCTGCGCCGCGGATCTCGCCACGCCTGCCAATGCGCCGCAAGCCGTTCCGGCGATCGTGACCCAGCAGCTGACACAGCGGGAACGCGAGATCTCCCACTTGATCGGACGTGGACTGACCAACCGGGAGATTGCCGCCGAACTCTTCCTCAGCTCCAAGACCGTGGAGTATCACCTGAGTCACGTCTTCGACAAGCTCGGCATGTCCAACAGACGTCAACTCCGCGACAGCGTGCAGACGCACATGGCCTCCCCCGGGACCGGTCAGCAGGACTCCTGAGCACCGCCGCACGGGGTTCGGGCACCAACACGGGGATGGCAGCACGCCGACAGTGGCCTCCTCCGGAGCTGATCACGGAGGCGGCCGATTCATGGTGCGCGCCGCACCACAACACAAGCCTGCATTGCTATTGGCATACAACGAATGGGATTACGTCCCCGCCGCGCTCCGCTGCGGACACGATGCGACTTGAGCGGTTGGCCAAGATCAGTCGCGCAGAGTATCGACGAATCAGTACGTGCAGTCGGCCTGTGAAGAGCACCAGACCGTGTGTTACGGGAGTTGGGAAATACTGAGGAGACCTACCGTGGCCTTCGATCAGCGCGCTGCAAATGCGGTCGCTGTGTGGGCCGTAATGACCGCTATGGCAGCGCGTACCGCGCGGTCGGCCACGTCGTCGACGTCTGGATGGCCGGGAAGGGAAACGCCGGCTTCCACCAGGGCGCTGAACCCGTGCGCAGTGGCGGAATGGTCCTCCAGAAGAGCCATGGCCCTCTGTAGGGTCGCTCCGTCGAGGTTGTCGGCACCTGCTTCCGGTTCCCTCTCCGGCGCACTGGTGACCAAGCGAGCAGCCAGCGGCAGCACTGTGCGGACCAGGGCGCTGCGTGCGTCGACGAGGTCACGGTACGACCCACAACAGAACCGAAGATGAGATCGAGGCCGATCCGGCGCCGATGGCGGAAGCGAACGTAAACGCCGGCCGTGGCAGCAAGTTGCAACACTGTTCCAGGTGCCTGAGCTCGCACCACTTGCTCACACTCCCCTGCCAGTTCCGTCGCTGCGCGGGCGAAGACCGCGGCGAACAGGTCGTCACGATCGGCGAAATGCCGGTAGGGCGCTGCGGTACTGACGCCAAGCCGTCGCGTGACTTTGGCGACACTGAAGTTCTCCAGCCCGGCTTCGGACACGAATTGCAGCGTCTCGGCAATCAAGGCGCGGCGGAGAGCCCCTCCTTGACCGCTCATGCGTTGCCGCTTGGAGGCCGGGATGTGCGAACCGGCGCAAGAATTGCGGACCGCGAGTACATGTCTCTCCCGGCGGCCAATTGACTGAGGTGGGTACTCTGACCCGAGCCGCGTATGGTCCGTGTTGCCGCTGGGCAAGGCGTTCGCGAAGAAGGCCAACACGTTCCCTGAGTACGGCCTCACGTGGCGGGCGCTTCGCGGGGCTCTGGATGCTCAAGAACGGGTTCGTCTGGCGTCAGGAGCCGAGTGGTACCCGGGCGAGGACGAGTCCCCGAACTTCGACCGCTCCGGCCTCAGTCAGGAGCTTGCCACGGTGTGGAACGTGGCGCCGTTGGTGAACACCTCGTCGACTAGGAAGTTGCGCTTCCCGTGCACGCCCGCCGCAGGTGCAGGGCCGCCGCGTGAGCCCTGGCGGCGCCCGTCTTTTCGCCCCCACGCGCTCCCCCGCCGACCGACTTCGGGGCCTCCCGCAACTTGATCAGAGCGGGGCTGCCCAGGTGGCAATGGACCACCGGTCGGCGGCGTGCTCGGCATGGGCGACAATCACGATCATCTCGATGTGCTGAAGCCCGACACAGTGTCGATTGAGCGGTACCTCTCAGCCGTCACGGTGCGCGCCGCGCATCTCCCTTAAAAATTCCCGCCGAAGATTTTCCGGACTTGTCGAACCTTCCCGTTGCCCCGGGCCCCATCGTGCAGTCAGCGGCAGCAGCGCCTACCGGGTGCATCGTGCCCTGGTGCGGCGGATGGTTCTTTCGCCCCGGTCGCCATAGTCGTGTGCTTCGAGGCCTGTGAAGCTACCCCGGTAACAGCTGAGCGCTTCGCTGGTTCAAGTCTCATCGTGAGGCTGAACCTTTGGAGTGGACACCCTGACAATGGATCTTGATGGTCCAGGGAGGGATGTCCAGGTGGGACGCAAGTCTCCGTATCCGGAGG
>NZ_JBEZKA010000044.1:0-38819 GCF_040651435.1 Streptomyces sp. NPDC048479
CGGCCTGGGCATGAGCATCCGTCCGCCGCTGCTCGACGAGTCCTATGTGGACGAGGTGATTCGCGTCGAGGAGGCGGACACCATCCGCGCCTGCCATCGTCTGGCCAGAGCGGGCTTCCTGTTCGGCGGATCCACCGGCACGGTGGTCAGCGGCGCCATGGGCTGGCTGGCCCGGCACGACGCGCGCGATCTCACCGCCGTGGCCATCGCCCCGGACCTCGGCGAGCGCTACCTCGACACCATCTACCAGACCAACTGGCTGCAGGACCTGTACGGCAAGGACGTGCTCAACCCCGACAAGGTGGCCACCGGTTCCTGGGCAGCCGCCCCCACGCCACCGACGCGGTCGGGCAACCGGCCGGACCTCCAGAACGGCGACCCCAGTGGCAAGCGGCGCCATCAGCTCCAGGATCGTAAGACCTAGAAGCTCTGTCCAAGGAGGTCGGTGACGCAAGTCCCGCGTGAGGGATCTTGAAAGGGGTGCGGGCCTTCCGGCTGCCGCCACCGCCGTCGGTCCAGCCGATCGCACCGCCGGGAAAGTCGGTTGCGCTCGTGTGGTGTGTGAGCACAATCAGCGCGTGCAGATCCTGTCCTTCCCCGAAGAAGCCACTCCGTCCGAGCTCCGCGTGCAGGTGCGGGAGATCCAGGAGCAGGCGTGGCCGTCCACGCGCGTCTCGGTCACCCCTGCCGATGCGCCAACCCACGATCCTGTGCTGCGGCCGTGGTCGATGCTGCTGATGGACGAGGGCACGGTGCTGGCCGCGCTGGACATCCTGTCCAAGGAGATCGCCCATACGGGTCGGCGCTATGCCGCTGGTGGGCTGAGCACTGTGGTGACGCGCCGGGAGGCTCGTGGTCGCGGACATGGCCGCCGCCTGGTTGCGGCGGCCCGGGCGACGATGCTCACCCAGGGGCTGGACCTGGGGTTCTTCACCTGCGACCGCCCGCTCCAGGCGTTCTATGAGAGCGCGGGCTGGAACCTTCTTCCTGGGACGGTGCTCATCGGGGGAACACCGCAGGTTCCCTTCCCGAGCGACCAGCCCGGCTTCGACAAGGTCACGATGGCCGACTTCTTCTCGGCCGAGGGCAGGCAGGCCCGGGCGTCGTTCCGAAACTGCCGCATCGAGCTGCATCCAGGAGAGATCGACAAGCTCTGGTGACGCCCCGGGCAGGTCGACATGACCCTCATTGGTGCCGCACGCAGAATTTCGCAGCTCTGCCAGGGCCCTCCGGCGTTGGGTTCGGCAGACGCATCGTGATCCATCGAAGGCAAATTGACATTTCCTGCTCTGCATGGTGAGCGCCTGTTCGGGTGGTGCATCCCTGGGCACGGTCGTAGCGTCGATTCAGGAACAACCGTTGGAAGAAAGGGGCGCCATCACCACCGACGACTGCTCCTGACGGGCAGATCGCAGCGCGGGGGAGTCACGTGTACACGGAAGGCCGCGTAGGCTCGAAAAGAGGCAGCTGGGAGCCGACATGCAGAGACACAAGCTCAAGACAACGGTCATGCTGTGTGCTGCTACAGCGCTCGCAGCAGCAGTAGTACCGGCATCCGCTTCCGCAGGGTCACCTTCGCCCGCTCAGGTTGTGGCCGTCGACTGTTTCTCGAAATCACAGATACGCCCCGGCGACTTCTTGCTCGCCTGCGGGGATGGCAACAACCGCCTCATCACACTCCGATGGTCCCACTGGGGACCGACGTCGGCTGTGGGCAGCGGACGCGACGTGGTGAATGACTGTCAGCCCTACTGCGCGGCAGGCAAGTTCCGCTCCTACCCTGTCACCGTGAGGTTCGACCGCCCAGAGACCTGGCCGAAGCATCCGGAGCTGCAGCATTTCACCCGGCTGCGACTCATCTACACCGACAGCAAGCCACCGCCGGCGCAGCGGGAAATGACTTACAAACTCTGGGGCTGACGATTCCCAAGCCCCTCGGTCACCTCGGCACAACAAACGGTTCCGCGCCGGGTGAGGTCTGCGCCGGCTCACGTTCGTGCGGGGCAGCGCGCCGCCTCGTGCCGGGCGGCGGGAGCGAGGGGGCGCTCGAGCGGCCTTGGCCTCGGCCGGACTCGTTGCGGTCCCTGGCGGCCGCAGCGCTCAGCCAGTTCCGCGAGGAGCGTTCCGCGGCGAGGGTACTCGGCTGGGGAGTATGAAGGTCCCGAAGGCCCTGAAGGCCCTGAAGGCAGCCTCGGCCGGCTGAGGCACCCGAGGCCCATGCATCGCAGCCACTGATGAAGCGCGGCGCTCATCCGCACGAAGGGGCCCGGACATAAGGTCCGGGCCCCTTCGGTGTTCCGTGCTGTCAGCGCGCGCGGTCCCTGAAGAACCTCCTCCACCACGGCCTGCGCGGACCGCTGGTGGCGGGTTCGCCTGCGGCCGCGGGCAGCGTGGCGGCGGGGAGCGGCTGTGCCTGCGATGCAGCCGTGCCGGTGCCGGCGGTCTTCTCGTCGCTGGCATGCGGCCGCTGAGATTTGAATGTTGCCGGAAGGCTGTCGAGGCGGCTGGATACCAGTGACGCCGTCTCCGTCAGCTCGGGCTCAGCAACGGCGAGTTCGAGGTCGGGGACGCGTGTGAGCAGGGTGTCGATGCCGGTGTCGGAGATTGCGCGGCCGATGTCCTGCCCGGGGCATTCATGGGGCCCGCCGCTGAAAGCGAGGTGCGAACGGTTGCCGTGCACGGGGGTGGTGAGGTCGGGCCGGATCTCGGGGTCTACGTTCCCTGCGGCCAAGCCCAGCATCACCATGTCACCCTTCCTGATCTGCTGGCCTCCGAGGAGGGTGTCGCCGGTCGCCCACCGGTTGGGCACCACCGCGAGCGGCGGGGCGTCCCACATCACCTGCTCGAGGGCATCCGGCAGTGTCATCGACCCGCCGGAAAGATTCGAGCGGAACCGCCGGTCGGTCAGCACGACCCGGAGGGTGTTGCCGATCAGGTTGGTGGTGTTCTCGTGTGCGGCGACGATTGCGTGCCGCAGGTGCTCGCTCACTTCGTCATCGGTGAGCTGCGACTGGTGATGCAGCAGGGAGCTGGCGAAGTCCTTGCCGGGCTTGTCTTTCTTCCGCTTCACAAGGTCCGTCATGACGGAGACGACGAACTGGTTGCTCTGCAGCGCGGTTGGGGTGCCCTTCACCATGTCCCGGACCGCGATGCCCAGGATGAGGGCGTCCTGCTCCCGGATACCGAACTGGCGGGCCAGGACCAGGCTCGACAGCTGCTCTGCGAAGTCGGCAACCAGGTCGACCCGTCCCGTAGGGGCGAAGCCGTCGATCAGCTGATGGGTGTAGCGGACGACGTGCCGGCGGATGCCGTGACGGTTCAACTCGTCGAGGCTGTCGGTGACCGCGCTGCGGAGCCGGGCATGCTCCTCACCGTCCGCGAAGACGATCAGGCGTTGCCAGGCCGTCAGGGGCAGCAGAGGTGAGTCCGCCGTCAGCTGGACGTTCCATATGCGGGAGTCGCAGGAGAACAGCGACGGAGTACGCATCACGTCCAGATTCTCCCGGTGCCCGAGGACGAGCCAGGCTGGTACGTCTCCCGGCAGCAGGACCGGCGCCACCGGACCGTGCGCTTCGCGGAGCTTGGCGTACAGGGCACGGGGAGCGTCGCCCGCCTCCGGCCCGTACAACCGCCTCGGGCCCGTCGACCCGAGGCCGTGGGCGGGGCAGCCGGAAGGCGGCGCGGACGCGGCCGAGAAACCGTTTGATTCTGGATACGAGGTGGTCACAAGGCCTCCGGGAAGCAGCAATGACGTAAGGAGCGCAGACTGACCGGCTCGTCGACCTCGGCCACATTCGGGAGTTCGCCGCCGCCATCCCTGATCACGTCGCGCGCGCTGCCAGTTGATGGCCGGCAGGCGAGCACACCAATGGGCAGCGAGAAGCGCAGGGGGGCACACCACAAGGACGGGAGCGCTGAACACGGAACGAGGGTCTCCTCGGGGCTGAGGACGGAGCAGGAGCGCAGCGCAGCATATCCATGGTCCGCTCAGCTCTCTGCTACGGGTCTGGCATGGAACATGCCTGTGGGGACGCCCAGTTGGGGTCGCCAGGTGCGTTGCTGCCGGCCCGGTGGCGACATGGTGAAGCCCCGGGGACCGTTGCGTCGGCTGCGTCGAAGGCCAGGCTGCCCGCCTGTGCCTACACCCTGCACTCCTCGACCGGCATCATGCCAAACGCAAGCGCGAACGAAGCCTCGAGGTCGGCGCCAATTCCCCGTCGCGCCACAGGCCTCCGCGGACTGTGCGCCCAATCGAGCTCACTGAGGCAACGGCGAGAGCCCGCGCCGCATACAGCCGTAACCCTTGTTACTCCCCCAGACCCACAGGCCTCATGCCTCCCCCAGAGAAAGCGGCAAGAAGACTTCCTCACTCTGGCATCTGGCCACGAACAGACCATGATGGAGAATGGAGGACACCATGCTTGCCGGTAGCTCAGCACACTCACTCAGCACTGCTCACCTGCGACGACAGACGCTGCACGCAGCCAGCAGCGCGCTGTGATCCGCTGCCGCATTCCGAGAAGGAAGAGCACTGAGGTCGAAGTGGCGCACGCCGGACGATCGCGACTGCCGGACCACGGCAGTACACCTCCGCCTCGACACGACAGGTCGGCGCACCATACCGAGCAAAGGACTGAATAAGTGTCACTTGGGTTGCAATCGGCCAGTTCCCCGTCTGTGCCGCGTGCCCCTGGAGCCGTTCCGCTCCTCGGCCACGTCCTCCAGCTCGTACGCGATCCCTTCACCTTTTTGTCATCGCTGCGCCAGCACGGTGACGTCGTGCGGGTCAACCTCGGCACGTTGCCTGTCTACTTCGTCACCTCTGCCGACCTGGCACAGGAAGTGATGGTCAGACAGGCGCGCAGGTTCGAGAAGGGCCGCTTCTTCGACCAGCTGAAACCCCTGGTCGGCAACGGCATCGCCACCGCCAGCGGCGAAGTGCACCACAGGAACCGGCGACTGCTGCAACCCATGTTCACCAAGGAACGGATCGCCGACTACTCCGACATCATGAGCCGGAATGCGCGCGCTCTCGCCGACGCCTGGCAACCGGGCCAGACGGTAGACCTGGAACTGGCGATGGCCGAGTACAGCATCGAGACGCTGGCCGAGACCCTGTTCTCGACCGACATCGGACGCCCGGCGGTGAAGGCCGTACGCGACAACCTCCCCGTCGTACTGGCGAACCTCCTCAAACGCGCCATGTCCCCCAAGGCCCTGGACCGGCTGCCCATCCGGGCCAACCGGGAGTTCGACGCCGCCGCAGCCAGCCTGAAGAGCGTCATCGACGACGTGATCGCCGCAGCACGCCGCGAAGGCGCCTCCGACCGTCACGACCTGCTGTCCCTCCTCCTCAAAGAGAAGGCCCTGTCCGACACCGAAGTCCGGGACGAGCTCAGCACGATCCTCTTCGCCGGTGCGGAGACCACCGCGGCCGCTCTCGCCTGGACCTTCCATGAACTGGCCTCCCACCCCGACGTCGAGAGGAAGATCGTCGAGGAGATCCACGAAGTCGTCGGAGACCGGCAGGTAACCATCCAGGACATACCGAAGCTCACAGGTATACGCCGCGCACTGGACGAAGCTGTGCGCCTCCACGGCGTCACGATCCTGATGCGCCGAACCACGACGGAGGTGGAGCTCGGCGGTGTCACCCTCCCGGCAGGCACGGAGGTCGCATTCAGCCTGTACGCCATTCACCGCGATCCCGACGTCTTCGACGACGCCGACACCTTTAGCCCCGACCGGTGGCTGCCCGAGAACCGGGACAACATCCCCCGCGGAGCGTTCACCCCCTTCGGCGGGGGCAACCACAAATGCATCGGCGAACAGTACGCCTGGACCGAGGCAACCATCGCCCTCGCGACGCTGCTCTCCGAGTGGCAGTTCACGCCGGTTCCCGGACACACGCCCAAGGAAGTGGCCTCAGCCGTGGCCCATGCCGACAGCATTCCGATGACCGTCACCCGGCGTGCTCGAGACACGTCTCGGTGATCGGCCCCATGGCCAACGCTTCCGTACCTGCGGAAGAATGCTTGCGTTGTCCGTGATCGCCCTGCTCGCAGGTGCCGACGGCCGGGCGCGAACCGGTTCTGTCCTGTGCCTGCTTCAGCACTGTGGAGGATCATGAGCCCGCTCAGCATCGCCCTCGTCGGGATGCTCGAAGTCCTGGTCATGGCCGTAGTTGTGGAAGCCCCGGCCATCATTCGAGCGATCGGCGTGTTCGTTCTCCTGCGTCCGATCACCCCCCGCCGCGACCTGTAAAGACGCTACGGCACTGCTCGATCCAGGGCGTCCGGAACCATCTCGGATCCGGACGCCCCTTTGCGTAAGTGCCCTCCGAGCAGGGGGCGTTGGCGAAGGAATTCGATACCCTGCGCAATCGGAGGTTGGCTGTCGGTGTGCCCGAGGAGCAGAGCCCGTGTTCCTGCGCAGCCACGACTGTGGCAGCTCATCCCGTCATCAACTGCAGGAGTCTGGTCCGCCTCACTGATCTGACCGGTCGCGGCCAGTGGAATCGTCATACCAGGGCGATACCTTGCCGCCATGGCTGACATCTACGAGCTCTCAATCGTCCTCAACCTGGCGGAGAATCTCCTGGACGAGGAGGTCGCAGAGCTTCGGTGGCATCTCGGGCTGGGCCCCAAGCCGGAGAAGCTCCACATCGTGCCTGCGTTTCCGGTCGTTGTAGAGGACGACCGCGGCGAACTCGTCACCGAGGACCATCCTGTGCCTCTGCTGGGCCGCCACGGCGAGGCCTGGAAGGTGGACGGAGCACTCGTCTCGGTGCTGCTGCAACCGGAGGACGCCCGTTATGGGGCATGGGCCGTAACCATTCGACAGGAGATTCACCCCGACGAATTCGACCGCATTGGTGAACTGCTCAGCTGGTTGGCTACCAAAGCCGATGACCGTCACCGTCCCTCCACCAGTACGGTCCACCTGGGCTGGACCAGGTTCTGCGAGTCCGACCGATTTGAGTCCCTGACGGTTCGGTACGGCAAGGTCGTGTGGCCGTAGACTCCTGGCTTCGCCCCAACGCTGAACAGCAAACTGGGAAAGGATCACCGCGAGTGCGGGAAACGATCACTGCAGACTTTCGTCACCCAGAGCGACGTATTCTTCTTCTTCCTCCCGCAGGGATCCCTGCCTGGGCGTTAGGCACAGCCAGGCATTCGGCTGGACGCCCGCAACCGGCGACACCCCGATTCATGGATGGAGGCACAACCCCGAAGCTCTCGGTCATGCCTCCACGGTGCCCCGAAGCGAGATCAGGCGGGACCAGGGGTGTACCGGCTCGCTCCGGGCGGAACACTGGACTGGCCCAGAGGCGCCGTTCGGGAGACGGGCACCAGATCCCACCACCAGGAGATCGAGGGGATGTCCAGCGGGTCGGTGCTGTCGTCGGTCGGACTGTCGGTGAACGACGAGGGAAGGGCGGCCGGGTCGTCGGGCGTGGTGTAGCGCAGGGAGCTGATGCTCCAGTCCTGGGTCGCCCGAATGAACGAGGAGAGGCCGCGCAGATACTTCCGCACCTGCGGGCTGCCCTCGTCATCCAACTTCGCACGCAGGCTCAGGAAGAGACACATCACGCGGTCGCGCTGGGCTATCGCCTTGGTCAGCGCCTCGTCCGGACTCAGCGCGTACTCGTGCTCCAGCACCCGAATGACGTTCAGGTAGTAGCCCGTCCCGCGGCTTTCCTTGTGGTGTGAGTAGATGTCGTTGTCCCACGTGGTGATGAACGAGGTCATCTCGGAGGCGGCCCGCACCGCATTGCTGTCCCGTTCATAGGGCTGGAGTTCAAATCCGTGCCCCATCTCCAAAAACGGCTGCACCACGGAGGTCGCGCCGTCGTAGAGGCGCATCAAGGTGTAGTCGTTCAGATTGGGAACCCGGCTCGCGGCGCGGTGCTCCGCCTCCCACACCACGGCGAAGAAGTACTCGCGCAGGGTGTCCACCCACCGCCCGGCCTGCAGGGCGGTTCCGCAACGGGCCACCCGCAGCGTCAGATCACGCAGCCCCTCGGCGAGGGGGTCGTCCGTGAGCATGGGCGACTCGGGGTTCTGCGCAATGCGCAGCAGACGGTGCAGCGCCGCCGCCAACTCGCCCGGTTTGTCGCCCAGATCGCCTTCCTCGCAGTAGCCGTCGTCCACGCCGAAGAGCCATATGACGAAGTCGGAGAGAAGCGCGACGACTTCTTCCTGCCCCTCAGGAAGGATTCGAGCGGCGAACACGCCGATGTCCTGGGTGACGAGGCGGCGGCGCCACTCCTGCGATCCGATACCGAATGTGTCGGCCCAGACTGCCGTCCGTGCATCGATGGCTGCGTAGCTCGGGTGCACGGCGGACGGGATGGGAGCGTACATCGGCGGAACTGCCAGTGCGTGAGTCACTCTTGATTCCCTCTCAGTTGTCGGCGCGCGAGCACTCAGCGTGGCATTCACGGACCATGGCCGAAACCACACGCTGAGTGATCAACTAAGGCGCATCGTACTGACGGGAAGTCAGCCCTCCAAGACCCCCTTCCCACGGAGGAAGCCGATCGCCGCCCGTGCCGCCCGCACCGTCGCCGGCGGGATCTCCCCGCAGGAGCCGGGCTCGTCGAGTGCGCGGTGACGCGGTCGGGCGCGAGGCTGTCGTGCCGTGCCCGGGCGTTGGCGATGAAGATCCCCAGGGTGATGTGATGGTCTGGCCGTCCACGGTTTCGCGATGCCCGCGGGGTACGTCCAAGTGCCCCTCGCGCTGGCGGTATTGGCGGACGGCGGCGAGGTTGAGCACCCATTTCTCGGCGCGGCTCAGTCGGGCTTGGCGCCGGCCGGCCGGGACGGCCGGACCGATGCCCAGGACGCTGCGCAGCATCCAGTGCTGGGCGACGCTGAGTGTGTCCCAGCTGTCTGGGACTGACAATTACCAAGTCCCTCCGGTCACCGCTGCACAACAAACAGTTCCGCGCCGGGTGAGGCCCGCGCCGGCTCACGTTCGGGGCAGCGCGCCTCGTGCCGGGCGGCGGCAGCGAGGGGGCGCTCGTAGGGTGACGTGCGTGATGGTTCGCGAGGGCGCAGTGAACGCAGGCGGTGGTTGGCGACCGGGCTATCCGGCTGCGGCAGCGGTGTTCGCCATCGGGATGGCCGGGACCACCCTGCCGACACCGCTGTACGGGCTCTACCAGGAACAGATCGGCTTCTCCGAGCTGATGGTGACCGTTATCTTCGCCGTGTATGCCGTCGCGGTCATCACCGTGCTGCTGGTGGCGGGCAACTACTCCGACGAGGTCGGCCGAAGACCTGTGCTCCTGTGCGCCATGGCTCTGTCGGCCGCGAGTGCTGGATGCTTCCTCCTGCAGAGCGGTCTGCCTCTGCTCTTCGCGGGGCGGCTGCTGTCCGGCTGCGCGGCCGGCCTGCTGAGCGGCGCGGCGACAGCGGCCGTCATCGAGCTGGCCGGTCCTGGACAGAAGGCGCGGGCCGGGTTTGCCGCCACCGCGGCGAACATGGGTGGTCTGGGCTGCGGGCCACTGCTCTCCGGCCTCCTCGCGCAGTACACACCCTGGCCGCTGATGTTGCCGTTCTGGGTCCACCTGGGGCTGGTGGCTGCGGCCAGTGGGATCACCTGGTTCCTGCCGGAGACCGTGGCGGAGCCGAAGCGATGGCCGCAGCTGAAGCCGCAGGGAGTCACCGTGCCGCCGGAGGTGAAGGGCGTGTTCGCGCCCGCCGCGCTGGCGGCGTTCGCCGGCTTCGCGCTTCTCGGGCTGTTCACGGCGGTCGCGCCGAGCTTTGCCTCGCAGACGCTGGGTGTGCACAACCTGGCCGTTTCGGGCGCGGTGGTGTTCTCCGTGTTCCTCGGTTCGACCGTCGGGCAGTCCCTGACACAACGGATCGGCGCGCGCCTCGCGCTCCCCGTGGGGTGCGGCATCCTCGTTGTGGGCCTGCTGTTCGTGGCGTCATCACTGATCGCCGAATCCATGCTTCTGCTGGTCCTGGGCGCCCTGTGCGGTGGCACCGGCCAGGGACTGGCCTTTCGCGCGGCACTCACCCTGGTCAGCGGCGCGGCCCCGGCACAGCAACGAGGCGGCACCATTTCGGCGTTCTTCGTCGTCGCCTACACCGGGATCTCGGTGCCGGTGGTCGGTGTCGGCGCCATGGCCACATGGCTCGGGCTGCGCCAAGCCGGGCTGATTTTCACGGGCTGCGTGATGCTGCTGGCGGCGGGCGCGGGAACATACGCTGCGCGCAGGCCGCCGACGGGGGTGTAGCCGGGCGCCCGTGAGGGCCGCGCTTCTTGGCGGTCCCGGAGCAGCACTGTGCATCGGTCCACGGGACCGATCGGCGACGGCCATCCGTGAGATGTGTTGCGGGAGAGAGGCCGTCGCCCACGGTTGCGGTTGGTCCTGAAGGCCTGTTCGACCGCCATCACCCCTGCCCACCCGACGAGTTCGGCGGATCGGCCGAGCCATCAGGTCATCCGTCCCGGACTATTGACTCCGAGTGTGATAGTCGCGATTCTCGTCGCACCGCTTACACGGGCCATGACAACCCACCCCAGGGACGGACGTGACCCCGGACGGCATCGGCTCCTCACCCCCCACCATCCGCTTACCGAAGGCATGAGTGATGCCCATGACTCGACACTCGCACCGCAAACGCAGGCCCATCGCGGTTCTGTCGCTGCTCCTCACCGTGGTGGCCATGGTCCTCGGCACAGCGCCCAGTTCCTCGGCCGAGTCCGGCTGGTGGACCCCGGCCGCGCGGCCCGCGCCCGACTCCCAGATCAATGTCACGGGCGAGCCCTTCAAAGGGACCGACTCCCAGGGACAGGTACGGGGCTTCGTCGACGCACACAACCACCTGATGTCCAACGAGGCCTTCGGCGGCCGGCTCATCTGCGGCAAACCGTTCTCCGAACTGGGGATCGCGGACGCGCTCAAGGACTGCCCCGAGCACTACCCCGACGGCTCGCTCGCGATCTTCGACTTCATCACCAAAGGTGGCGATGGCAAGCACGACCCCAACGGATGGCCGACGTTCAAGGACTGGCCGGCCCATGACTCGTTGACCCACCAGCAGAACTACTACGCCTGGATCGAGCGGGCCTGGCGCGGCGGCCAGCGAGTGCTCGTCAACGACCTCGTCACCAACGGCGTGATCTGCTCGGTCTACTTCTTCAAGGACCGCAGCTGCGACGAGATGACCTCCATCCGCCTGCAGGCGCAGAAGACGTACGACATGCAGGCCTACATCGACAAGATGTACGGCGGCCCGGGCAAGGGCTGGTTCAGGATCGTCACCGACACCGCGCAGGCCCGCCAGGTCATCCAGCAGGGCAAGCTTGCCGTCGTTCTGGGGGTGGAGACCTCAGAGCCGTTCGGATGCAAGCAGATACTGGACATCGCGCAGTGCGGCAAGGACGACATCGACCGCGGTCTGGACGAGCTGTACAAGCTGGGCGTACGCAGCATGTTCCTGTGTCACAAATTCGACAACGCCCTGTGCGGGGTCCGTTTCGACGAGGGCACCCTCGGCACGGCGATCAACGTCGGCCAGTTCCTGTCGACCGGCACCTTCTGGAAGACGGAGAAGTGCAAAGGCCCGCAGCACGACAACCCCATCGGCATCGCGTCGGCGCCCGAGGCGGAGAAGGAACTTCCGCAGGGCGTGAAGGTCCCGTCGTACGCCGCGGACGCACAGTGCAACACCCGCGGTCTCACCGAGCTCGGTGAGTACGCCGTGCGCGGCATGATGAAACGCAAGATGATGCTGGAGATCGACCATATGAGCGTCAAGGCCGCGGGCCGGGCCCTGGACGTCTTCGAGTCCGAGTCGTACCCCGGCGTGATCTCCTCGCACAGCTGGATGGACCTCAACTGGACCGAGCGGGTCTACGGTCTCGGCGGCTTCATCGCCCAGTACATGCACGGCGCCGAGGGGTTCACCGCAGAGGCGAACCGGACGAAGGCGCTGCGCGACAAGTACCACGTCGGCTACGGCTACGGCACCGACATGAACGGTGTCGGCGGCTGGCCGGGGCCCCGCGGTGCGGACACCCCGAACCCAGTGCGGTACCCCTTCCGCAGCGCCGACGGAAGCGCCGTCATCGACAAGCAGACCACCGGCGAGCGCACCTGGGACATCAACACCGACGGCGCCGCGCACTACGGTCTGGTCCCGGACTGGCTGGAGGACATACGGATCGTCGGCGGCAAGGGTGTAGTGGACGACCTCTTCCGTGGCGCCGAGTCCTACCTCGACACCTGGAAGGCGTCCGAGAACCACAAGGCCGGGGTGAACCTTGCCGCAGGCTCGTCCGCCTCGGCCAGTTCGTCGGAGTGGAGCCTGTTCACGAGTTACGCACCCGACAGGGCCGTGGACGGCAACGCGGACACCCGCTGGGCGAGCGACTGGAGCGACGACCAGTGGCTCCGGTTCGACCTCGGGGCACCGAGCCTGATCAAGCGCGTCACCCTCAACTGGGAGCGCGCCTATGGGAAGGCGTACCGTATCGAGGTCTCCACCGACGGCACGAACTGGCAGTCCGTATGGTCCACGACCGCCGGCGACGGCGGCCTGGACACGGCACAGTTCACCGGAACGACAGCCCGCTACGTACGCATCCACGGGCTGGAGCGCGGCACCAACTGGGGCTACTCCCTCCACGAAGTCGGCGTCTACAGCAGCTGACGACACCGATGGAGTGCCCAGGGCCGGGGCCGGCCGGATCAGCTCTCCTGATCCGGCCGGCCCCGGCCGCGTGCCTCGCCGCGTCACAAGACCGAAGGGAACCACATGGCACGGATGCCGTCGGCCGAGCGGCGTCGACAGCTGATCGAGGCAGCGATCCGCGCGATGACGCGCGACGGTGTCTCCAGGACGACGACCCGGTCCATCGCCGCCGAGGCGGGCGTCTCGCTGAGCGTCTTCCACTACTGCTTCGACTCCAAGCAGGCCCTGCTCGAGTCAGTCATCGCGGCGATCACCGATCACTACGTCACGGTGGTGAAGGAGGCGATCCGGCCGAAGGCCACCCTTCGGGAGACCATCCGGGCGGGATTCCATGCCTACTGGGAGCATGTGTCCGCCAACCCCGGGGAGCACATGCTCACTTACGAACTCACGCAGTACGCCCTGCGTCAGCCGGGATTCGAACATCTGGCGCGGCGGCAGTACGAGCTGTACTCCGACACCTACACCGAACTCATCGAACAGCTCCGCCACAGCATGAAGTTCGAACTCCGCGTACCCGTCCCCGTGTTGGCCCGCTATCTGGCCGTCATGACCGACGGACTCACCCTGAACTTCCTCGTTCTCGGCGATGACACAGCCGCGGCGGGCATCCTCGACATGATCGCCGACCAAGTCGTCGACCTCGTCCGCGAGGAAGTCCGACCGGCCGCCCCCGGGGCCGTTTCACCACCGCGCCCCACCTGAATCGACTCATACGTCTTGCACTCTGAGCACCACCACCCTGCCCAGCACCAGCTGTCCGTCAACTCGATCGCGCAGCGGGGCCGCTCGTGTCCACTGGTCACGATGTGCCTTCGGCCGGAAGCTCCAGGCGGAGTTCGTAGCCGCCGTCGGCCGTCGGGCCGAAGGTGACAGTGCCACCGAGAAGCGCGGCGCGCTGCCCCAGGCCGACCAGGCCGTAGTGCGCGCTGGGCAGAGGGAGAGCGGGCCGGGTCGGTGCGGTATTGGTGACCGTGACATGGACGGCGTCGCCCTCGTGGCCCATGCGAACACTCGCGGTTGCGCCGGGGGCGTGCTTGCGTACGTTGGTCAGCGCTTCCTGGACGGTGCGGTAGATGGCGCGCTGGACGGTCGGCGGAAGGCCGTCGGGCAGATCCGTCTGCAGCTCGGCCTCGATGCCGCTGCTGTCGACCAGTTGCTGGAGGTCGGCCAGGGACGGCTGCGGGGTGAGCTCAGTGGGGCGGCCCCCGGAGGCGCGCAGGACGCTGACCATGTGCCGCAGTTCGTCCAGGGTCTGTACGCTCAGCCGCCGGATCGTGGCTGCGGCCTCTTTGACTTCGGCGTCCCGGGTGCCGACCTGGAGCGCTCCGGCCCGCACCGCAATCAGGCTGACCTGGTGAGAGACCACGTCATGCATCTCCCGGGCGAGCTGCGCGCGCTCCTTGGCCAGCACCGTCTGGGCGGTCAGCAGCCGCTCGTGGTCACGCGCCTCGGAGATTTCGGCGAGCCTCAGTGACAGATCACGCCGGGTCTGGACGAGCTGGCCGAGGAAGACGGGAGCGGCCGCCGTCGCCGCGGTGTAGCCCAGCGTGATCCAGGTCGAGGTGTTCGACAGGTCGAAGTTCGGTGACGGCCACGAGGAAATGTCGCCGATCGTGAACGCCATGGCGCAGATGACCAGCAGGGTGCGGCTTCGGGTGAGCGAGGCGAGTGTGTACAGCGCGGCCAGCGCGGCGAAGGTCGCGTCGGAGAGCAGGACGGCGGGCAGGGTGAGCAGGAAGGTGAGCAGCGGCAGGCGATGGCGCAAGAGAAGCGAGAAGGCGGCGGCCAGGGCGCAGGCCAGGCGTAGCGGCTCGTCGATGTGGACATTGACCCAGACATCGAGCAGCGCGGCCGCGACGAGGGCGGCGTCCAGCAGCGGGGTGGTCACGCGGCGGGGGATCATCCCCCCTCCTGCTCCCGCGGCGGCTTGAGAAGGCCGGCCCGTTCGGCGAGCAGTGCGGCCTGGACGCGGCCGCCCACCTCCAGCTTGGTGAGGATGGCGCTCACATGGTCCTTGACCGTGCCGGTGCTCAGGTGCATCCGCGTGGCGATGTCGGTGTTGGACAGTCCCTCGGCGATGAGGACGAGTACGGCGCGCTCGCGGTCGGTCAGCCGGTCAAGGCTGTGGGGGGCGGGTTCCTGGGAGCCGGCCTCGAGGTAGCCGTCCACGACCGTCCGGGTGACCTTGGACGACAGTACGGTGCCGCCGTCGGCCAGGGTCCGCACCAGGAACGGCAGTTCCTCGGGGTCGGTGTCCTTGAGCAGGAAGCCGGCGGCGCCCGAGCGAAGTGCCGTTGCCACGTACTCATCCATGTCGAACGTCGTGAGCATGGCCACCACCGGAGGGCGCGGCAGCCGACGGAGGGCGGCCAGAACGGTGAGTCCGTCGACGTCCGGCATCCGGACGTCCAGCAGCACGAGGTCGGGACGTATCCGCTGCGCCGTCCGGACCGCCTGGCCGCCAGGAACCGTCGCCACGACCTCGATGCCGTCCGCCGCGTCGAGGATGTGCTGAAAGCCCGTACGAATCAGGGCCTCGTCGTCGACCACCATTACCCGGATCACACGTGCTCCACTCGCCATCGGACCACTGTCCGATTCGTACCATGCCGAGGGACGCCCTGCGGGTGCCCGACACCGAATCCGGCCAGGCGGCAGGGGTGCGCCAGCCAGTCGGCGGGGGCGGTCCGGACACCTGCCGGATGGTTATGACCGGGAGCTTCTCCGACTCTTGAGGACATGACGCACGATGTAGCGGCGTCCGCGGCGGCACCCGCGGCCGAGGCAGGCCGCTCCCCCTTCCTCAAGCCGTCAACAGGGCGGCTGATCGGCCTCGACCTGGCGCGCGGTCTGGCGATCCTCGGCATGTACGCGGCCCACGTCGGTCCCGAGCCGTCAGTGGGCGGCCCGCTGGGCTGGGTGATGGAGGTGGCCCGTGGCCGGTCCGCTGCCCTGTTCGCTCTGCTTGCCGGGTTCTCCCTGGTCCTTCTCACCGGGCGGCCGCAGCCGCGGACCGGGCGTGCGGGGCGGCAGGCGGTGGGCAGGGTACTGATCCGCTCCGCCGTCCTGATCGTCCTGGGATACGCCTTGACCGCACTGGACACCCCGGTCGACGTGATCCTTGCCTGCTACGGACTGCTCTTCGTCCTCGCCCTTCCGCTGTACCGGCTGCGGGCGGTCACTCTGGCCGTCATCGCCGCGTCGACCGCGCTCGTCATGCCCCAGGTCCTGTACCCGCTTCGGGCTGCGGCCGAAGGCGGAAGCTGGACCGATACCGTCATCGCCCACGATCCGCTGGCCCGCATCACCGGCTCGGACGGAATCGTCGGGCTGTTCATCACCGGCGAGTACCCGGTATTGACCTGGCTGCCCTTCATCATCGCCGGAATGGCGGTGGCCCGGCTCGACCTCAACCGGCCCGACATCCGCGTCAATGTCGCCCTCTCCGGCGGCGCGCTGGCCGTACTCGGCTACGGAGGCTCATGGCTGGCCCTGCATCTGGTCCCGGGCGCGCAGGCCACCGTGAGCGCGACCACGGACGGCGGGTCGGCCGGATCGGCCTGGTGGTCCGACACCGTCGGCGACCCCACCACCAGCACTCCTGACTGGCTGCTCGTTGCCGCGCCGCACAGCCAGACGACATGGTCCATCCTGGGCAACACCGGCGTCGCCCTCGTGGTCCTGGCAGCCTGCCTCATCGCCACGGACCGGTCGACGCGCCTGTGGTGGCTGGCCCCGCCCGTCATCGCCCTCGGCTCGATGTCCCTGACCGCTTACGTCGGCCACATCCTCGCCATCAAGGCCCTGGGCACCGACGACCTGCCGGACTCCGCTGCCCTACCAGTCCTCCTCGGCTTCGTCGCAGCCGCCATGCTGCTGGCCCTCATCTGGACCCGGTTCTTCCGGCGCGGACCACTCGAATACATGCTGCACGCCGCCACCACACCCGCCCGCCTCATCAACTGACCGGCGGCGGACAACGAAACCTCCAAGAGCCTCTACCGGACACAACCTCCACCGACCCCCTCGGTCCCAGGTTTTCGAAGGTCTCACAGCCATCCGGCGTCATGCCGGGCGATGAAGGAGGTCAGCCGCATGACAGTCCGACTGACATTTCTGTGTGCAACAACCGGGGACACCGGCAGGGACGCACTCTTCGGTGACGGCCCCATGAGTCAGCGCGGTCTGCGCGAGGCTGCCGCCGCCGGAGCAGCGCTCCCTCCGTACCCGCTCGCCATCCGTGCGCCTTCCTCCCGCTGCGCGCAGATCGCCGACGCCCTCGGCCTGGAGTCAAGACTCGAGCCCGCGCTGCGCGACTTCGACTACGGCACGTGGCGCGGCTGCACAATCGACGAGGTCGCCACCACCGACCCTCACGGGTTTACCGCCTGGCTCACCGACCCGGATGCCGCGCCGCATGGCGGCGAGTCCGTACGCCAGCTCTGCCACCGAGTCGCGAACTGGCTGAGCAGTGTGCCGCCTGACACGGGCCGCGCATTGGCCATCACCGAACCAGCCGTTGTCCGGGCCTTGCTCGTCCATGCTTTTTCCGCGCCGGCAAAAGCCTTCTGGCATCTCGATGTGCCGCCCCTGTCCGCGTTCTCCTTTACATCGCGCGGTGGCCCCTGGAGCGTCCGGTACATCGCGCCGTGGCCGCTGGAACAGCGGGCTCGGCCTCGTCACTCCCTGAAGGAGCCGGCGGTAGTTCACGCTGCTTCCATGCCTTGAGACGAAGGAAGTCCGGTCAGTGACACCATCCCCCGCCGAGACCCCGCCGGCATCGCCGCCGCCTGCGCCCCCGTCGCCTCCAACGCCCCCCTCCGGCCACATGTGAACCATCTGATGGCCGTTGCGCGCGGGGGGCGGGTAAGTGTGGCCTTCCTGGAAGTCGGACTTGTCTGGTGAAACGATGTCCGTATGCAGGCGGCCGCCGGTGCGGCGTCTCTTCGTGCCCACCCGGCCAGGAGCAGGGAGGCGAGCCATGCAGGGTGACCCCGAGATCATGGAGTTCCTCAACGAGCAGCTGACCGCCGAGCTGACCGCGATCAACCAGTACTTCCTGCACACCAAGATGCAGGAGAACTTCGGCTGGACCAAGCTTGCCGCACATACCCGGCACGAGTCGTTCGAAGAGATGAACCACGCGGAGGTCCTGACCGACCGGATCCTCCTGTTGGACGGCCTGCCGAACTACCAGCGGCTCTTTCATGTGCGAGTGGGACAGACGGTCACCGAGATGTTCCAGGCGGACCGCGAAGTCGAGGTCGAGGCGATCGACCGCCTCAAGCGCGGCACCGACGTCATGCGGGCCAAGGGCGACATCACCTCGGCGAACCTCTTCGAGTCGATTCTTGCCGACGAGGAACAGCACATCGACTACCTCGACACCCAGCTGGAGCTGATCGAGAAGCTGGGTGAGCCGCTCTACCTCGCCCAGTTGATCGAGCAGCCGGAGAGCTGAGCCGCCGGGGTTCACACGCCGGCGGCGGTGACCACGGCGTCGGTGGCGAAGCCGAGCAGCAGGCCCAGCAGGATCATCCAGGTGGTCAGCTCCTTCATCGCGGCTCGACGAACCACGGCGAACAGCTCGATGACCACGTAGAGGATGGATCCGGCGGCCAGGCCCATGAAGGCGATGCTGAGGGTTTCGTTGACCACCTGCTGGCCGATCAGGGTGCCCACGAAGGTGGGACCGCCGCCAATCAGGCCGAGCAGTGCAAGGGTGCCCCACGAGGGTCGCACTCCCTCGGCTGCCAGCGGGGCGACAATGCCGAAGCCCTCGGTCGCGTTGTGCAGGCCGAAACCGATGACCAGCAGTACGGCCAGTGAGATCTCGCCCTGCGCGGCGGAGTTGCCGATGGCCAGGCCTTCCGCGAAGTTGTGCAGGCCGATGCCAGTGGCGATCATGAAGGCAAGGCTTGCGGCTCGCGAGCGGGCCGTGGGGACCAGTTCGCTTGCGGTTGCCGCCCCCGGGCCCTGGGACGAAGCCGCGGCGGAAGCCCGGCGGCGCACACTCCAGCGGTCGTAGTACACCAGGCCGCACAGGCCGACGGCGAGGCCGGCGGTGAGCACCAAGCTGCCGGTGGCCGCTGTTGCCCAGTGGTTGTCGCTCAGCGCGGCGTCGGTGGGCTCCCAGGCTGCGCTGAGGACGTCCCAGAGCAGGAAGAGCAGGATGCCGATGGCAACCGCGTTGAGCCCCGCCCTCAGTCGGGGTGCGGGACTGCGCAGGCGGCCGATGGGCAAGCCGAGATAAATGGTGAACCCGGCGACAGCACCGAGCAGAGCGATCTGCGAATCGGACATGGCCGTTCCAGGTAGGGCTGCGCAGGGACTGGCCGCGCGACAGTGGGCGAGGTAAGCCTTACCTAAATAAGCTACGCGCTGCCGGGGATCCGCCGCATCTCGACCCGGCCGTCCCTCAGCGGCATGGGCACGACTGCCGGCCCGGGGCGCCGTAGGGCGTCGGGCCGGAGCTACGGCAGGACCGACCGGACCGACTCCGGCGTCCGTGCCATCACCCCCGTTCCCTCGTCGGCGGTGATGATCGGCCGCTGGATCAGAACCGGACGGGCCGCCAGAGCCTCGATCCACCGGGAGCGGTGCGCTGTCTCGCGGGGCCAGGAGGTCAGGCCCAGGTCGGTGGCTGCCGGTTCGCCGGTTCGGGCGATGTCCCATGGCTCCAGGCCCAACCGTTGCAGGACCTCCTCCAGCTCCGCCACGGTCGGCGGGTCCTCCAGGTAGTGCCGGACCGTATAGCGGGCCTCTTCCGCGTCCAGCAAGGACAGCGCCGACTGGCACTTGGAGCAGGCGGGGTTGATCCAGATTTCCATGAACGCGGTCTCTCGTGATCGTTCAGACAAGCCGCTGAACGACCTGGGTCGGGGGTCGAATCAGGTGGGCAGGCCGGTCAGGGGGAGGTATTCGCCGCACGAACGGGCGCCGCTGCGCAGCGTGCCCAGGAGGCTGGAGGTGCGGGTGCCGGAGTCGGCGGCCTGGACCCCGCGGAGAGTCATGCAGGTGTGGGTGACGCCGCAGGTATCGATCTCTTCGGGTCGCCAGGTGCTATGTGCAACATGGCGCGTGGATGGGTCATGTCAGCTGCCGCCGATACCGAGAGCGGTGAGCAGGACCAGGACGACGGTGACGACGGCGAACAGGCCGTGCCCGGCGACCACCGGCACGGGGAAGTATCGCTCAGCAGGCTCGGACCGCTCCCCCTCAGCCGCCGGGGCCGCGGTACGGGCCCGGCGCACGGGGATCCAGCGGGCCAGCATCGTGAAGCCGAGCAGGGCGACGGGCACGAGCAGGCCGAAGGCGGTCCAGGCAAGCGCGTCCTTGTCGGCGATCACGTAGATGATCCACACGACCAGGCCGATGGCGGCCAGCGCGAAGTGGCCGAAGACGATCGGGACGGGCAGGCGGCTGGTGCCGCCTCGGACGCCGCCGCGCGAGATCCAGGTGCCGAGCATGTAGAAGCCGCCGAGAGCGGTGATCACCCAGGTGATCAGTGCGGCGATGTCCATGGGGAACTCCTAGCATTGGGTGGTGCGAGGGCCGGTGCGGATGCGCCGCGGCCGGTGGTGGTCGTCGTCAGCCGGTGCGCCGGCTCGGCCGCCGGTGGGCGGGAACAAAACCCTCGGCCTGGGTCGCCTCGTCCGCGACCCGGACGCCGTAGTGGTAGGCGAGCTTGCCGCCCAGATATCCCGAGACGCCGAGCACGGCCAGGCTCACTGCGCCCAGCACGAGCTGTCCGGTGCCGACGCTGTCGGACGGTCCGTCTCCGGCGTGCCGCCACAGGAAGTTGCCCGCGTAGGCGGCCGTCACCAGCAGGTTCAGCGTCATGTGGATGAGACCGACACGGAAGGCCCGTGTATCGGTGGGGATGGCGAGCAGGTCCAGGAAGCCGACCATCGCCGCCAGCAGGGCGCCGATTACCCCCAAAGCGATCAGCCACATGGATCCCCGGGCGAGGAAGTCTGGGTCGTCCACGACGTGGGAGGCGATGTCGAAGACGAGGCTGCCCACCCACGCTCCGATCGGCACGGTGACCAGGATCGGATGGAACGGGTGCCCGTAGGGGCCGGCGAGTGTGGCACTGACCGGCCGCTTCGCCTGCTGCTGGAGTTCGCTGGGCATGACGCGTCCCCTCTCATCGATTTCACCAATCAGTATTGGACTTATTCGCGGTAGAGGTCAATAGCGCCCTCAAGCAAGGCGGGTCTATCGAGTTACACCCGACTGAGTTGGCGTTACTGTTGCAGCATGACCTCTGACCTGACTCCGGCTTCGCCTCAGCCCTCCGCCGCTGCGAGCGTCGAAGCGGTCTCGGTCCTCGCGGACGACCTGCGCCGGACGATGTACGACTTCATCCGGCGCGCCCATCGGCCTGTAACCCGGGAAGAGGCGGCCGGCGACGCCGGGATCTCGGTCAAACTGGCGGCCTTCCATCTGGACAAGCTCGTTGCGGCCGGGCTGCTGCGCTCCCGCTATGACAGCCCCGGCGGCATCCGCAGGGTCGGCCGTAAGCCCAAGGTCTACGAGCCGGCCGCCATGGACATCCGCATCAACATCCCCGAGCGCCGCGCCGACGTACTCGCGGAGATCCTCGTCGATGCGGTCCTTTCCGAAGAGCCGGGTGAGGACGCACGGTCTGCCGCGCTCCGTACGGCCCGCCACCGGGGCGAGGAACTAGGAGCCGCCGAACGCGCCCGCAGCCGTCCGGGCCGGCTGGGACCCGAACGCTCCCTCACCCTCAGCGAGGCCATGCTGGAGCAGCACGGCTTCGAGCCCCACCGCGAAGCCCCCACCGAGCTGCGGCTGCTCAACTGCCCCTTCCACCCGCTCGCCGCCCGCTCCCCCGAGCTGGTGTGCGGGATCAACCACGCCTTCCTCGACGGCTTCCTCACCGGACTGGAAGCCACCGGGATCGACGCGGTTCTGGCCCCCCGCCCGGGCCGGTGCTGCGTAGAGCTGCGCGCCGCGTCAGGCGGCCACAACGCGCCGGATCCCGCCGCCGACGGCCCCGGTATCTGTACGAAGGAGCACGGCACTTCACCCGCGGACCTCGGCACCACGCCATAGGCGGGCCCTCGGTCTGCGGGCCAGGGCCGAAAGATGCTGCCGGGCTGTCACAGCTCCCCTCGGAAAATCGGGCGTCGGGCCACAGGCTGTCGGCGGCGCGTGCTGTTGTCCCACTCAGCTCGTTGTCGCCCAGCGTCTCGGAGACGACGTACTTCGATCCGCACGACCTGCGGGGTCGTGATCGCTCTGCCACCGCGCGGGGCCTGCCGCATCGTCCGGCCGTCACTGTTTCAGGTTTTCTCATACATTGGTGGTTATGTCGGTTCGGCTCCAGACGGTGCACAGCCTCATGAGACGTCGTGCTGTCGTCGCCGTGACAGCGGCGTGCACGCTCGCCGGTCTCGCCGCCTGCGGGGCGGTCGGCGAGGCAGGCGAGGACGCGGGCGGGAGAACCTCCGGCAGTGGCGGCTTCACGATCGGGCTGCTGCTACCGGACACCCACACCGCTCGCTGGGCGACCGCCGACAAGCCCCTGATCGTGGAGAAGGTCAAGGCGCTGTGCCCCGACTGCAGGGTGACCCACGCCTACGCCTCGGCGGATGTGGCCACTCAGCAGCAGCAGATCGAATCCATGATCGCGGACGGTGCCAAGGTCCTGATCCTGGATCCCGTCGACGACAAGGCGCTCCGCTCCTCGATCACCAGGGCCCGCGACGCGCACGTACCGGTGGTCTCCTACGACCGTCTCGCCGAGGGCCCCATCTCGGCCTACTCCGGCTACGACTCGGAGGAGATCGGCAGGATCCAGGCCGAGGAGCTCCTCAAAGCGATGGGCCCCAAGGCGCGTGACGGCCAGATCGTGATGATGAACGGTGACCCCACCGACCCGAACACGAGAGACCTGATGAGGGGCGCGCTCTCCGCGCTCAAGGGCAAGACGAAGATCGGCAGGTCGTACTACACCGCCGAGTGGATTCCGGAGAACGCGTTCAGGAACATGTCGGCCGCCATCGCCGAGCTGGGCGCGGACAGGATCGACGGCGTCCTGGCGGCCAACGACGGGCTCGCGGGTGGCGTGGTCACCGCGCTCAAGGCCGCCGGTATCAGGCCGCTGCCGCCCGTCACCGGTCAGGACGCCGACCTCTCGGCCGTGCGGCGGATCGTCAAGGGCGAGCAGTACGTCACCGTCTACAAGTCCTTCGAAGCAGAGGCCGGCGCCGCCGCCGAGATGGCCGTCGCCCTGGGCCGTGGCGAGAAGCTCGACACCATCGCGACGGACCGTGTCAGCAATGACACAAGCAAGGAGATTCCGGCCGTCCTGGGCCCCCTCGTCCCCGTAACCGTCGGCACGATCAAGGACACGGTCGTCAAAAGCGGCCTTTACACGGTCGGCCAGATCTGCACTCCGACGATCGAAGCCGCGTGCCGGAAAGCCGGACTCACCGAATAGGCAGCCCGACGCCGCACCTCCCGCACGTCGTGCGGCATCAATCCGGCCGGGAGAGACGGGACGGACAAAGGAGGTGGTTCATGTGCGGAGCACACCCCTGCTGGCGCTGCGCGGAGTCAGCAAACGGTTCGGCGCTGTCTGGGCACTCACGGACGTCGAGCTGGAGATCCATGCCGGAGAAGTCGTCGCCCTGGTGGGCGACAACGGCGCGGGCAAGTCCACCCTGATCAAGGTGATCACCGGCGTCGCCCCCGCCGACGAGGGTGTCATCGAGTGGAACGGCCGTCCCGTCCGGATCACTCGCCCCCGCGATGCCCAAGGCCTGGGCATCGCCGGCGTCTACCAGGACCTCGCGTTGTGCGAAACCCTCGATGTCGTCGGCAATCTCTTCCTCGGCCACGAGATCGGCAGGACCGGAATCCTCGACGAGGTGTCCATGGAGCGCCGTGCCGGGGAACTGGACCTGCTGGACACCCTCTCCATACATATCCCCAGCGTCCGCGTCCCCGTCGCCTCCCTCTCCGCGGGCCAACGCCAGACGGTCGCGATCGCCCGCGCTCTTCTCAGCGAACCCAAGATGCTCATCCTCGATGAACCGACCGCTGCGCTGGGCGTCAGGCAGACCATCCATTTCCTCGACCTGATCGACCGGCTGCGGGAACGCGGGGTCGGCGTTCTCCTCGTCACCCACAACCTGGGTGACGTCAAGGCCGTCGCAGACCGGGTCGCGGTGCTGCACCTCGGTCGCAACAATGGTTTCTTCAGCGTGCCGACCACGTCCCAGGAGCAGATCGTCTCCTCCATCACCGGCGCCACCGACAACGCCGTAACCCATCGCGACCGGGCGGCGGAGGGAGCGATGTGAACAGGACACGGGCATCCGAGAATCTCCGTCCCACCGGGGCGGGTGGCGATTCGGCCGGTACCGTGCCCACAGCCGTCGACGAGCGCCGGGCAGCGGGCGGCGAGGGCGGTTTCAGGAGCTACGTCGGCGATTTCACCCGCAAGCTGCGCAGCGGCGAACTCGGATCGCTGCCCGGCATCATCTGCGTCGTCGTGCTCTGGACCGTTTTCCAGAGCCTTCACCAGCAGTTCCTGTCACCCCGCAACCTGTCCAACCTCAGCGTGGACATCGTCGGCACGGGCATGATCGCCCTCGGCATCGCCTTCGTGCTGCTGCTCGGCGAGGTGGACCTGTCGGTCGCCTCCGTCAGCGGGCTCACGGCAGCGGTGTTCGCCGTGCTGAACGTGCACAACGACCTGCCGGAGTGGCTGGCGATCGTCGCCGCCATGCTCGTCGGGGCGGCGATCGGAGCCGTTCAGGGGTTCTTCTCGGCCAGGATCGGCATACCGGCGTTCGTCGTCACCCTGGCGGGGCTGCTGGCCTGGAACGGCCTCATGCTCTATGTCCTGGGCGTGAGCGGCACCATCAACCTCCACGAGCAGGGCCTGATCCACGCGCTGACCAGCTACTACTTCAACGACGCGGCAGTCGCGTACGGGCTGGCGGCGCTCAGCGTGGCCGCGTTCTTCCTCGCGTCCTACCGGGACACACGCCGCCGCAGGGCCGCCGGCGTGCGGTCCCGGCCGCTCAGTGTCATCGCCGTGCGCACGGGCGCGGTGGCACTGGTCGCGTTCGCCGCCGCCTACACCCTGAACCGCTTCCAGGGCCTGCCGCTCGCTCTTCTGATCTTCCTGGCCTTCGTCGTCGGCCTCGACTTCGTCCTTCGCCGCACGTTCTACGGGCGGAAGATCTTCTCCATCGGCGGGGGTGCCGAGGCGGCCCGCCGAGCCGGCATCAGCGTGGTGTGGTTGCGGATCTCGGCGTTCATGGTGTCCGGGACGCTGGCCGCTGTCGGCGGGCTCTTCCTGGCCTCACGCGTCGCCGCGGTGGGCCAGACCTCGGGCTCCAGCATCCTGCTGATCAACGCCGTCGCCGCAGCCGTCATCGGCGGCGTCAGCCTGTTCGGCGGCCGCGGTACAACCTGGTCTGTCCTGCTCGGCATACTCGTCATCCAGTCCATCGCGTCGGGAATGGTTCTCCTGGGCATCCCGACGCCGATGCAATCCGTCATCACCGGTGGTGTGCTGCTCGCCGCCGTGGCCCTCGACTCGCTGTCGCACCTCTCGCAGAAGGCACACGGCAGGGCTTGACCACCCAGGCCGGGACCTCGACCGAGCCTCGGTCACAATGCGTAATGGTTTGCGCGTCAAGGGCGGTTCGACGGTTGGATCCACCCCAGCGATCGCTCGACGGCCCGCTGCCAGTTGTCGTATTCCGATTCGCGCCGCGCGGAGTCCATGTCGGGCAGCCATTGGCCCGCCCGGTGCCAGTTGCGGCGCAGGACTTCCAGGTCCGACCAGTAGCCGACGGCCAGCCCGGCGGCGTAGGCGGCGCCCAGCGAGACGGTCTCGGCGACCATGGGCCGCACCACGGGCACGTCGAGGACGTCGGCCAGGATCTGCATGAGCAGGTTGTCGGATGTCATGCCGCCGTCGACCTTGAGCTCATTCAGGGTCAGCGAGGAGTCGGCGTTCATGGCGTCGACGACCTCACGCGTCTGCCAGCCGGTGGCTTCCAGCGCAGCTCGGGCCAGGTGCCCCTTGGTGATGTACGAGGTGAGGCCGACGATGACACCGCGTGCGTCGCTGCGCCAGTGGGGCGCGAAGAGACCGGAGAACGCCGGGACGATGTAGCAGCCGCCGTTGTCCTCGACGGTGCGCGCCAGGGTCTCGATCTCCGGCGCGCTGCTGATCAGTCCCAGACGGTCACGGAACCACTGGACCAGCGAGCCTGTGACGGCGATCGGGCCTTCCAGCGCGTAGACCGCGGGCTGGTCGGCGATCTTGTACGCGACGGTGGTGAGGAGCCCGTTCCGGGACCGTACGACGTCAGTGCCGGTGTTCTGCAGCAGGAAGCTGCCGGTCCCGTACGTGCACTTCGCCTCGCCCGGGGAGAAGCACGTCTGCCCGAAGAGTGCAGCCTGCTGATCGCCGAGCGCGCTCGCGATGCGGATGCCCGGTAGGACCGAGCGGTCCTCACCGTAGCTTTCCACCGAGGACCGGATCTCGGGCAGCATGGCGCGGGGGACCCCGAAGAACCCCAGCAGTTCCTCGTCCCAGGTGAGCGTGCGCATGTTCATGAGCATCGTGCGACTGGCGTTGGTGGCGTCGGTGATGTGCTGACCGCCGGCCGTCCCGCCGGTGAGGTTCCAGATCAGCCAGGTCTCCATCGTGCCGAACAGCACCTCGCCGTCCTGGGCTCGCTGTTCCAGCCCCGCGACGTGGTCGAACAGCCAGCGGATCCGTGGCGCGGAGAAATAGGTCGAGGGCGGCAGGCAGCAGCGGTCCAGGAAGAAGTCGTCGCCGGGGTCGTTTCTCAGGTCCTCGATGAGCGGAGCGGTGCGGGTGTCCTGCCAGACGATCGCTCTCCCCAGCGGGGTGCCTGTCCGCCGGTCCCAGAGCACCGTGGTCTCGCGCTGGTTCGCGATACCCAGGGCGGAGACCTCTCCACCGGCGGCGCCGACGCCGGACAGCGCCTCGGGCACGACGCGCCGCAGATTGCGCCAGATCTCGACCGCGTCGTGCTCGACCCAGCCGGGCTTCGGGAAATACTGCTGGTGCTCGCGCTGGGCCACCGACACCAACCGCCCACGGTGGTCGAACAGGATGCAACGGGTGGAGGTGGTGCCCTGGTCAATGGACATCACATACCGTTCAACCATGATCCGGACCGCCTTCCGATGCGTCGAGGATTCGGTGGTGGGACCTACCAGCGGGCCGCCCCCAGGTCTCTGGAGATCGCCCGTGCGGCCTCACGGAGCAGGGTGATCAGGGCGAGCTGAGGCCGGCCCCGGGCATCACAGACCCGCTCGATCGGGCCGGACACACCGATGGAGCCCACCACGAGACCCCCGTGCCCCCGGATGGGCGCGGCGACGCCGGCCTCGCCCATGCTCATCTCCTGAACCTCGGCCGCCCATCCGATCTCCCGGATCTCGGCGAGTGCTCGGCTGAGCTCCTCCGGGACAACCAGGGTGTGCCGGGTGTACGCATCCAGCCCGGCGTCGAGCGCCGACTCCACGGTCGCGGTGCCGAAGGCCAGCAGGACCTTGCCGAGCGAGGAGGCGTGCAGCGGCAGCAGCGCGCCCACGTCCAGGGTCTGGAGCGTGTCGTCCGGCCGGAAGACGTGGTGGACGATGAGCACCCTGCCCTCCAGGGGGGTGCCCAGGCGGACTGCCTCCCCGCTGCGGGCGGCCAGGGCGTCGGCCCAGTTGATCGAGCGCGACCGCAGCTCGTTGACGTCGAGGTAACTGGTGCCGAGGTGGAGCAGCGCCGCCCCGAGCTGGTACTTTCCCGTGGCCGCGTCCTGCTCCACAAAATCTACGTGCTGCAAGGTGCGCAGAATGCCGTGGGCAGTGCCCTTCGCCAGCCCCAGCGACGCGGCCACTTCGCCCAGTCCGAGCCGACGCGGGCCGCCCGCGAGCAGGCGCAGAATTGCCGCCGCCCGTTCGATGGACTGGACCGGACCGGCCATATAGCGATTCTATGCCCGCCTTTGCCGGTCTACGGCGGCGCATGATGAGGTGATTTTTCAGGATCCAGGTAGAACGTTCGGTAATGCCGACCGCTGTTTATTGACCGGCCTCACATCGCTCCCTAGCGTGCGTTGAGGTCGGCGTCCCGCCGGCAGCGCTACGCCGAGGAGGGCAGATGGCGGCTCAGCTCAGCACAGTGGCCCGCGAGGCAGTCGATCATTTCTGTCCCGTGCCGCATTCCCCGGGGGCTGTCTCGGTCGTACGCGGGCGTGTCCGCGCGGTGCTCGCGGAGTGGGGCCTTTCCCCGGACGTCACCATGGATGCGCTCGTGGTGGTCTCGGAGCTGCTGACCAATGCGCTCGTCCACGCCCTGCCACCGGCGACGCTGCGGTTGTCGTGGGTCCGCGTCGACGAACGAAGAGCCGTGCGCGTCGAAGTCACCGACGCGGGACTCGCGCTCCCAGCCAGGCAGTGGGCTGTCCCGGACGAGCACGGCCGGGGAATCGCCATAGTCACCGCCCTGTCGGCCCGCCATGGCATACGCGCCCATACCGGCGGGATCACCTACTGGGCGGATCTCCTCGCAGCGTAGGAGGACAGCCCGGAAAAGCCCGGAATCCCAGCCCGGACGCCGGGAACGGGACCCGGAAACGCCAGGCGGGCGCGCAGACCCGCCGGCCGGCCGACGTCGTGCTGCCTAACCGCATGCGTCGGAGATCATCGACGACGCGGCCGGAATACAGCACAAGGCAGTTCGGGCCATGGGTGGCCACCGGCACCGACCTGGACGTCCTGCACACCTCCTTGCGCTCCGGGCGCACGGGCGAACGACGTTGGTCGGTGATGGTGGCCAAGAGGACCAGCCGGCATGGGATCTGACTCATCGTCAGTTGTTCACGATCGGGTCACCGCACGCTGTCGCACAGCTCCAACACCAGCCCGGCGACCGTCTCCGGCTCGTGCTCGCGGAGATTCCGTCGTCGGCTCACAGCCGTCCGGCCTCGGCAAGGGCCGGCAGGTCGTTCGCGGCCTGGCGGGAGCGGATTCGGATGGCGGCCGTGTCGGGGATCGGTCCGCCGAGCAGGGCGGTGTCCACGATCTCTGCGCGACAGAGCCAGTGCGACGGGTTCGTGCGTCATGGCCCGGCCGGTGTCTTCGACCGGTTGTCGGTGCGAGGGCCGGTTCGGGTCGGGCGCCTGGTCACCAGCGCGATGAGTACCCAGGTCAGGTGGGCTTCGGACTGCTGTGGAAGCCCCTCGTAGTCGCGCGCGTTCCGGCGGGCCTGCATGATCCAGCCCGTGGTCTGCTCGACCAGCCAGCGCCATGGGAGGACGACAAAGCCCCGTTGACGCCCTTGGGCCGGGCGCTCGGGGCGAGATGGTGCACGATGGTTCGTCCTTCAATGCGTTGGGAGGAGGGAACCCTGACGCACTCGCCGCTCCGCCGGCAGCCCTAAATGATCACTGTCGCCACAGGCCGCGGGTGATCCGCTCCCAGGGCGAGCGGGTGGCGCCGAAATAGGTCTCGTGTGTCCAGATGTGGGTGCACGACGGGCACTGCAGGTGGAGCAGGCTGCCGGTGTTGGAGAGCATGTAGCGCCAGTGCTCGGAGCATGTACGCCCCTGTTCGCAAGTGGCGCACCCGCGGCGGTCGTCGCAGTTCGGACAGGCCACCCAGGCGCGGCGCCCGATGTCGGCCTGCGGGTCAAGCGGCAGCATGGCCGCCCCCTCTCCGCGGGAGCACACCGGCCGAGACCAGCTCGTCGTACAGGCGCTGCTGCTCCGCGCTGAGGCCGGAGTACAGCAGCTCATACGCCTCTTCCTCGCCGCACAGTGCCGCGACGGGGTCCCAGTCGGGGCCGAGAGCGGCCAGGACATGAGTCCGCCGGAGCATTTCGTGTGAGCCCAGGTCGACGGCGAAGTCGACCGGTGCGGGGGTGCCAGGTCGGTCCGCCGCGGGCCTGCTCGCTGAGGCGGGTTCGTCCGGTTCGCCAGGAAGGGTGGGGCCATGGGAGGACATGCGACCGAACGTAGGTAAGCCATCCGCGCTCCGGCAAGAGCAGGTGGGAGAAGTCACAACAGGTCGGCGACCGCGGCGGCACCCGAAGGTGGACCCGGGACGAGTGTCACCCGGGCGCTCGTCGTGCGGCTGCTTGCACGGGGCGCCTGGGCGGTCAGCAGGGGCGCTGGTGCGTGTCGTGCGACTGACACAGGGCTCCCCTTGTGTCGGTCAGCCGCACCTGCCGCTCGGCCGCTTCCGCGTCACCACGTCGCTGATGCCGGTGGTCGCGTCGCGCCACACCACCTGGGTGCCGGGTGCCGCGGCGGCCGAGAGCCGCGCGACTCGAATGTCAGGAGAAAGCGCGTTTTGCTGAGAGAGCGGCGCAGTCGGGCATACCGTCCGCCTGCTCCGGTCAGGACTCGGAGCGAGAACTGAATACGTACGCGACTGGGGAAAGCCGGTGGGAATCCGGCACTGACCTGCAACCGTGTGCAGCGCATCCGCGCTGCCAGTCGGAGAGCCAAGCGTGCTGCGCGCACCGCTTCTCACTGCCATGGTCTGCAGCGTGGAGCCTCGAGCCCCTGGTTGGCCGGCCCCTGCCGCTTCCGTAACGGAACGCGTGTCAGGGGTTCGTCGTGTCACGTGTGGGCGAGGGAGGCGCGGCAGACTCCGCTCTCGCCAGAAGGGCACCACCATGCGCCAGACATTCGTCCGCCGCGCCGTGATATCGACCGCTGTCCTCGGCCTCGCCCTCACCACTGCGCCCGCCGTCGCCCAAGCGAAACCGACCGGACCCAACGCGCCCGTCAAAGTGAATCTGACGGTGCAGGGCCCCGACGGAACGCTCTTCAAGGGCAGCATCAGAACGAAGGGCCACGACGTCACCCGTCACCGGTGGTACCCACAAGTGCGACGGGACCAACGGAGGCCAGAACCTGACCCCGGGTGCCACTCCGACCGCCGCTCTGGACGATGCGGCCCGGAAGAGACACTTCGCCTGGGATGGCACCTGGTACCCGTCGTTCGACGACTTCTCCGTCGACACCATCAAGAAAGTCAGCGGCGGGTCCTCGGCGTACTGGAACATCTCAGTGAACGGCACGCCGACCCCGGTCGGCGGCTGCCCGGCGCGCTCGGCCTCCGTCGCACCTTCATGAAGACGCAGCAGATACGTCTCTGGTCCAGCAATGGCGGGAAGGGGCTTGGGGCGCGGTTCACTGATGTGGTCCGCGACTTCGGACAGGCGCCCTGAGACGGGGAGTTCGTCAGGTGTGCCGAGGTAGGCACCCCCCTCCTGTCCGGGTGCCGGAGCGGGGTACATCGGTCCACCACTCCGGCACCCGCCTTCAAGTCAGGAAACCTAGGTCCGAAGCTCAGCCCTGACCTCGTGAGCCGCCGCAACCAGGTGCTCGAGGGACGCCTTGGTCTCCGCCCAGCCGCGGGTCTTCAGGCCGCAGTCCGGGTTGACCCACAGACGTTCGGCCGGAATCGCTTCGAGTCCCTTGCGGAGCAGGGCTGCTGCTTCGTCAGCGCTGGGCACGCGCGGGGAGTGGATGTCGTAGACGCCGGGGCCGGCCTCGCGCGGGTAGCCGTGAGCGGCGAGTTCGCGTGCGACCTGCATGTGGGAGCGGGCTGCCTCCAAGCTGATGACGTCGGCGTCGAGGTCGTCGATGGCCTGGACGATGTCGCCGAACTCGGCGTAGCACATATGGGTGTGGATCTGAGTGTCCGGGCGCACGCCACTTGTGGCGAGGCGGAACGCCTCCGTCGCCCAGGCCAGGTACACGCCGTGGTCGGCGGCCCGAAGCGGGAGGGTTTCGCGCAGCGCGGGCTCGTCGACCTGGATCACCGAACTACCCGCTGCCTCCAGGTCGTTGACCTCGTCGCGCAGGGCGAGGGCGACCTGGCGTGCGGTGTCGCCGAGCGGCTGATCGTCGCGGACGAAGGACCAGGCGAGCATCGTGACCGGGCCGGTGAGCATACCCTTGACGGGGCGGTCGGTCAGCGATTGGGCGTACGACGTCCAGCGGATCGACATCGGTTCGGGGCGTGCGATGTCGCCGGCCAGGATCGGCGGGCGGACGTAGCGGGTGCCGTACGACTGGACCCAGCCGTGCTCAGTGGCGAGATACCCCGTCAGCTGCTCGGCGAAATACTGCACCATGTCGTTGCGTTCGGGCTCGCCGTGCACCAGGACGTCGATACCGGTCTTCTCCTGGAAGGAGATGACCTCGCGGATCTCCGCCTCGATGCGCCCCTCGTAGCCGGCGGTGTCGATCCTTCCCGCACGCAGATCGGACCGGGCGGTGCGCAGTTCGGTCGTCTGGGGGAAGGAGCCAATGGTCGTCGTGGGCAGCAGCGGCAGGCCGAGGTGGGCACGCTGCGCGGCGGCCCGCTCGGGGTACGGCTGGGAACGGCGGCCGTCCGTGTCAGTGACCGCGGCTGCCCGGGCGCGCACCGCCGGGTCACGTGTGATCGCCGAGCCCGCCCTGGAGGTGAGATCGGCGCGGTTGGCGGCGAGTTCGGCCGCGATGGTGTCGGTGCCCTGGGCGAGACCGCGGGCGAGGGCGACGATCTCGGCGGTCTTCTGCCGGGCGAAGGCGAGCCAGCGGGCGATCTGCGGGTCGATGTCCCGCTCGGCGGAGCTGTCGAGCGGGACATGCAGCAGCGAGCAGGAGGCGGCGACGTCGACCTGGCCTGCCAGGCCGAGCAGGGTGCCCAGCGTGGACAGGGACTTCTCGAAGTCGTTGATCCAGATGTTGCGGCCGTTGACGACTCCGGCGACCAGGCGCTTGCCGGGCAGCCCGCCGACCGCGGCCAGGTCGTCGAGATTGGCCGCGGCGGCTTCGGTGAAGTCCAGCGCGAGACCGTCGACGGGGGCCTTGGCGAGGATGGGCAGGGCTTCGCCGAGCCGGTCGAAGTAGGAGGCGACGAGCAGCTTGGGCCGGTCGTCGAGACCACCGAGGTCGCGGTAGGCGCGGGCCGCGGCGTTCAGGTCCGCGCGGGTGCGGTCCTGTACAAGGGCGGGCTCGTCCAGCTGCACCCACTCGGCGCCGGCGGCCCGCAGGTCGGACAGCACCTCGGCGTACACCGGCAGCAGTCGGTCCAGCAGAGTGATCGGCTCGAAGTCGGCGGCAACGCCGGGGGCGGGTTTGGCCAGCAGCAGATAGGTGACCGGTCCGACCAGCACCGGGCGGGCGGTGTGGCCGAGCGCGACGGCTTCCTTGAGCTCGGCGACCTGCTTGGAGGAGTCGGCGGTGAAGACGGTGTCGGGGCCGAGTTCGGGGACCAGGTAGTGGTAGTTGGTGTCGAACCACTTGGTCATCTCCAGCGGCGCGACATCATGGGTGCCGCGTGCCATCGCGAAGTAGCCGTCCAGGGAGCCTGCCTCGACGGCGGCACGGTGGCGGGCAGGGATCGCGCCGACCATGACGCTGGTGTCCAGGACGTGGTCGTAGTACGAGAAGTCGCCGGTCGGGACCTCGTGGATGCCGGCTTCGGTGAGCTGCTGCCAGTTGGCACGGCGCAGCTCGGCGGCGGTCTCCCGGAGGGCTGCAGCGGTGACGCGGCCCTTCCAGTAGCCCTCGATGGCCTTCTTCAGTTCACGGTTCTGGCCCTGACGGGGGTAGCCGTACACGGTGGCCCGTGCTGCCGCGGCTGTGGACAAACTGGTCACGGAACTCTCCTTCGCGAGTATGTCTCCTGTGGAACCCGGCGACGGGCAGAGAACGCGAAGGGGTGACGAACCGGACGGCACGGTCTCGCGCCGTGCGCGCGGCCGTCCGTCTGGTATGTACGCCGACCCGCCCTCGAGGTCACCGGGATCTCCGCACGCGATCGAGTCGCGTACGGGCAACGGGCAGGTCTTCGGACTCGCGGGCACGTCTGCCGGTCTCCCGGCGGACTCCTACTGGCCGTCGCTTCCCAGACCCGGCCGGGTCCAGTGCGTATGACGGCGGTCGTTCCCGCTCACCGCTGCGGGGCAGTCCCGGATTTTCACCGGGTTCCCTCTTGCGACGCTCCTGCCTGGCTGACAGGGCGAACCAGCTGCAACGGCCAGCCTAGAGGGCAGCCCTTGAGTACGAATACAGCTGTTCACATTCCGGACGGTGATCTGCGCGGCCGTGTCAACGCCAGCAGCAGCGGGTCGCCGGCCAGGTTCCGGCAGGCGCTGCGGAGGCGGAACGCCGCCGCTCCTCCCGCGCCATCCGCGCCGCCAATGCTCGGAGTTCCGGCTGGCCGACGCCCGGCCCGCCGAACGGGCAGAGGCGCGGTCGGTGCAGCACCGACGCCGACCCCACCAGCTCGCCCTGCTGGAACTCCGCGCGGGACGCGGCGCAAGAGGCAGCGCCGCCAACGAGCGCCGCCGCCGCACTCGGCTGCGCCCATCCCGCCACCAGTACGCGGCTGCCCGGACCGGCAGGCAGCAGTGGCCGCACCTGCGCGGCGCTTCCCACGTCGTCGAGCACGAGCAGCAGCCGCAGCCCGCTGGTGGCGTCGCGCCATGCGGCGATCAGGTCGTCGCGATCCTGGGGAACGTCCGCGTCGGCCATGCCGAGCGTGCGCAGCAGCCGCTGGAGCAGCCGCTTCGTCAAGGGCCGGTCGCCCTCCGGTGAGTGGTGCGTGAGCCGATCGAGGAAGAGGACGGCGTCCGGGTGTTGGGGGCGAAGCGTCCACGCCGCGTGCACCAGCAGTGATGTCTTCCCGACCCCGGCAGGCCCGTCCACCGTCGCGACGGTGACAGCATCGTGGGGGGCGCGGTCAGTGCGGCGACCTCCGCGACACGGCCGATCAACTTACCCGCGTTACCGGGGAGTTCGTTCACCGTGCGAAGCGGCCGGGCCCGCGCGGACACCGGCGGCAGCGATGCCCGGGGACGCCGCGAGGCAGCTGCCGCGGGGGCCTTCGAGGCGGGCGCTGACACGGAACCCGATCGACCGGCAATGGCCGCATGGGCATACAGACTCGTTCTCCCCTCTGGGGAGATCCGCCCCAGCTCGATCGAGGAGGCGACCGCGTGAGTCTTCTGGCTCTCGGGTCGTCGCTCGTCCCGGCCTTCCCAGCCGCATCCGGGCAGTGGTCTGTTCGGGATCCGCTCGCCGATCACAGTGGCGGGACCGCGCCGGATTCACACCGGCTTCCTCGTTCCGCCGACGCCTTTTCGCGTGACATCATCGCAGAAGGGAGCACCGGTTCATACGCCCAATGCACGGCCGACCAAGGCGAACTGTCACCTACGGCAGGAACGGGCGTCCGGGTCGTGAGGTGGTCGCCGAGACCGCCACGGCCCGTTCGATGCACCAACAGCACCCCAGGTCCCATGGTCCGCTCGCCGGTCCACCAACTGGTGCAGCAGCATGCCTTCGAAGCACTGCTCGCGATGCGCACCACGGCCCACTTGTCCACAAAGCCGTGGTGGCCCCCGCACTCCCATCATGGTGTTCGCGCGCACACTGACCCTCCGAACTGTGGTGTCCCACCACATGTGCCCCTGACCTGCGTCTTCCTACGGTGTGGCGACACGGAAACGTCCCCGCCAACTGTCCGGAAGTGGTGTCCATGGCCGCCCCCGCAACCGCTCCACCAGCTCCCAGTTCACTCAAGCGCATCGTCGCCGCGAGCCTCATCGGCACCACCATCGAGTGGTACGACTTCTTCCTCTACGGATCGGCCGCCGCGCTGGTCTTCAACAAGCTGTTCTTCCCTGGCTCCGACCCGCTCGTCGGAACCCTGCTGTCGTTCCTGACGTACGCCGTCGGGTTCGCCGCCCGCCCGCTCGGGGCGCTCGTCTTCGGGCACTACGGCGACCGGCTCGGCCGCAAGAAGCTGCTGGTGCTGAGTCTGCTGCTGATGGGCGGGGCGACCTTCGCCATCGGGCTGCTGCCGACGCACGCAACTGTCGGTACCGCCGCGCCCGTACTGCTCACCGTGCTGCGGCTGGTGCAGGGATTCGCTCTCGGTGGTGAGTGGGGTGGTGCCGTGCTGCTGGTGTCGGAGCACGGTGACGCCAAGCGACGCGGGTTCTGGGCCTCGTGGCCGCAGACGGGCGCGCCTGCCGGGCAGTTGCTCGCCACTGGGGTGCTCTCCGCGCTCACCGCACTGCTGTCGGACGCCGCGTTCACCTCGTGGGGCTGGCGCGTACCGTTCCTGCTCTCCGGTGTTCTGGTGGTCGTCGGTTTGTGGATTCGTCTCTCTGTCGATGAATCACCGGTCTTCAAGGCGGCGTTGGCGCAGGCCGAGGAGCGCAAGGCGGCAGCGGGCCAGGTCGAGAAGATGCCGCTCGTCTCTGTGCTGCGGCATCACTGGCGCGACGTGCTGGTGGCCATGGGGGCGCGGATGGCGGAGAACATCAGTTACTACGTGATCACCGCGTTCATCCTGGTGTACGCGACGACCGCTGTGGAGCTGAGCAAGCAGACCGCACTCAATGCCGTACTCATCGCCTCTGCCGTGCACTTCGTGGTGATCCCGGCGTGGGGCGCTCTGTCGGACCGCATCGGGCGCAGGCCCGTGTATCTCATCGGTGCGATCGGGGTCGGTGCCTGGATGTTCCCCTTCTTCGCGCTCATCGACCGGGGCAGCTTCGGCAGTCTGCTGCTCGCCGTCACGGTGGGACTCGTTCTGCACGGGGCGATGTACGCGCCGCAGGCGGCCTTCTTCGCCGAGATGTTCGCGACGCGCATGCGGTACTCCGGGGCCTCCATCGGTGCGCAGTTCTCCTCCGTCGCGGCCGGTGCGCCCGCGCCGTTGATCGCGACCGCGCTGCTCGCCGACTACGACTCGTCGACGCCCATCGCCTTGTACGTCATCGCCGCGGCACTGCTCACCGTGGTGGCCATCGGCTGCGCGAGGGAGACCCGGCACCGTGATCTGGCCGCTGTCGAGGCTGAGCCGGTGGAGAGCACCCCGGCGACCCGGCCGGCGGATGCGCAGACTGCCTGACGGGCGAAGGCTGCACGGATCGAACACACCGCGTGGACCCCGAGGAGGGTCCGCGCGGTGGCGCGTTCAGTGGACGACGGCCGCGGACATCGCATGCAGGCGCAGCGCGAGCTGGATCTCCAGCGACCTGGCCGGAGACTGCCAGTCGGGGCCGAGCAGCCGGCCTATGCGTTCCAGGCGCTGAGCGACGGTGTTCACATGAACATGCAGATCGTCCTTGGTACGGGCCGGGCTCATACCGCTCGCGAAGTACGCGTCGAGCGTACGAACCAGGTCGGTGCCGCGCCGCCGGTCGTAGTCGACGACCTCGCCCATCGTGCGCCGTACGAAACCGTCGATGTCGCCGGGGTCGGCCAGTAGCAGGCCGAGGAATCCCAGGTCCTGCGCGGCCGCGCCCTGGCCTGAGCGGCCGAGCAGCCGCAGGGCGTCTAGGCAGCGCCGCGCCTGTGCGTACGCCCCGGCTATCGGGCTCGGATCGCCGGCGGCCGCCAGAACGGGCGCGGACGCGCCGACGGTGACCGACTCCCGTACGGTTCCGCTCAGTTGTCTGGACGTCTGGCGGGCGAGGTCGGCCGCGCTGTCGTCGGGGCCGAGCGGAAGCAGCAGTACGGTGCCGCCGTCACGGGCTGCGGCCAGGCCCGAGCGGGTCGCGGCCAAGTGAGAGGCGGCGGACCACAGTCGCTGCCGGTCCGCGGTCCGGCGGTCCGCGGTCTCACGGTCGGAGGCGCCCGAGGTGCCCGAGTCGGGTCCGTCGATCCGGACGGCCAGCACCACATGCGGTGCGTCGAGGTCGGCCTGCAGCCGCGCCGCCCGCTCCCGCAGCAGTCGGGGGTCCCGGTCCGGTGCGTCGAGGAGATCGTCGAGGAGTTCGCCCCGTACTCGCTGTTCGGCGTCGTGGGCGGAACGCCGGGCGAGCAGCAGCAGAGAGGTGACCATGGCCGCGCGCTCCATGGTGCGCTGGTCGACGGGGTCGAGCTCGGGATGGTTGCGGAGCACCAGGGCACCCAGCAGCTCGCCGCCCGCCGATACCGCGGCCACCCAGTCCTGCCCGTGCCGCACTGCCCGGCCGTCGGTGCCGGTGGCTTCGAGGTCGGTGTCCGTGAACTCGACCGTTCCGTCCAGGACTTCGGAGAGCGCGGCGGCCACATCATGGACACCTCCGCCTCGCAGCACCACCTCGGTCAGCCGGTCGTGGACCTCCGAGGCACGCTCGATGACGCCGCTGTGGTCGCGGATGATCTCGTTGGCCCGCTCCAGCTCGGCGAGCGCCGAGCGGGTCTCCGCCAGCAGGTTCGCGGTGTCGATGGCGACGGCGGCATGAGCGGCGAAGGAGCCGAGCAGCGCGACCTGTTCCCGTTCGAAGACCCTGGCGCGGCGGTCGGCGGCGAAGAGCACGCCGATGACCTGGCTGCCGAGCATCAGCGGCACTCCAAGGATGGCGACCAGGCCCTCGTCGCTCACGGCCGTGTCGATCGTCCTTGTGTGCTCGAACCGCGCGTCGTCGAAATAGCTGTCGGTGACATACGGACGGGCTGTCTGGGCGACGAGACCGCCGAGCCCCTCCCCCATGCCAAGCCGCAGCTGCTGGAAGCGCGCCGACACCGACCCCTCGGTGACCCGCATATAGGTGTCGCCCGCTGCCGGGTCGTTGAGGCTCAGATAGGCGACTTCCGTGCCCAGCAGCGAGCGGGCGCGCTGCACGATTGCTCTCAGCACGGCGTCGAGATCACGCAGACCTGCCAGGTCGTGCGCGGTCTCGAAGAGCGCGGAGAGCTCGGCCTCGCGGCGGCGCCGCCCCTCCAGCTCGGCACGCACCCGCAGCGCGAGCTGTTTGGCGTGCTCGAGGGAGGCGACCGACTCGGCCCCGGCGCCGCTCGCGCGGGCGAGCAGCGCCGGCCGGTCGTATGCCTCCGCGTCGGCACCGCGTGCGAGGAGCTCCAGGTAGGAGGCTTGATCGTGGGACATGAACACAGGATTCCTGCCGTACGGGCGTTCGCACCAGCCCTGTGGACAACGAAGCCGTTGTGGACAAGCGGAGGACCCCAGGGCGTGTTGCCCTAGTTGTATTGATCACGAGCGTTGTTGACACGCACGGGTCTTGATCATGGCGAAGGCCTCCGTGTGTGGTGGAGGTGTCGAATTCTTCACCGC
>NZ_JBEZKA010000045.1:0-37307 GCF_040651435.1 Streptomyces sp. NPDC048479
CTCCCGCAGAAGTCCACGCCGAATACGAGGAGTTGCAGGCAGCGGCATAAGGAGAACCCTCAACACCGCTGTCCGAGAAGCGCAGGGCCCCTCACACTCCCTGACCCGCCGCCGGCTCTGATCGGCAATCCACGCCGATTCTGCAGGTGATGGTCCATCGTGAACGCTCGCGAAGGACCATCACCGCCGGCTACCCCCGTCCGCACAGGCGCCCGGCATGCGGCGGCTGCCAGTTCCCGGGGGCGCCCGCCACGGCCCCTCCAGTGACATCCGGCAGAATCGGTCCTCGAACGCCTTGATCTCCTTGCCCACCAGGCGATCGGCCTTCCCCGGGGCCGGCGGTTCCATGTCGTCGTTGCGGCAGCCGGCCACCAGACGCTCACGCGAAAGCTCCACTGGGCACAGCTCGGCGCTCAGCCACTCGGCGAACTCGGCCTCGTCAGTGGACTCCCGGAGCCCGTACGCCGCCCCGATCTCATCCCGGGAGTCGCCGAACCAATCCCCGCCCGGCCGCCCGAGCGAGTGACATCAGTTCACGCCTTCATAAACACACGTACTGAGCACTTTGCCAAGTACGCCGACAGCCGCCCGAGGACATCCTCACCGATGTGACGGCCGACGGGATCACGGTCCGGACCGTAGAAGCGCCGCGACACCTCCCCACCGCCGGCCTCACCGCTCCCAGCCTGATCCGCCGCACTGTCGCGGACAGCATCACCGGTCTGCCCTGCCCGCAACCGCACCGCACCCAGCAGACTCGACAGCGTGTTGCCACGGGCACGCACCAGGTGGGGCAGATCCTCACGACGGGCCCGCTCCACCGCCCGGCCGGCGATACCCCCGTGAACGACTATGGCGACGACCGCCACGCCCCCAGCACGAGCGGGATGAACAAAGCGGCCAACGCGACCAGTCTCACGTCCACCTGACTCCCCCTCACACAAACACGCAAAGGCTCCGGCACGACGTGTCGGGGGCCTTCCGGTCCAGACAGCAAAAAACCCCACCGAAGGGGCATCAGCGGCCATGCCGGTGAGTGGTGCCCCATTAAGGGAGCGGATCCTCGGCGGTAGTGCGGGCCAGCAGCGTGCGGGCTTCCTGCATGCGGCGGTGGGCCGGATGCAGGAACTGCTCGCAGGCGGTCAGCGCCTGACGGGCTGCGGCTTCCGCCTCGCTGCGGCGGCCCAGGCCGTGCAGGGCCGTGGCCGTGGCCATGCCCAGAGCCCCACTTCCGTCGCGGACCCAAAGCGGCGTGAGCCGTTTCCAACTCGCCCAACACCTCCGACCCGCGCCCATGAGCGACGGCAGCCGCCATGGCCAGGGCCTTGGCCAGCCACACCACCATCGGGCTACGGCCCCAGAAACGCCGTTGCGCGGCCGCAAGAACCCTCGCCCCGGCCTCGGCCTCCTCGTACTCGCCCGCCTCGAACAGGGCCACGAGGCGGTCGAGCTCCCTCCCCTGCAAACGGGACACCCCGCCCTCGGCCCACCTGAGCCCCGAGCCGCCCCGCACCAAAATTTGAATGCTCCGCGGGCAGGGCCGCGTTATGGTCATCCGCATGAACGTCACCGGCCCAAGCACCACCGCGACCGCGCGAGCGACCAGCTCGCCGGTTGCCGCCGCCTGACTTTCCCCTCCCCCCGGCGACCGGAAACGGTCCGTCGGTAGTGCCGTGGCGCCCTTGGCCCCGGCCGGACGACTGAACGGTCCCGTTCTCCGGTGCCTCCCCCGCTGTGACGCGAAGGAGTCATCCCATGAATACAGAACAGCTGGTCAGCACGTTCATCGAGTACTTCGAAGAGCGCGCCCATCGCCGGATCGTCGGCTCGACGCTGCTGCCACCACCCGGCGACCCCGTGCTCTTCACCACCTCCGGCATGCATCCGCTCACTCCGTACCTGGAAGGCCGCTCCCATCAGCTGGGCACGCGGCTGGTCAACGTGCAGCGCTGCCTGCGCACCACGGACCTGGAGGAGGTCGGCGACGCCACCCACCTGACAGTCTTCGAGATGCTCGGCACCTGGTCGCTGGGCGACTACGAAGGCCCGCTCAGTCTCGACTGGGGATACGGGCTGCTTACCGAGGGACTGGGTATCGATCCCGGCCTGCTGCATGCCACCGCCTATGCCGGTGACAGCCAAACCGGGCCGGACACCGCTTCCCTTCAGCTGTGGCAGGACCGCGGCGTCCCCGTTGAACTCACCGTAGAGGACAACTGGTGGTCCAACGGACCTGTCGGACCGTGCGGTCCTGACTCGGAGATCTTCCTGTGGAGCGGCGACTGCCCACCCCAGTCAACACCCACCCGCGACGACCGCTGGGTGGAGGTGTGGAACCACGTGATGATGACCCACCGCCGGCTCGACGACGGTTCCCTCATGCCTCTTCCCCAGCGCAACGTCGACACCGGACTCGGTCTGGAGCGGCTGGCCTCACTGCTCCAGGGCCAGTCGTCTGTGTTCGAATGCGACGTCTTCGACCCCTGGCGCCGCCTCGTGCCGACCCTGTGGCCTCTGGAGGAGCCCTCGCTGCGTCTGGTCTGCGACCACCTGCGCTCGGCCATCGTGGTGCTCGGCGACGGCGTGCGCCCGGCCAACACCGGACGGGGCTACGTGCTGCGCCGCCTGGTACGACGGGTGCTTACCGTGCTCTGGCGGGACGATCCCTCGCGTGGTGTCGAAGACCTGCCGGAGGAACTGGTCCAGCACACCCTGGACCACTTCCGGCAGGACATGCGCCCAGGCGACGTGCTCCGGATGTTGCTCGAGGAGGAGCGCCGGTTCCGTCGGCTCCTGGAGCGCGGCCGGCAGGTGCTCGCCCGACCCCGGTTCCAAGGCCGGCTGACCGAGGAGGACTTCCACTACCTCCACGACACCCATGGTCTGCCACGTGAGCTGGTCACGAGCCTGCGGCAGGAGTGAGGCCTGTGGGGGCGACGCGCTTCGCGAGCTGAGCATTTCATCTGTGAGCGCTCGAGGTGGCCCGCTGCGGTATCCGGCATGGCAGATCGAGCGGCGGGAAATGCGAGTACCGAGTCAGGCACCATTCAGACAGGATCACCTCTTCCTACTCAACAACGGCAACACCTACGACGCGCTCGCCTGTCTCTTCGGCATCCGCAACTACTTCGGCTTCAGCCCTCTGGCCGAAGGCCGCGGCTTTCCAAGCGACGCGTCCGAGGCACTGAGAACCGAGTACGCCGCCTATGGCGGACTCCCCGACGTACACGGCACAACGTGGATCACCTGGTCCGAGCTTGCCGCCGCCGACTGGCAGGGGACCGACAGCTCCGGCACGCGACGCCGCGACAGTGTCGCGGGAGACGAGACCCACTGGGGACCGGTCCGGAGCGTGATGCGAACGCTCAGCGAACGCCACGGCGCGGACAGATCTTGAGAAACCTTGCTCGCGATTTGCCCACCAGCCACATGGCCGGAGGCTCCCCCGCCGGTCGGCGGGGGTGGTTCGGACACGTGCCGGATGGTAGAAATCAACACTTTTTCGGAGCCTGGAAGCATGGGAATGTGGCTCAGCTCCGGGCCAGGCCGTCCGTGTCGCCAGCCTCGGACGACTCTTCCTTTCTTCCCTATGTGCGCCCTTCTGTGCGTCGGCTAACGGGCGGTTGATCGGTCTCGGGGTGTTCTCGGCGCGGCGGGGTGCCACTCCCCCGCCGCCGGTCAACCGGTGATCGGAAGGCGCTGGGAGCCGCTGTTGGTGTTACGTCCCAATGTGCGCAGCAGGGGCGTGACGGTTTCGGCGGTCATCTGACAGTGGACGGCCTGACTGGAGGCGACGGCACATGTCTTCCGAGACCACGGCGGCCACGGATTGTGCAGCGGTTGGCACCGAAGGGCTCCTGGCCGAGGTTCTGGCCGGTGTTCTGCGTACTGAGCGGGTGCCTCTAGATGGTGATTTCTTCGCGGATCTGGGTGCTGATTCGCTGGTGATGGCTCAGTTCTGTGCACGGGTGCGCAAGCGGGACGATCTGCCGACGGTGTCGATGAAGGACATCTACCAGCACTCGACGGTTCGGAGCCTGGCTGCTGCGTTCACGGACAGCACCTTCTCCCCGGCGCAGGAGGACGCCCCGTCCGATGGGGTGGTTGAGTCCCCGGCAGATGTGTCAGTCGCCGGCACCGAGAGCCTGCTGGGGGAGGTGCTTGCGGGCGTCTTGGGTACTGAGCAGGTGCCGGTGGACGGCAATTTCTTCGCGGATCTGGGTGCTGATTCGCTGGTGATGGCTCAGTTCTGTGCACGGGTGCGCAAGCGGGACGACCTGCCGACGGTGTCGATGAAGGACATCTACCGGCACCCCACGATCAGCAGCCTGGCCGCCGCGTTCGCGGACGCTCCCGCCGCTGTCCCGTCCCCGGCACCCGGGCACGCGCCGTCACAGACCTCCCAGTCGGCCCCGGGAACCGCCAGTGCCCCGTCCGACGCATCGGGTGCGCCGCAGACCGGCCCCTGGCGGTACGTGCTGTGCGGGACGGCCCAGATGCTGATGTTCCTCGTCTGCTCCTCCCTCGGCGCCACGATTGCCGTCCTCGGTTACGAGTGGACCCTGGAGGGCTCGGGGACGGCCGGCGTCTACCTCCGGGCGGTGTTGTTCAGTACGGCGCTCTTCCTCGGCGTCTGCGCGCTGCCCATTGCGGCCAAGTGGATACTCATCGGCCGCTTCACCCCGCGCAGGTTCCCGGTGTGGAGTTTCGCCTACCTGCGCTTCTGGTGCGTCAAGACCCTCATCCGAACCAGCCCGGTGCGTCTGTTCACCGGTTCACCGCTGTACGCGCTCTACCTCAGGGCCCTCGGCGCACGCATCGGAAAGGACGTCGCCATCCTTTCCCGCACCGTCCCTGTCTGCACCGACCTCCTGTCCATCGGTGACGGCACGGTCGTCCGCAAGGACGTGCTGCTGTCCTGCTACCGGGCGCACGACGGCTGGATCGAGATGGGCCCCGTCACCCTCGGCGCGGATGTGACCGTCAGCGAGCAGGCCGTCATCGACATCGGAACGTCGATGGGCGACGACACCCAGCTGGGTCACGCCTCCTCCCTGCATTCCGGGCAGGCGGTTCCAGCCGGAGAGTCGTGGCACGGCACGCCGGCGCAGCCGACGACGACCGATTTCCGGGCCGTCGAGCCTTCCGCGTGCGGCCCCCTTCGCAGGGCCCTCTACAGCCTGTCGCAGCTGCTTGCCATGCTGCTGGTATACCTGCCGCTGACGCTGGCAGGGGTGAGCCTCGTGTTCACCGTGGTGCCGCAGCTGAACGCGGTGTTCACCCTGGGGCCGCCGGCCTTCACCAGCCCCGCGTTCTACCTCGAGGCGCTCGTCGCTTCCCTGGTGGCCTTCTTCGGCGGCATATTGGTGGGCCTGCTGGTGGTGAGCACGGTGCCACGGTTGCTCAGCCTGGCGATCAAACCGGGCAGGACCTACCCGCTGTACGGCTTCCACCACGGCATCCAGCGGGCGATCACGCGGCTGACCAACATCAAGTTCTTCACCACGCTCTTCGGGGACAGCTCCGCGATTGTGCACTACCTGCGCTGCCTCGGATACGACCTGTCCCACATCGAGCAGACCGGGTCGAACTTCGGCACGCTGGTCAAGCACGACACCCCCTACCTGAGCACGGTCGGCAGCGGGACGATGGTCGCCGACGGCTTGTCGATCATCAACGCCGACTTCTCCAGCTCGTCCTTCCGCTTCTCCCCGACCTCGATCGGGCCGAGCAACTTCCTCGGCAACCGCATCCTCTACCCTTCACGCGGCCGGACCGGCGACAACTGCCTGCTCGCGACGAAGGTCATGGTCCCCATCGACGGGCCGGTGCGCGAAGGCGTGGGACTGCTGGGCTCACCCAGCTTCGAGATCCCGCGCACGGTGCTGCGCGATACCCAGTTCGACCACCTGGCCCACGGTGATGAGCTGCGCCGCCGACTCGCTGTCAAGAACAGGCACAACGCGCTCACCGCGGGCCTGCACCTGTTGGTGCGATGGTTCCACTTCTTCGTACTCGCCCTCATCACCATGGCCGCCGTCGAGCTCTACCGGACCATCGGTGTGCCGGCCTTCGTGCTGGCCGGCCTGCTCACCTGGACGTTCACCGTCGTCTACTTCGCGCTGATCGAACGGGCCGTCATACGGATCCGCCCGGTGAAACCGCTGAACTGCTCGATCTACGAGGCCGACTTCTGGGGACACGAACGCTTCTGGAAGCTGACGTCGCACCAATACATGCAAGCCTTCAACGGCACCCCGTTCAAGACCATGGTCTGGCGGCTGCTGGGCGTGCGGATCGGCCGCCGGGTCTTCGACGACGGCTGCTCGATCACCGAGCGGACCCTCGTCAGCATCGGGGACGGCTGCACCCTCAACGCCGGGACGGTCATCCAGTGCCACTCGCAGGAGGACGGCGCCTTCAAGTCCGACCACGCCACGATCGGCGCTGGCGTGACGCTCGGCGTGAATGTGTTGGTCCACTACGGGACCACGATCGGCGACCAGGCACAGCTGGCCGCCGACTCCTTCCTGATGAAGGGCGAGGAAGTTCCCTCTCGAGCGCGGTGGGGCGGAAACCCGGCCCGAGAAGACACCACGGCCGTGGCTCGCGTTCTTTGAGCTTCCTGTGGTCGGCGGGCCCGCTTCACGTCACCGTTGCTGAGAAGCCCGGTGGGAAACGATCTTGCTGTTCGCGGGAAATGCCCACGCGGCGCCACCCGTAGCCCTGCCAGCGCATTTCGTCGGTTCCGCCGGGCCAGGTGCGACTTGTCGTCTGGTTCCACTGAGGCCAGTGTCGGCGCTCGGACGGCCCGGGTCTTCCATTGAGCGCCACAGTTGGCCCATGAGCGTTCCAGTTGGCCCGGGTAAGCACTTGAGGTTGCCCCAGAGAGCGGCGGGCGGGGCTCGACGGTGGACCGCCGCGCGGACGTCGGGCGGGGTACGACACCCGGTCGGGTGCCCCGGCCGGGTGTCGTACCCCGCTCTTGTGCTCGCTCGATGACGTCTTACGAAGGCACCCACCCCACCGTCCTCGTCCGGGTGGGCGACCGGCACCACAGATCGACGAGCAGCTCGCACCCACGATCCAGGCGATCTGGGAGTGCGGGTTCGAAACCTTCACCTGCTGCCAGGACGTCGGCGAGAGCAACAAGGACTGGCCGGAGACGCTGACGCACATGGCGGAGTGGGTGGATTCCAGGCGCGGCTGGATGCTCATCGACTTCCCCGTCGACAGCGGCCTCGCCTTCGTCTCGGCCATGGCGACCGCCGGTCCGCGTGACGCGTTCTACGTCCGAATGACGCACTGGGCGGCTCCGGACGCGTGGGACGTGACGGTCAAGCCGATGGACGTGGCGATGTTCCAGGAGGAGCTGGTATCGCGGTTTCGCCTGCAGCTGCTCCAGGTGAGTTTCCCGGCGTACGACCTGCCGGAACTGACCCGCCGCCTTCGGGAGCATGCCGCCGGCCGCTCGGTGCCGCCCGCCCCCGCCGACTGGAGCAGCGTCGGCCGCTATAGCCCGTGGGGGCTTGTCGATCAGGCCGGGTCACGGCGCAAGGCGGCGCAGCTCGCGACGCGGCGTCACACGTGCGAACGTGCGCCACGGATGCCGCGGATGCCGCGGAAGCCACGGCGCCCAAGCCTTGGGCAGTCGGATATGGCTGAGCACGCCCCTGGAGCAGCGTGGCAGTTCAGAGGCGTCCGAGGTGAGCGTTTCATCTGGCGGGACGCGGCAGCCGTCCTGCTCGACGCTGCGCTGAACGACGACCGGCAGAGGCTCGGAGGGCCGGCAGGCCGCTGAACGGGCCACCTTGATGGAAGCCGTAGCTGAACACTCCGCGTGGAGCGTCGTAGTTGGCCACACGGACCAATGACGACGCTAAGTCACAACGCGGACGACGACGCGCTCGCGGCCTTCCCCGTCACCTCCACCGGCGTCCTCGTCGGCTATGGGCGCGTGTCCACCAAGGGCCAGCGCGGTGCCGCGGCTCCCGGGGCCAGGCGCCCTGCCCGGCGGCACGGTGCTGGACCATTCCCCGGGGAAAGAGTGCAAATTCACCTTTGTCGGTGTGAAGGGTGCTGGGTGAGCTGTGGATCTGGAGAACATCGCGGACTAGCCGTAGGGGCAGGCGCCTGGGGACTTCATCGACGCCCGCAGCCAGCATGCGGCTGCTGCCCGCAAAGCCGGAGACCGTGGGTTCGCGCTGCGGCACAGCTGAGGTGACCGTGTTCGGGGGCGGACGGTTCTGGCGAGAGCCCACCATTCGCGCTCGGCAAGCCTGTCACTACCGAACCAAGTCCCCCCAGGCTTAACCGTGTTGGAATGTCAGGCATGGCCACTCCTGCCGACGGATCCACCCGACTCGCCCCGGACGAGCCCTCGCGTCGCCTGCGCGCCGAGATCGAGCGGTTGCACGAAGAAGCGGCGCAACAGAAGGCACTGGCCCATCGAAGGGCCGAATTCTGGAACAGGGCCCACATCGTGCTGGGTTTCCCCGCGGCTCTGCTCGCGGGCGTGGCCGGCGCCGCCGGACTGGCCACAGCGGACGCACGCGTCCCCGCGGCGCTGCTCGCCCTGGCCTCTGCCGGGTTCGCGGCCGGGTCCGGCTTCCTGCGGAGCGATGCCAGGCGCGTGGCCAACAAACGCGCCCGGCAGGCGTGGGCAGACGTGGAGGGCAAGGCAAGCGTGAAGCTGGCGCACGAGCACCTGACCCCCGAAGACCTGCGCGAACTGCTGGAAAGCCGTCAAGCCGCGCTGGCCGCCTACGACGGTGACGGCCCTCAGCCGGGCCCGGCATCGGCGCTGCCCGGCTGAACGAGCGCTCCAGGCGTGACGATCGGCTCCGGGCCCAGCAGACGTCGCAGCGGCGCCACTTCCTGAGGCGAGGCGATCACACCGTGGCAGCCGGCACCCTTCGCCAGCCGGGCCAGTCGTAGGACCTGTTCCTCGGCCGACGCGCCAGCTCGTCAGGCGGGGGGAACGTCCTGGGGCGCGACGTCGGTCCTGATCCGCCGCGCCTGGACCGATACCGAATGCCACCACCGGCCGTGGTCGATCGATGAGTCGCCGACGAATTCGGCGACGAGGTGGGGCGCCACACAGGTGAAGTTCAGCGGCTCTCGGCTGCCCCATTGGGTAGTGATACGCACGTCCTGCCAGGGATGTCCGGGGCCGGCCCTGGTGAGCAGGTGGCCCAGGTCCAGGGTCAGGGAGTCAGGCAGCTGTGTGGTGCGGGCGACCAGGCGCAGTCGGCCGCTGGGGCTGTAGCGGCCGAGCAGGAGGGGATGCCCGGCTCCGGCGCGCAGCGCTGGCAACGGCCCTGTACCGGCCGTCAGGGAAGGCCGCGAGCCGGGAACTCTTGGCCCCCGGGCGCTTCGCGGAAAAGGAGGGCGCGCTTTGTCGACTACTGGTTGGCCTCCGGGATGAGCGCAAAGATGGGTTCGACGGGGCCCGTCTCAAGCTGAGACCGGGCTTGCGCGACCGGCGGTCGTAGCGCCTGGCTCGCGGGTCAGCTGTATCGGTTCTGAGGCGCGATCCAGATTTTTCGGTGTTCGGCGGTCTGCGGATGTCGAGAACGTGCCACCGGCTCCGTCCCAGGGACATCAGCGGCCACCACCGGCCGCACGAGGAAGAAGGAGAAACCAGCATGGCGATTCAGCGGATGGACAACGTCGGCATCGTCGTCGAGGACATGGACGCCGCCATCGCGTTCTTCGTGGAACTCGGTATGGAGCTGGAGGGCAGGGCGGAGGTCGAGGGCCTCTTCGCCGACCAGTGCACCGGACTCGACGGCGTCCGCTGTGACATCGCGATGGTCCGGACCCCGGACGGTCACAGCCGGCTCGAGCTGGCGAAGTACCGCAGCCCCGCGGTGATCAGCGCCGGGCCGCGCAACCGGCCGCACAACATTCTGGGCACGCACCGCGTCATGTTCGCCGTCGACGACATCGAAGACACCGTTGCCCGCCTGCGCCCTCACGGCGCCGAACTCGTCGGCGAGATCGCCCGGTTCGAGGACAGCTATCTGCTCTGCTACATCCGCGGCCCGGAGGGCATCATCGTCGGACTGGCCGAGCAACTGCGCTGAGAAGGAGGAACCGAACCATGCAGCCGAACGAGATCATCGAGGTTCTGAACCGCCCGATCAGCCAGGAGCTGCTGGCCCGTGACTTGACCCGCCTAGCCTACGTCGCCAAGGACGGAACCCCGCGCAACGTACCGATCGCTTTCACCTGGAACGGGTCGCAGATCGTCATGTGTACGACGAAGAACGCGCCCAAACTCCCGTGGCCACCCTCGCGCACAGGCTCCTGAAACGACGGCACCAGTAGGTGAGACACATCTGAGTGTCTGGAGAACCGTCCCATTTCGGCTCCGCCGCCCACCCGTCCGGTAGGTCTGGACTGCCCACCGGCACCATGAGCATGGGATCGGAGAGTGACCACGTCACCCGCCCACCCCCTCCGTTGGAACCGGTGTCACGGTGGTCAATCGGTCAGCTCCAAACTGTGCGTACAAGCCCCCTTCCACCCCGACACCCTTCCAATCCGTGATCCACTGCTCCGCCTGTGCACGGTCGGTCGTGGAAGGCGTGAGCGCCCACAGACCCGGCAGACCGTGACGCTCACACAGGGAGACGAGCGCGCCGTCAGACGAAGGCCGCCCGCATGTCCGGCGAACTCTCGCGCTCACGTTGTTCGTGAGGGGCGGTCGGCTGTGAAAGGGCAAGCCGCCCTCATGGCGCTACCCTCGGTGGGCGACAATGGCACCGTGGAGCCAACCAGTCGGGTCATCGTTGCTTTGGATTTCGACAACCGTCGAGCTGCTGACGAGATCGTCGACCGGCTTGGTGATGAGTGCCGTTTCTACAAGGTTGGGATGGAGCTGCTCACTGCGGTCGGACCTGACCTCGTCGAGCACCTCGTTGGCAAGGGCAAGGATGTGTTCCTGGATCTGAAACTCTTTGAGATCCCGAACTCTGTCGCCGCTGCTGTCCGTGCTGCAGGTGCCCTGGGTGTCTCTATGGTGACCGTGCACAGTATGGGCGGCGCCGACATCATGGGAGCCGCTGTCGCAGCGGCCCGCGATTTTCCTCATCTTCGGGTTCTCGCACTCACTGTCGTCACCAGCATGACCGGCTCCGACCTCGCTGACATCGGCGTCAATGCCTCGACCGAAACGCAAGTGCTGCGGCTGGCAAGACTGGCGAAACGCGCTGGATGCCACGGAGTGGTCGCGTCGCCGCGGGAAGCTGGACTACTGCGGGCTGAGCTCGGTGCAGGCAGTCTGATCGTCACGCCGGGAGTCACGCTCTCTGGTGAATCACGTGCCGAGCACGCCCGACCAGGCACACCGCACGCGGCCATCGCCGCGGGCGCATCACATATCGTCGTGGGCCGGACGATCACTCGTGCGGCAGATCCAGTAGCTGCGGTGCGGCTCGTCCGCGCCAACATGGGGCTGTGAGCGGAAACGGGCACCCCGTCGAACGGGTTGCGCCGGCGGTCGTCGTCGGCGACCCGAGCCGCGCCGAAAGCGCCGGGGATCAGAAACAGGTACTTACCTTGTTCTTTATCTTCCTCATGCGCCTGGGCAGGGTGGGCCCATGAAGGCGTCGAGATCATCGATGATCTTGCCGAGCTCGCGGGCTCCGCGATGCGACATCGCTTGCATCACGCCGTCGAGGAGAGCGCGGGCTTCCAGAGGGTTGCCGCAGCAGTACCAGTGCACGTTGCCGTACTCGTAGTCGTAGTCGTAGTCGTGCCAGAGCTGGCGCTCGGGTAGGTGGACGTAGTCCTTCCACAGGCGCAATGCCGCGGTGGTGTCTCCCGGCTGTGGGTAGTTCCGCGTGCGTTCAAGGCGAACGATCTCGGACAGCACTCGCGGGGAGAGGCGGTCGATGGCCGATGTCGTGCCCGGTGGCTGGTGCGGGTCCGATAGTGTGGCCCGTAGGCGTCCTGGCCGTCTACGCGGCATGGACCTTTCGGTGTGTCGTCATGCCGGACATGTTGCCACGACCTCGAACGCTGTTACGAACTTGATTGCGTTCATGGGGGTTCGCCGGACATAGGAACGCTTGTGACCCTGCGCTCTGACCGAGAAGCACACGTGACCGGGACGAAAGCCGTGGTGGGTGCACTGGAACGAGGCGGCCGTCGGGAAGCGTTCACACGAGTTGCATGCTTCCGGGGCGAGTTCTATGCGTGTCTGGAGGCCAAGCGCGATGAGTTGTTCGAGCTAACGGACGCGTGCTGTGCGCGGACGGCCGGTCAGATCTCCGGTGAATCTGACGCTGCTACCCGAACACCGGTGCGGGCACGGCGCGTTGTACGGAGGATTGAACCGCGGCCAGATCGAGGTCGGCCAGCTCCGCAATGCGTTGCCGGGCCTGCCGCTGCCGCGGTTCCCGGACGGACGGCTGGTCCTGGCCGTGGATGCCTCGCCATGGTTACGCTCGGACGCTCCGTGTTCGGCCGAGCGACTGTTCTGCCACGTCTACGGCCGGGCGAACAGCGCCTCGCAGTTCACTCCGGGCTGGCCGTACTCCTTCGTGGCCGTGCTGGAGCCGGGCCGCACCTCCTGGACCACCGTCCTCGACGTCGTCCGGCTCGGTCCCGCCGATCACGCCACCGCGGTGACCGCAGCTCAGCTGCGCGAGGCGGTCGTGCGGCTGACGCCGCCGACCAGTGGCGACCGGGGATCCGGACATCGTGATCGTCGGTAATGCCGGATACGACGTCACGCGCCTGGCCTGGGTCCTGCGCGACTTGGCCGGTCGAGCTGGTCCGGCCGGATCCCCTCTGACCGGGTGATGCGCCTTCCGAAACCGCCGCGAGTCTACGACCCGAAGGTCGGACGCCCACCCAAGCACGGGCCGGAGTTCCGCTTCGCCAAGCCGGAGACCTGGCCCGAGCCCGCCGTCACCACCGTCGGGCGCGAAGTCCTCTTCCGGCTACGGCTCATTGACCCCGAACTGGCCATCGTCTGGGCTGACTCCGCCTATGCGAGCACCCTTGTGGACTGGGCGAAGTCCCTTACCGGACCTCACCATCAAGACGGTTGAGCAGGCCCAAGAACGCGGTCGGCTTCGTCCTCGCGCCGGTGGGTCCTAGAGCGAGCCCCTGGGATGGATCATGAACGCCCGCCGAAACGCACGAGACTACGAGACGCTGCCCGAGCACTCCGAAGCGGTGATCACGATCGCAGCCATCATGCTCATGACCCACCGCCCTCACCCGCCAGACCGTGGGCGGACGGCTGGTGCTCCTCGGGCAGTTGGAGCACCTGCTGAACCTGACGGCGCTACGCCCCTCGCTGACAGTGCAGGTGCTGCCGACCCGGCGTACTGGTGCGGGACAGCAAGCGGCCGACTGGTGCCCGTGTGCCGCTCTCTCGGGCCAGTTGGCAGGGCTTCGTCGACTGGGCGAAACACAATGCGTGACGGAATGCGCCCCTCTCACCTTCGGGTGGGAGGGGCCGCCTTCGGGTGGGAGGGGCCGCCTTCGTGCGTCCGGGGTCAGGCGTCTGGTCGCTTGTTGTACGCCGCGAGGGTCGCCTTGTTCGTCGACCCGTCCTGAAAGACCAGCTCCCACGGCCCTGTGTTCACGTCGAACTCCTTACCGAAGCCCACCCACTTGCCCGTCATGCGGCGGCCGGTCGGCTCGACGAGCAGCTGGATCGCCCCGTGGTAGCGGGCGCCCCGGTAGTAGCCATCGGTCTCGGTCTGCTCGGTCCACGTACCGGTGGCGACGTGACCGTCGATCTCCAGATCCATCGTCAGCGGCGAGTCACTGGAGCCGGGCAGGCTCCGCGCGGACAGCCGGTTGCCATGCTGCAGCAGCACCACGTAGTGCTGCCCAGTGAAGGACGAGTCGCGGCCGCTGGAGAAGTACTCGTAGCGGGACAGCCACACGCCCGAGTAATTCCGGTGCGCGCCCTGCGGTTCGGCCATCGGAGTGGCAGCCGCCGGCGCGATGCCGTTCACGGAGGATTCGACGTCGTGGCCGCCGTGCCCGTCGTCGGAGACGCGCGCCATGGGGACGGTGCCGCTGAAGCCCAGGGATTCGATGGGCAGGCCGGTGACGGACTCCAGGGCGCGGGCGTACACGGGGCGGGGTGCTGTGGTGGCGCCGGATTCCCAGCGTTGTACGAGCCGCTTGTTGGCGTCGTTGGGCTGGCCCGCGCGCGTACCGGCATCTCGCACGGCGCGGGCAAAGTCGTCTTGGGACATGAGCAGGCCCATGCGGACCGCTCGCAGTGCGCTGTTCGGTGTGGCCATGAGAGAACGGTAGCGGCGTCCCGCCGGGAATGACACCGAAATGACGCCCCCTATGTCGCCGGTTTGACGCCTGCACTGACGCCGCGCAACTCTCCGTGGCAACCCCATTTTGAATGCGTGACAACTACAGGCAGCGGCAAGGGTCACCCCGGTCTCGCCATCAGCGTGTACCGCGTCGATCCGCAGACGCACGTGCGGACCCCCGTCAAGGCGCGTGTACTCCCGGCCGCCGAGGAGCCGCCGTTCTCCATGGCCTACCCGCCGTGCGACTGCCCGCGCTGCAGCGAGGCGAGGACCCTGTGAGTCCGATGTGGGACGAAAAGCCCGAGCATGGAACCGGCGTGTGCTCCGCGTGCGGCCAGCACACCGACAACGGGCTCATTCACTGGGTGCCCCGTATGTCCGGCCCCGACGTTCGCATCGTCATACACGCCGAACCCGCCGACTGCCGACCGCCTGTAGCTACACCCCACCGACTCCCGTACGCACCGGTGCACCCCTGATCCGGTGCGGACGGGGCTGCCCTCACCCGAGGGCGACGTCCACACAGGAGGAAAGATGACCATCGCGTTAGACCGTCCCGTGGGCACCACCAACCCGGCCGAACTCGTCGGCTCCGAGATGAGGGAGCGCCTCGCCGCCCGCATAGTCAAGGACCACCCCGAGATCGACCACGCCACCGCACGGCGCATCATCGGCCAGACCGCCACGTTCCTGGCCGCAGGCGCCCAGCGCCCCGGAGCCGAACTGTCGCCGAGCAAGCTCGTAGACATCGGCTGGCACACCTGGATCCTCCACACCGTGGACTACGCCGTGTTCTGCGAGCAGATCGCGGGCCGGTTCATCCACCATGTCCCCACGCCCGACGGCGAAGAGATCGAGGGCGGCCCTGAGGTAGCGCGCGAGCGCACCCTCGCGGCCATCACCGCGGCAGGATTCGCGATCGACCACGAACTGTGGCCCGCGGCCGCCAAGATGGGTGACTGCTCCCAGTGCCACGCCGGGTGCAGCGACAGCCCCAACGGCGGCAAGAAGCAGTAGCCCCACCCCGACCGCCCGGATCACCGCCGGGCGGTCGGCCCCACGAACGGAGCAGCAGTGACGGACACCAAGGCGTGGGACACCTACTCGCAGCAGAAGCCCGAGCGGCGCCCCACGAACGCCGCCGGCGAGACGACCTGGTTCAACTGGACCCAGTACCCCGACCATGGCCCCGGCGCGGAAGTGCTCGGTGTCGGTCCCGGCGCATCCGTGCTGGAGCTGGGGTGTGGCAAGGCGGGCAATCTGGCCCACGTCGCCACGCTCGGCGTCCGCGCGGTCGGCATCGACATGTCCCTCGCCCAGCTGAAAGCCGCAGAGGCGCGTTGGGGCGACGTCGACGGAATGGTCCTACGCCACGGTGACGCCGTGCAGCTCCTCGCCGACACGGCCGAGGACCTCGACGCGGTCTACTCCGTGTTCGGTGCCCTCTGGTTCACAGACCCGGACGACCTACTGCCCGTCATCCGCAAGCGGCTGCGCCCCGGCGGCGTCCTCGCGTTCTCACAGCGGCCTCCCGTTGAGGGCTGCTACGGGTGCCAGGCCTCGTACATCAACCGGTCCGAGGACGAGGACCCGCTTGTCGTGAAGCGCTGGGATTACGAGCCCGAGCGGTGGGTGGAGATCCTGGCCGAGCACGGATTCGCCGCGGCGTCGGCTCGCGTCCTGCCGGCCCCGCCTGGACCGCGGAAGGTCGGCACGCTCCTCGTCCGCACGCACGGATAGCGCGCCCGTCCCCGGTCGCCCCGGTCTGCCTGCACCCCCTGAGGGCAGGCCGGGACTCCTTCATGGCCATAGCCGCTGCACGGCAGCGAGGTCCTCGGCGTACACCCAATCGGCCATCGGGATCGGTCGCTCGACGATGAACCAGGACGCCGGATCGCCGTTCCACTGGTTGACGCTGCTCGGCTCGATGAGAGAGAAGCGTTCCTCGGGGGCCAGGTACGGGCGGGACCACTCCAGCCACGAGTGCGCCTCGTCGTGCGGAACCCGAACCGCAATGCGTACCGTCCGGTCTCGCAGCTTCCACCGAAGGCCTGAAGGATCAGGATCCTTGCTCAGGTGCACGGTCAACGGCGATCCGCCGCGCTGCCAAGTAGGGCGTATCTCCGCGCATGACAGCACGTCGGGCCAGTGATCGGCGTCGGTGAAGTGGTAATGAAGCATGCAGAACGATGGCACACCCCGCTTCTGCGAGCACCGATCTAGCCCCAATGCCGTTGCATTACGGTCCTGCGGGTTGGGGTCTTGTGATGAGGATGGCTTGGGTGCCGGTGCGGGTGGGTTGGGGCCAGGCATGGTGTTCAGGCCGCTTGAGTCGGTAGTTGGACATTTTGCGTTTCACCACTCGGGGCTGGCTGCGCAGGCGTGTGACCGGCAGGAGTCGTTCCAGGAGGTCCTGCTCGAGCCATACCAGGGCCCTGACCAGGAGGTCAGGGGGAAAAACTGCCCGACGTGACAGTCACGCTGCGCCGGGCAGAGCGCAGGGTTTCGGTGAAGGAGACCCGGTCCGGGTCCAGACCACGGGTGGCAGCCGTTCTCAGCATGAGTTCACGCAGGGCATGGTGGACCAGCAGGTGCGCCCAGATCTGCTGGCGGACACCGTCGGGGGTTTTGCTGCTCAGCACGACGCGTGCGCCACGCTGATGGGTCTTGATCTCTTCGACGACGGTCTCGACCTCCCAGCGTTCGCGGTAGAGGGCGGCCAGTTGCCGGGCCGGATACCGTCGGGCGTCCAGCAGGGTCGTGACCAGGCGGTAGCCCTCAGCCGCACCTTGGCCGGCGGTGCCTTTGAGCTGGTAGGCCAGGACACGGACGACCGGCTCATGCCGGGCAGGGCCGCCACTGGCGCGGATCTGTGACAGCCATGACCCGTCGCGCAGCTGCCGGGTGACCGGCAGGACACGGTTGGCGGGCACCCGCCACAGTAGATCCGCGCCGGTGGCGGTGAATGCCTGCCACAACGGGACCCCGAGGAACTCACGGTCGGCCAGGACAAGTTGTCCCGGGCCGGCCGAACGGGTCAGGCGGCCGACCAGGGTGACCTCCCCGGTGCGGCAGCCGGCGAGTTCCGCGTCCAGCACCGCATGACTGCCCACCTCCACCAGAGCAGCCATCCGCACCTGCACAAATGCGCTCCTGCCCGACCCGCGGCCGCTGCCCGGACGACCGAAGGCAGCCTCGTTGGCTTCAGTGTCAGCAACGTCCCAGCAGGTCCCGTCGACCGCCAGCAGCCGCAAGCCCCGCCAGAACGCACCGGGTGTCGCCTCGGTGGCCATCGGCCTGGCTGTCGTGGCGAACAGCACCCGCAGCGGCTCGGAGCCCAGCCGCTGCCGGGCCCGAAACAGCGACGACTTCGCCGGCACGTGCCAGCCGCCCAGCAGTCCCTGGCCTCGCAGGCCCTCCACCAGGTGCCGCATCACTTCCAGATACGGCGCCGGAGAGAACAGAGCCAGCCCCAGCACGAAATACACCACCAGCCGGGCGGGAAGCAGCCGCTTGCGTTGTTCTCTGCACCCGCAGGCAGCTACCACCCGATCCACCAACCCCGGTGGAAAAACCCAGGTCAACAACCCCAGACCCGATAACTCAGACACACTCCCAGACACCCAAACCACCCCCGGGCCTCGTCGCAAAACAGCCTACGCCCGAAGCGAAAACAACGGCATTGGATCAAGACCGTGATCGGCCGACGCTTCCACCTGACCTACACCATCCAGGGCGTACGCAACGTGAACGCCGGCGTCCTTCAGTGCCTGGACGACGATGTCGTGGTCGATGCCCCGCTGGATGGCGTCGGTGACGCGCAGCGCGGCGGCCCCTGCCGGGCGAGGAAGGCGAGTTCACCGGTGTCGCCCGCGCGGTCGGCAGTGGTCTCGATGGGGCCGGGCGCCTCTCCTGCCCAACGGCAACCAAACTGCCGTCGGCAACAAGACAACTACGACTGGAGTACCAGACAACCGTCCGAATAGGGGAGGGACTTGGCCCGCGGCAGGTGCACCAGGAATTCCTCGATCCCCGGAACACCGTCCTCCCGCGGCACCTTCGTCTTGATGAGCCGACCGGCCACCTCGATCTCCAGCACGCGCTGCGGCCCGTGGTCCCGGACGCCCCGAAGCCGGGCGGGAAACGTATTGGGCCCGGGTTCCGTGACGATCTTGACGTACTCGGGCCGGATTCCCACCTGGACCTCGGTGGTGCCATCCGGGATGTCCCACGCCACCGCCAGGGCTCGGCCGCCAAGGGTGAAGTTCCCGCGTGACCCGTCCACTGCAAGGAAGTTCATCGCCGGGGAGCCGATGAAGTAGCCGACGTACGCTGACGAGGGTGCCTCGAAAAGCTGCTCCGGCGTGCCCTGCTGCATGGCGCGGCCGTCCTTCATGACCAGTACTTCCTGGGCAATGCTCATTGCTTCGTACTGGTCGTGAGTAACGTAGATCACCGTGGGCTGGAAGTGCTCGGTGATTTCACGGATTTTGCGCCGCAGCGAGTGCTTCAGCTGCGGATCGATGACGGTCAGCGGCTCGTCCATGAGTACGGCCGCCACGTCGTCGCGGACAAGACCACGGCCGAGCGAGATCAGCTGCTTGTCGTCGGCGGTGAGCCGCCGGGCGGGCTGCTTGAGCCGATCATCCAGGTCCAGTGCCTCGGCGACCTGGTGGACCTTGGCGTCGATCCTCGCCTTGTCCCAGCGGCGACACTGCAACGGGAAGGCGAGGTTCTCGTACACCGTCATGGACTGGTAGATGACGGGAAACTGGAACACCTGGGCTATGTTGCGCGCCTTCGTGGGCAGAGCCGTGACGTCCACGCCGTCGAACAGGACCTGGCCCTGTGACGGTTTGACCAGACCGGACAGAATGTTCAGCAGCGTGGTCTTGCCGCAACCCGACGGTCCGACCAATGCGTAGGTCCTGCCGGCTTCGAAGGTCAGCTGCAGTGGCTTGAGAGCCCACCCTTCCTCTTCGACACCCGGCGCGTAGCTGTGCCCGACGTCGATGATGTCCAACTGCGCCATATCAACGCCCTTCCAGTGAAGCAAGATCGTATGAAGGTGTCTGCACGAGCGTGCCCTTCTCGTCGAAGGCGAACAGCCGCTCCGGACGTAGCCGCAGTTTCACCAGATCACCGAGAGCGACGTTGTGGATGCCCTCGATCTGCACGACGAACGGAGTCTCGCCGACGACCGCGTGAACGAAGGTCTCGGACCCGGAAATCTCGACGAAGGTGACTTCGCCCTCGACACCGGCGGAGGCCAGACTGACGTCCGTTGCCCGCAGGCCGAACTGGTAAGCGCCATCGGGCAGGTCGGCGAGATGCGGGGATACGTGCGTGGCCTGGAAGCCGGCCACGGTGACCTGACCGCCCTCGATACGGCCCGTGAAGATATTCATGGGCGGGTCGTTGATGATGGACGCCACCGTGGTCGTCGCCGGGCGCTCAAAGACCTCCTGCGGAGGGCCGATCTGGAGGATCTGTCCCTCATGCATGACCAGTACCACGTCCCCCAGCATCATCGCCTCAGCGGGTTCGGTGGTCGTGTAGACCACTATCGTGTCGCCCTGGTCCGAGAAGAGGGTCTTGAACTCGTCGCGCAACTGCTCACGCAACTTGTAGTCCAGGTTCGCCAGCGGCTCGTCGAGCAGGAGAATGCCCGTGCCGCGGGCAAGGGCGCGTGCTACCGCGACTCGCTGCTGCTGTCCGCCGGAGAGCTGAGATGGTTTGCGCCGCTCCAGGTCGGCCAGGCCGACACTCGCCAGGGTCTTCCTGACACGTAGCTGAATCTCGGCTGGTGACAGTCCCGCCCGCCTGAGCGGAAAGGCCACGTTGTCGAACACATTGAGATGCGGGTAGTTGATGAACTGCTGGTAGACCATGGCGGTGTCGCGCCGCCAGACCGGCGTTTTCAGGAAGTCGGCTCCATCCCTGGTCAGGGAGCCGGAGTCCACCACCTGCAGTCCGGCCAGCACCCGCAGCAGCGTTGTCTTTCCCGCCATCGTCCGGCCGATGACAGTGTGGAGCCGTCCCGGGACGAAGGTCGCGGTCACATCCTTGAGATGGTTCACGCCGTCGACAGTCAGGCACAGATCAGTGGTACTCATGTTCATCGGACCGCTCCCGACAGGTTGCCTTTTGATAGATAGCGCTCCACCCAGAGCGCGAGCAGGACCAACGGCGCTACGCCGAAGAGGGCGGCGGCGGACAGGGTCCACCACGGCGGGATCGACGAGTTGAGGGCAACGACCGCCTGGGGCAGGGTCTGCACCTCGGTGAACGTCAGCCTGAAGGCGAAGAAGAAGTCGTTCCAGCCGAACACCGCGCAGAACATCGCAGCCACGGTGAGCCCGGGCAGGGAGTTCGGCAGGATCGCACGCACGAAGGTCTGCAACGGGCCGCATCCGTCGAGCATGGCCATCTCGTCGATCTCACGCGGGATGCCGTTGAAGAAGTCCACCATCACCCAGACGGCGATAGGCAGCAGCAGGGCAACCGTCACGATGACCAGGCCCGCGATGCTGTCCAGAAGGTTGACCCACTGCAGGAGGTAGAAGAAGGGGATCACCAGGACGACAGGCGGCATGATTCGTTGTGACACGAAGAAGAACACGATGTCGCTGTTCTTGATGAAGCCGAGCTTGAACCGGTAACGGGACAATGCGTAGGCGGCCAGGGAGCCGAGGAGGAGGCTGATGGCGGAGGCGGTGATGGTGACGATGGCGCTGTTGAGGAACGGCTGCATCACATCGACACCACCGGCCCCGCCGAAGATGTTGCGCCACCCGGCGGCGGTGGGTTTGTACTGGATCCATGGAAGGTAGGTGGCGCCGCCCTGGACCCCGTTGGCGTCCTTGAAACTGGTCGTCATGGCCCAGAAGAACGGTCCCGCAACGAAGCAGGCCCAGAGTGCGATCACGGTGTACTTGAATACGGGATAAAGGCTCGACCTCATGAGTCCCCCTTCAGCTTGAAGGCCCTGGTGAGCAATGCGGCGACAACCGTGAGCGTGACGATCATCAGGACCAGATACGTCAGGGACATCGCGCCGCTGTAGCCGGTCTGCTGATCGCGGAGCCCCTGGATGTAGAGGTAGTAGCCGGGAGTCTCCGTGGAGGAGCCCGGTCCCCCGGAGGTGAGCACGTAGACGCTGTCGGAGAGCTTGGACGCCTCGATCAGCCGGATGATGACCGCCGCGACCGACACCGGCGCCATGAGCGGGAAGGTCACCTTCCGGAAGGTGCGCCAAACGTCGGCACCGTCGATCGCAGCGGCCATGAACGGTTCCTTGGGAAGACTCAAGAGACCGGCCAGCAGCAGCAGGAACATGAACGGGGTCCACTGCCAGACCTCGACAGTCATCAGCGCGACCAGCGCCGGCCCGGACTCGGTGAGCCAGGGAACCTCGGTCAGGCCCAGCATCCCGAGGAGATCATTCACCGGGCCCAGGGACTCGTGGAAGATCATCTGCCAGATGGCGGCCATCACTACGGGGGTGGTCATCATGGGGATGAGGAACAGCACCCGCCAGAAACGACGGCCGCGTACGTCACGCCAGACGAGCAGCGCCATCCCGAATCCGATGACGTACTGGAGCAGGACGGTGCCGCCCGCCAACAGGATCAGGCGCATGATCGATGCCCAGAAACGACTGTCGTGCAGCATCGTGGCGTAGTTGGCCCCACCGATGAAGTCCATCTGAGGGTTGCTGACGTTCCAGCCGGAGAAGCTGACACGAATGGTGAACAGCAGCGGAAAAATGATGATGAGCACGAGCGTGAGTAGTCCTGGGAGGAGGAACATGCTCTTGTGTCGGCGCAGGCCGTCCATGGTTCTCCTTGCGGAAGTGGGCGGGCGCCCCCGGTGTGGCCGGCCGGCTTGGGCGGCCACCCGGGGCGTCCTGCGATCGGGTCAGGAGTTGTCTTCGAGTGCGACCACGTTTCGGTAGGCGCTCTGGACCTTGCCCTTGCCGATCTGTTCGGTGATCTTGGCCCATTCCTTGGCCACTTCGTCCAGCGCCCGCTGCGGATCCTTCTGTCCCGCCAGCGCCGCGGCGACGCCGTTGGCCAGCGCGGACATATATCCGTTGACACCCGGTACGCGCAGGTCGAAGACGCGGTTGGTGCTCTTCTCCATGCCGGAGAGTGTCTTGACGTACGACTCCGCTACGTCCTTGTCCCACCCCTGCTTCTCCCAGAACGCCGCGTCGAAGTGGGCGTTGCGGTAGGGGTTGACACCGAAGCGGCCGATGGTCAGATCGAGAGCGGTGTTGGCCTCGTTGCTGAAGAAGCACAGATAGTCGAAGGCCATCTTCTGGTTGCGTGCGGCCTTGGCGACCGCCGAGGTCCATCCCCAGGTGAAGTAGGGGGCCTGGTTCGGCTTCTTGTCCCACGCCTTCTTGGTGAGGTTGTAGACCTCGTCGGACCCCGGCAACTCCGCTGCCTTGATCTTGTTGCGGATCCTGCTGTCCGGTGACTGGCCCTGGATGAAGGCGTCGTCCCACGAATAGGACATCAGCGTCTGGCCGCCTCCGAACGAGAAGATCTCGTCACCCAGACCGAAGTTGGCGCCTCCGGGCGCCCAGGTCGGCTTGGCCTTGACCATGTCGTCGAGGGCTCGTACGAAGCCGGGCGTGTTGATCAGCGGCTTCATGGTCTCCACGTCGAAGAAGAGGCCACCCTTGACGTCGGGGTGCTTCACATATGGCGCCGCACGACTGATGAACGCGGAAAAGGTCAGGTCGTCACGCTTGGTCACCTCGGCGCTGCCGAAGTTGGGCTTGCCGTCACCGTCGACGTCCTTGCCGCTGAAGAAGCCCGCGATCTCCTGGTATTCGGCCCACGTCTTGGGCGTTCGGAGTTCCTTGCCCGTGGCCGCCTTGTACGCCGCCTGCCTCTTCGGGTCCTCAAGGACATCCGTCCGGACCTTGAGGTAATGCCGGTCGCCGTCCACGGGGTACTGCACGACCTTCCCGTTCCAGGTCGCCACGTCCATGTAGGCCCTCGTGACGTCCTTCATGCCGGGAGTGTCCAGATACTTCTTCGGCACCGGGGCCAGATGAGGGGCCATGTCGCCGATCCACAAGGAGGGGTAGAACATGACGTCGTACGCCGGCTGGCCTGCTTGCAGGGGCGTGAGGATCTTCTGGTGCAGCTCCCCGAACGGGACGTTGATCACCTCCACCTTCGCCCCGGTGATTTCCTCGAACTGCCTGGCGTGCAGGCGGGTCGGCTCGCCGATGACGGGGACGGCATGGCTGATGATCTTCAGCGTCTGCCCGGAGTAGTCCTTACGGCTGATCGACTCGTAACTGCAGGGACCCGGTACGTCCTTGACCTTCGTGGCCGGGTAGTCCTTGCCGTACTTTCTGTAGCTGATCTCCGAACCCGGCTTGAACAGCGCCGGCTTGTCGGGCTTGCTCTCCGCCTGGTGCTGGCTGGTACATCCGGTGGCGGTGAGGGCCACGACGGCCGCGGCGGCGATCATGCCCTTGTACGAGTTGTTGCGCATGGGGCTGCTCCTTGGACTCACGGGATCAAGATCGCTCGGCCGCGGACGGCACCGGCGGACAAGTCGTCGAGGGCGTCACGGAAAGACGCCAGGGGGTACCGCTGGGTGTGCAGGCTGACCTTGCCCTGGGCCGCCAGGACCATCAGTTCGGAAAGGTCGTTGTAGGACCCCACGAGGTTGCCGATGAAGTTGATCTCGGTGGAGATGACGTCGATCGTCGGAACGTCGAGGTGGCCGCCGTAGCCGATGACGTAGTAGTTGCCGTTGCGGCGCAGGCAGGCCACGCCGGTCTCGACGGCACCGCCCTCGCCCACGAAGTCCAAAACCGCCTCGGCCCCGTGCCCGCCGGTGAGTTCCAGGACGCGTTCGCTCTCATTCCCGTCCGCGACCAGCGTGTGTTCTGCGCCCAGTTCCTTGGCAAGGGCAAGAGCGTCCGGGCTTCGGTCGATCACGATCATCTCGACCGGCGACAGGGCCCGGAGCACTTGGATGCCGATGTGCCCGAGACCTCCGGCGCCGATCACCACAGCCCGATCGCCCGGTCGCAGGACCCGGGCCGCCTTGGCGACAGCGTGGTACGCCGTGAGCCCGGCATCGGCCAGGGCCGCAACCGAGGCCGGCTCAAGGGACGGGTCGAGTGCCACCACTGAGCGGGCTGTGGTCTTCAGGTACTCCGCATAGCCCCCGTCGGTGTCGATGCCCGGGAAGGCCGAGTTCATACAGTGCACGTCGTCGCCGGCCCGGCAGGCACGGCACAGGCCGCAGGTCACGAGCGGGTGCAGGATGACCGGGTCGCCGACCTTGACGTTGGTGACGGCCTGACCCACCTCCTGCACCCAGCCGGCATTCTCATGACCGATGGTGTAGGGCAGGACAACCCCGCTCTTGTCGCTCCACTGTCCTTCGAGAATGTGCAGATCAGTGCGGCAGACCCCCGCGCCCCCGACCTTCACGATCACATCCAGCGGACCGGTGATCTGCGGGTCCGGCACATCCACGAGCACTGGCGGCTCGTCGTACTCGATGACCTGCACGGCTTTCATGGCGCTCCCTGCGAATCGGCGGGGTGGATGGTGCGCCGATTACACAGCCCGCCGCGCGCAGGCCGATGTCTCACAAAGCGTCCGCGGATGTATCAATGTGATACAGGCCATAGGCGCGGCGTCATCGAGCTGCTCCAATCACTCCACCGAGGGATGACGCGCGCGATACGGGAGTGTTAAATGCCCCGACGTCAACCTGGCAGCTCATTGACAGCAGCCAGAGAGCTTTACCAGGCGATCACCAAGGATCCAAGCGCCCGCCCGCTCGTGGTCGCCTCCTGGCAACGCTCGATCGAGTACCAGGTGAAGTCGAGTTGCATCGACGCTCCCTACCTCGAGAACCCCAATCTGGACAGCCCGCTCGCCAAAGCGGCGCTACCGATCCTGAACGGGCTGCACGAGCAACTGGCCGACGACCCGGTGTCCACGATGGTCACCGATCGCAACGGCGTGGTGCTGTCCCGCATGGTCTCCCACCAGGCGCTGACGACGCGGCTGAACCGAGTGCAACTGGCCCCGGGACACGTGTTCGCCGAGCGCTACGTGGGCACCAACGGCATCGGGACCGCACTGGCCAGCGGCCGCCCGGTCATGATCGCCGGAAGTCAGCACTACGTCGAGGCGCTGCGGGACTTCCACTGCGCGGCCGTACCGATCCTGCATCCCACCCGGCGCACCCTGCTGGGAGCCTTCAACCTGACCACGGCCCGTCAGGGCTCAGCCGGCATGCTCATGGCCCTGGCCCGCTCTGTCGCGGGCCAGATCGAGAGTGAGATCGCCGCGATCAGCTCGCGACGGGAACGGGCCCTGTTCCAGGACTACATGGACGCGTGCTCCTCGGTGCGCCCCGGACCTGTCCTGGCCATCAATCGCGATGTCGTCATGATGAACGAGCAGCTGAGGTCGGCCGTGACAGGGACGGATCACTACGCACTGCTCGACCACGCACGTGAGATCGCCGACGACCCCCGGTTCGAAGGGACCCGGAGCATCGCACTCCCCTCCGGACGCATCGCCGAGCTCCGAGTCAGCCGTAGCCGGCGCGAGGACAGCGACGCGGGCACCATCTTCCGAGTCCGAGTCATCGGGCGTCCCCAGTCCGGACCGGTCGCTTCCGCTGGATCCATACGATCGGGCCTGGGCCTGGTGGGCTCCTCCCCGCGATGGCTGAGCGCGGTCGCCGAAACCGAAGCGGCGTTCGTCGCCGGGTCCTGGCTTCATCTCGTGGGAGAAGCCGGGGCCGGGAAGAGGACGCTGATCGAAGCCCTCCACCGAGCCAAAGGTGCCGGGCGCCGGCTCGAGAGGGTGGAAGCGCCGCTGTCGGAGTCAACGCACGCCACCGAGCAATGGCTGCGCAACGTCCGTGAGCTGCTGGCCGAGCCGTCGAATGTGGTCGTCCTGCGCGATGTCCACCTTCTTGCTGCCGACTTGCGCCAGCAGCTGCGAAGCCTCCTGACACACCTGGACACGACCGCCACCGGGCAACTGATCATGACCAGCCAACCGTCCATGGTCACGACCGACGACGTGCTCGACCGTCTGTGCGACGCCTCCGTGGAGGTGCCTCCCCTCCGTCATCGCTATGGGGACATCGAGCACCTGGTCCGGTTCTTCCTGCTGAAATACAGGCCGAGCGGAGAGAGCAGCTGCTCCCCTGATGCGCTGACGATGCTGCAGCGCTGCCCCTGGCCGGAGAATGTCCGGCAGCTCGAGTCGGTGATCCGTGGCCTGGCGCGGCGGCCGTCCGTCCGGATCCTGCGAGTGGAGGATCTCCCGCCGGAATGCCGGGTGTCCTCGCACAAAGTCCTGACCACCATCGAAGCGCTGGAACGGGACGCCATTCTCCGCGGGCTGATGGACCGCAACTCCAACGTCCAGCGCACCGCACAGGATCTCGGCATCTCCCGCGCCACCATGTACCGCAAGATGCGCCGTTACGGGATCGTCCCATCGAGCCTCACTTAGCAGTGGTTCGTTGGATCTGCCGATCCTGCCTGCTGGGGGCATGGTGGCGGCAGCACCGGCATTCATCGGCGAACCGGAGTTGGCCCTCAACGGCCGCGTGACGGCGCCGCCGTCCTGGTGCTGGAGCGAGCGGCGTCCGCCCGCTCGCGTGGCGCCCGTGCTCATGGCGTCCTCGTCCCAGCGGGGATCACGTTGAGGGCCCAGCACATCACTGCCTCTGACACCACTGGCCAGGTACAGGCCATGCGCATGGCGTTGGAATCGGGCGGTCTGGCACCGGAGAACATTGGCCTCGTGTACGCGCACGCCATGTCCACGCCTCAGGGAGACCTCGCGGAGGCCACGGCCGTAGCTGAGGCCATGGCCGTAGCCGAGGCCACGGGAACGCACCCAGCATTTACCACTACCAAGTCGATGACAGGCCACCTCCTGGCCACCTCCTGAGCGCCTCCGGTGCCTTGGGCGCTGTCGCCGCTCTCCTTTCACTGCGGGACAGCATCGTTCCGGCCGGCAGAAGCCTCGACAAGTTAGATCCAGCGAGGGCCACGCGGACAGTTCGGTGCTTCCCCCGAATCCGTTAGGAAAGAGCCGTATCTGCGAGGCGGGCGGATACCTGGTGAGACCGTGCGGGTGAATGGCTGCCACGCCGCGGCACTCCGCACGGAAGGCTGCCTCGCTTGACCGGATTCAATAGGCTCACATGGATCACTTTGGTCTCTTGCACCGGACATCTTGTTGCCCGGCGAAGTGACCGGTCGGGGCTGAGCTACGCCAGTCTCGGTCGCGCGCCAGTACCAGCGGGAGAACATCGGTAGCCGAGTAGAGGTGGTGTCCGGCAGTGGACCAGCGGGTGACGATGCTCAGCGAGAGCCGGGATGATCCGTTCGCCGTGCACCTGGCCGCCTTGGCGGTGCTCGACGACCGGGGAACCGTGGTCGGATGGAGCCGGCAGGCCCAGGATCTGCTCGGCTACCCGGAGACAGCAGTGATCGGCCGGCCGGCGCTCGAACTCCTGATCGATCCCCGCGACCTGCCTGCAGCCAAGGACGCCGCAACTGCATGCAGGAGAGCCGGCGGCTGGTTCGGTGTACTGACGGTTCGGCATCTCAGCGGGCGGCTTGTGGAGATGGGGGTCAGGGCACGTGCGCTCCTGCGCGATGGCCATGTCCGCGAGTGGTTCCTTGTCGGGGCACCGGCGGCGGAGATCCTCGAGTGGCAGAGGGACCGCGCCGTTCTCGACGGGCTGTTCCGCCGGTGCCCGATCGGCCTTGTCGTCCACAGTCCCGAGATGACGATTGTCCGGGTCAACCGGTCAATCGAACGGTTCACCGGCGTTCCGGCCGCCTCCTTCCGGGGGATGCCTACCGGCGCGTTGCTGGTGGCCGAGGACGCGCGCAAGGCCGTGGACCGGGTGCGACAGGTGATGCAGACCGGGAGATCACTGATCTCCACGGAGCAGTACTCCCGCCTGGAGCGGGATCCGGCACGAGAGCGGGCCGCGTCCGTCTCGGCCTTCCGGTTGGAGGATCCCTCGGGCCGGGTCCTGGGAGTGGCCGAGACCGTCGAGGACGTCACCGAACACCATCGGGCTCGACTTCGGCTGGCGCTCCTTGCCCAAGCTGGCGCCCGCATCGGAACTACGCTCGATGTGGGAGAGACGGCCTGGGAGCTCGCTGATGTGATGGTCCCTCAGCTGGCCGACCACGTATCAGTGGACGTGGCGCAACCGGTGACACGCGGTGAGGAGCCGGCGCAGGGCTCGACGGAGCCTGTCGTACGGGTGGCGGTCCGCAGCGTCCTGGCCCAGCAGCCCGAACTGCCGCAGCCAGGAGGAAAGCCCGTCGAGTTCACACCGGACGCCCCACAAGCCAGGTGCCTGGCCGACGGGCGGGCCGTACTGGAATCGGTTCTTCCCCCTGACTGGTTCACCACGGAACCGCGCCAAGGTGAGCATGCTCCCGACCTCGGTGTCCATTCCCTGATCGTGGTGCCCCTGGCTGCACGGGGCCTGGTGCTGGGCACGATGAGCCTATGGCGCTCGCGGCGTCCCGACCCGTTCGAAGCGGACGACCTTACACTGGCCCAAGAAATCGCCTCGCGCGCCGCCGTGTGCATCGACAACGCCCGGCGCTACACCCAGCAGCAACAGACCGCGCTCACCCTGCAACGCAGCCTGCTGCCGAGGGCGGTTCCGCACCAACTGGCCGTCGAGGTGGCCCCTCGCTACTTCCCCGCCAGAGCGGCCTCGGGGCTGGGCGGCGACTGGTTCGATGTCATCCCCCTGTCCGGGGCCAGGGTCGCGCTCGTTGTCGGCGACGTGGTCGGCCACAGCCTCCACGCCTCAGCCACTATGGGCCGGCTGCGTACCGCCGTGCAGACCCTTGCCAGCCTGGACCTGGAACCGGACGAGGTTCTCTCCCGCCTGGACGACCTGGTCAACCTGCTGGCCGCCGAACAAGAAGAAGTCGGCGAACAGGTCATCGGCGCCACCTGCCTGTATGCCCTCTACGACCCGGTCTCCCGGCTGTGCTCCGCGGCCCGCGCCGGCCACCCACCACCGGTGGTGACCACCCCGGACGGACAGGTGAGCCTGCTCGAGCTGCCCGCCGGCCCACCGCTCGGCCTGGGCGGACTGCCGTTCGAGACCCGGGACAGCGAACTGGCCGAGGGAAGCCTGCTCACCCTCTACACCAACGGACTCATCGGTGAACGCCACATCGATGTCGACATGGGTCTGGCACGGCTGTGCGCGGCGCTCACCCGCCCCACCGACCCTCTGGAACGGACCTGTCAGGCGGTGGTCGACTCCCTCGTACCCGCTCGCCCCGCCGACGACATCGCCCTGCTCATCGCCCGCACCCGCGTGCTCCCCCCGCAGAACGTCGCCTCCTGGCAACTCCCGCTGGACCCGACCTCCGCCGCCCAGGCCAGGACACTGACGACAGCCCAGCTGACCGAATGGGGCCTGGAACACCTGACCTTCACCACAGAACTCATCGCCAGCGAGTTGGTCACCAACGCCTACCGGTACGCCAGCGGCCCGGTGACCCTGCGACTCATCCGTGAACGTTCCCTGATCTGCGAGGTCACCGACACCAGCCACACCTCACCGCACCTGCGCCGGGCACGCACCACTGACGAGGGCGGGCGCGGCCTGTTTCTGGTGGCCCAGCTGACCGAGCGCTGGGGCACGCGGTACACCCGCGAGGGGAAGACCGTCTGGACCGAGCAGCCACTGCTGGGGCTGTAAACCGTCGGGCACAGGTACGTCCCGGCGGGGACATACCGCCCGCGCAGCGTTACGCTCCGATCGTCCTCCTGCATCCGGGACTTGGGCGAACATGAACATCCAAGGACCGCGTGGATTGCCACTGCCCTGCTCTCCGCCTCGGTCCTCAGCAGTTGCAGCAGCACGGCACCCCGAGCCACAGCCCATCGTGACCGTCACCGCAGCGCCGGAGGTCGGCGACACGGCCGGAGGCTTGGCAGCGGAGACCGGCGAGACGGTCCGCGCCCGCGTGGAACATACCTTCGCCCGCATGAAGAACTACAAGATCCTCCGTGACTGTGACCTCTACCCCCGCCGGGCGGCCGCCTCGCCTTGTTACTGCTGCCCGCGGTCAGTTGGGAAAGGAAATTACGTCTCCGCCGCCAATTCCGGGACGAGTTCGGCGACACCACGACCAGTGGCAAGAGCATCCTGGGCGTTGCCGGTGGCGGCGGTGTAGCCGATGTGCGGGTTCAGGGCGGTGACGAGGCCGATGGAGTCTCGACCGCAGCGCGCATGGCGTCGGTGTTGGCGGTGATTCCCGCAACGCAGCGTACGGCGAGTACGAGGCAGGCGGTGATGCATCACGAGAGGCAGTGGACGACGATTTTGACGGTGGCCCCGTCATGAAGGTCGCGGCCATGCACGCCTGGGCGTGCCTCGACCCGGACGTGCCGGTCCGGCAGGCCGACCTGTTGGTGGAGATTCTCACCGACGCCGACGTGCGGCCACAGTTCGAGGCGGTCTGGTGGGTGCCGGGCGTCGACAGCGGCGCTTTCTTCCGCGCGGAAGTCGTCTCCTGGACGGGCAGCCTGTTCGACCACTCCCCCAAAACGGCGGCCGCGTCCGTGGTCCGGCTGGCCGACGCGGCAGGCCGGATCGGGGACACAGACCTGTGCCGGGCCGCGCGGGACGAGGCGTGGCGGCTGCTGGTGCAACGACCGTCCGCGGCACCCGCGCTGCTGCCGGTGGCGGGCGGACTGCTGGCCGACCCGGACGGCACTGTGCGACTCAAGGCGGCGAACCTCCTGGCGATGCTCGGCCGGCGGGCGGCTGTGTACGCCGACCGGCTCGCCACGCTTGTCGATGACCCGGGTGAGGACGGCGTCACCTTCATCGACGGCACCGTCGGCGACTACGCGCGCTGGGCACTTGCCCGGATCGGCGACACGCCCGCCCTCCCGGGGCTCGTGGAGCGGCTTGGGGGCTGGAGGCGACTTCACGCCTCTCCTACCAGGCCCTGATCGGCCAGGAGGACTGGGTCGTCGAGATCCCCAAGTACACGATCAGCCACGCCTCAGAGAACCACTAGTCGGCCGGCTACCGCACCGGGGAAAGCTTGGAGGAGGGCGCGTCCACCAACTCGGGTGCCAGCAGCGGAACCTGGCTGCTGGCACCGGAGTCATAGTCAGGCTTCGATGAGACGAACTGGTCGATCGTCAAACTTCGACGAGATCGGTCAGCCTTCAGGGCTGCAACCTGGGGCGACCAGATGGATTGAGGCTTCAAGCGGCGAAAATTCATCCGATCTGGTCTTGGGCGCGCGGATGCTGGTGCTCGTCTCAGTTGATTGGGTTCAGCTCTTCTCGGTCTCCTCACCGGCCGCGATGCCCATCTGCTCCGCGAACGCGATCACCGCGTACACGCGCAGCTGTCGGGGCGGCGAGGTCCTCAGCGACCACCATCGGCAGCCACACGAACGCCTCGTTCCGCTCAACCGGCACGCGTACGGCGATCGGCCGACGTGCCCCGGCCGCTCCAGCCGCTCCAGCCGCTCCAAGTTCGGGGCGTGCTCCGGGTTCGGTGGCACAAGGCAAGGAGTAGAGAAGCTCAGTCGGTGACGCGCAGCACCAGCTTGCCGCGGGTGCGGCCCTCCTCGCCCCGGCGGTGCGCCTCGGCGGCGTCCGCCAGCGGCAGCACGTCCTCGACCTCGACGCTCACCGCGCCCTTGTCGATCAGTGAGGCGATCCTGGTGAGCGCCGCGCCGTCCGGCTCCACCAGGAAGGGCTTAGCCCGCAGGCCCTGTGCGCCGGCTGCCTCCAGGAGTTCGGGGGAGACACCCGACGGCACCGCGACGATCGTGCCGCCAGGGCGCAGCGTCTTCAGCGAACGGGTGCTGGTCGAGTCCTGCCCGTCGCCGACCAGGTCGATGACGAGGTCGACGTCGTGCACCGCTTCTTCGAAGCGGACCTGGGTGTAGTCGATCAGCTCGTCGGCGCCGAGCGAGCGCAGCCAGTCGTGCTTGGCGGCCCGCGCGGTGCCGATGACGTGCGCGCCGAAATGCTTGGCGAACTGCACGGCGAAGTGCCCCACGCCGCCCGCTGCCGCGTGGATCAGCACCCGCTGTCCTGCCTCGATCCGAGCGGCGTCGGCGAGCGCCTGCCAGGCAGTGAGCGCGGCCAGCGGCACCGCGGCAGCACCGTCGTGGTCAACAGCTGCGGGCTTGCGCGCGAACTGCCGTGCGGGCGCGGTGACATATTCCGCGTACGCACCGGCCTGGCGCGGGAACCACGGCACGCCGTAGACCTCGTCGCCGACCTCGAGCGTATGGACGCCGAAGCCGAGCTCTTCCACCACGCCCGAGACGTCCCAGCCGAGGACGAACGGCGGCTCGCCCAGCACCTGCGCCATGCCGCCGCCCTCGCGGGTCTTCCAGTCCACCGGGTTCACACCCGCGGAACGCACCCGCACCAACACCTCGGTGGGCAGCGGCGCGGGCCGCGGCACCTCGGTGAGTCGCAGCACCTCGGGTCCGCCGAAGCGGTCCTGGGTGATCGCGCGCATGGTCTCACTGCTGCTCATCTGGGTTCTCCTGCATACCTTGCCGGGGTGCGGACGCACAGCCCGGTCGGCTGATCATCGACGCTCGAAAGCTACCCGCCGGGTAGTGGTAACCCGCAAGGGCCACTACTATCTACAGGGAAGCATCGAGGTCACAGCCACATAGGAGGCACCGTTCATGTCCGTTCCCTGTACGACGGGGCAGCACGCCGATCACGATGTGTTCGCGTCAGAGTGCCCATGCCGTGACGTGCTGGACGTCCTGGCAAGCAAGTGGTCGGCGCTGGCCATCGGTGCCATGGGGGACGGCCCGCAGCGCTTCGGCTCGCTGCAGCGGCGGCTCCAGGGTGTCAGCCCCAAGGTGCTCACCAACACCCTGCGCAGGCTGGAGCTCCACGGCTTCGTCGACCGCACGGTCTATCCGGCCGTGCCGCTGCACGTCGAGTACGAACTGACCGAGCTGGGGCGCGGCGTCGCCGTGCCGCTGGGTCAGCTGCGCGGCTGGGTGGAGCTCCACCTCGACGAGATTCGCTCCGCCGGGGCCGACGAGCCCGCCTGCGACTGAGCTGAACGCCGGGCGCGGCCAGCGGGAGGCGGGCGCTCCGAACGGCACCTTCAGCCGAATGAAGCCGATGCCGACTTCGCGAAGGCATTGCGCCACGTCGTCGGATGTGAGGTCGAGTGGCAGGCCCAGGGCTTCGAGGACTCCGGCGGAACCAGCCTTGCTGGACACCGAACGGCCGCCGTTCTTGACCACCGGGGCACCAGCAGCAGCGACAACGATGGCCGCCATGGTGCTCACGTTCACCGTGTGGGCGCCGTCGCCGCCGGTGCCCACGATGTCCGCAACGCCTGCGCACTCCATTCCGTCACGGCGTACCAAGTACCCTTCCAACGTGACGATGCACAAGACCGTCGATGTGAGTGTTGACGCGATGATTGAGGACCTCAGGACACTCGTCGAAATCGAGTCTCCATCACGCGATCTCGACGCCTTGACGGTATCGGCCAAAGCTGTCGCCACTGTCATCGAGAGCCGTCTTGGCGGGCAGGCCGTCCTCATTGAGAGCGAAGCCGGGCCGCACGTCCACTGGTCAGCTGGTGGCGATCCCAAAGTACTGATCCTCGGTCACCATGACACGGTGTTTCCGCTCGGCACCCTTGAACGCCGCCCGTTCAAGGTCGAAGACGGGCATGCAACCGGCCCCGGGGTTTTCGACATGCTTGGCGGTTTGGTACAGGCCGTTCATGGACTGGCGACGCTCGATGACCGATCAGGCGTCGAGATCCTGATGACCGCCGACGAAGAGGTCGGCTCCCGCTCCTCTCGAGCTCTCATTGAAGAACGAGCCCTTGCTTGCGGCGCCGTACTTGTGTTCGAGGGCGCCGCTGATGGCGGAGCTCTGAAGACCGGCCGTAAAGGCTGCGGCACGTTCCAAGTCGCTATCGCGGGCCGGGCGTCGCACGCAGGTCTTGAGCCCGCAGCCGGGGTCAACGCCCTGATCGAAGCATCACACCAGGTACTGGATATCGCAGCGCTTGGTCGACCCGACATGGGCACGACTGTCACCCCGACCGTCGCGTCCGCAGGAACCCTGGACAACGTCGTTCCCGCAGAGGCGACCGTCCTCGTCGACGTCCGGGTCGAGTCGGCCGGCGAGAAAGAACGAATCGAAGCTGCGTTCGCAGCACTGGCTCCGCATCTCGATGAGGCGGAGATCGCGGTTCAGGGAGCTATCAGCCGACCCCCGATGCCTGAGTCGGCGTCGGCCGAGCTCTTCGCGGTGGCCAAGCAGCTGCTTCCTGGCCTCGAAGGCAAGGCAGTCGGCGGCGGAAGCGACGGCAACTTCACGGCCGCGCTGGGGGTGCCAACACTCGATGGCCTTGGAGCAGTCGGGGGCGGTGCCCACGCCGACCACGAGTACCTGGTGATCGAAGCCATGGCCGTGCGGGCGAACCTTGTTGCTGGACTGGTGAACGCGATTCAGAACACCTAGGAGAACGAGAGCATGCGCGAGCTGTGAGCGATCACGCAAGGTCGCGACCTGCGATCACCGAGATTCGCGTTCGGTGATCGTGCCCGCTGCCGGCGGTGCGGTTAGCGGCGCCTCCTCTCGGGGGCGGTGGCGGCGATCTCGAGCCCGTTGTGCTCGCGGAGCCGCCTGAACGGCTGCGGACGCTCCCCGGGGTTCGGCCACCTCGCGGTCGAGGTGGAGGCGCACCACCCTTACGAGATCGGCCCCCGTTATTCGGGCGCGACCTGCACGACCGGGCGGCCTGGCAACCGGCCAACCGGGCCGGGGTCCGGCAAGCCGCCGAATCCGCTGAGCGGATCCGCGTTACATGGCACAACCCGCGGCAGCCGCCGAGATGACGATCGGCTCCCGGGAACAGGCACCGTATTACGCCCCCCGCGCCGCCTCTGTAGAGCACCGAACTGTCAACGAGCAGGCGCATCCAACTCCCTCGTTGATCGTGCAACCAAATGGGGAGGAAGAGCAGGAGTAGCGATTACCAAGGAACCACATCACAGCAACAGCCGTCGCCTCACCACAAGTTCCTACCGCCATTGCACCGCCCCGGTCGCGGGACCCGCCGAACAGGTGCAGTGCAGAGAGGCCACGCTGGGTACGCTCCGAACATGCCGCGTCTGATGGACGTTCCTGGGTACATACGCTTCTGGACCGCCTCCGCAGTCTCGGCTTTCGGCTCGCAGGTCTCTGGGCTGGCCCTGCAGATCCTCACCGCCGTCACGTTGAGTGCATCTGCCACGGAGGTAGGCCTGGTCAACGCAGCCCGCTGGGCTCCCTACCTACTGTTCGGCCTCTTGGCCGGGGTACTGGTGGATCGCTGCCGGCGCAAGCCGATGATGGTCGCCATGGATCTCGGCAGGGCTGTCCTGCTCAGTGCGATCCCCCTGCTGTATGTGCTGGACCGGCTCAGTATCGCTGCACTGTGCGTGTGCGTCTTCGCCTTCGGAGTGCTGTGCCTCTTCTTCGAAGCGGCCAACCAGTCCTACGTGCCACGGCTGGTGCCCAAGGAACTCCTCAACGCGGGGTACGCCCGCATGGAGCAGGCCAGCGCGGTGGCCGGTTCGACCGGTCCACTGATCGCCGGAGTGCTGATCCGGTTCATCGGTGCACCGCTTGCCATCCTGGTGGACGCAATCACCTATCTGATGTCAGGCATGCTGCTCGCCTCGGTACGAGCACACGATCCCGTCCCCGATCGAGGCGCGCGGCGCAGCCTTGGCAGCGAGTTACACGAGGGTGTGGCCTGGGTCTACCGCCATCGGACGCTGGCATCCATCGCACTGACCTCGCACGCGATGCTCCTCTTCAACACCATCGTGAGCACGGTCTTCGTGGTTTATGCGCTGCGTGAGTTGAAGATCGGGGACTTCGGCCTGGGAGTGACCTACGCCTGCGCGGGGCTCGGTGCGGTACTTGGTGGTGCACTCTCGGGGTGGGTGGTGCGAAGACTGGACGTTGGTGCCACCTTGATCGTGTTCCGCATCCTTGCCGCGGTTGCCTGGCTGCCGCTGGTCCTTGCTGAACGTGGACCGTGGGGGCTGCTCTCGGTATCGCTGGCCTTCTTCGTGGTGTCGTTGGCGATCTCGATCGAAAGCCCGGTGGAGATGAGCTATCGCCAATCAGTGACGCCCGACCGGCTACGAGGCCGGATGAACGCCACCATCCGCTCGTTCAACTGGGGGATGGTGGCGGTGGGGGCGCCGCTCGGTGGATTGCTCGCCGACCAGGTCAGCTATCGGTTCGCCTTGTGGGTGGGACTGTGTGGAGCGGTCATCGAGGCACTCGTACTCGCGGTTTCCCGCACCCGGGACGCCCGTGCCGCCGATGAACTCGAGCCCTTGGCGGCTGTGTAAGACAGGGCGGCGCGGGCGGTGTTGCGGAAACAAGCACTCAGCCTCTGGTCAGGCAGAAGGGATGCCCGGCCGGGTCGGTGAAGACCCGCCACCTGTCGCCGCCCGGCTGGTACTTCGGCTTGACCGCGCCCAGCTCCAGCAGCAGGTCCTCAGCCTCGTCAAGGTCATCGACCGCGAAGTCGAGGTGGACTTGTTGCGGCATGGTCTGGTCGGGCCAGTGCGGAGCATGGTAGTCATCGACCCTCTGAAAACCGATGAAGTACTCGTCCCCGCGGGTGAGCCCGGCGAAGTCACTGGTGGACTTTTCGTGGAGTTCGAGCCCGGTGGCCTGCTGATAGAACGCGGCCAGCGCCAATGGGTCGGGGCAGTCGAGTGTTATCGCCGTTAGCTTCATCTGCGCGAGCAAGGTAACTCCGTAACGGCTGAACGGCTATCGCACTGTTGGACTTAGGGCTCGCAGAGAATCAACATGCGGGTTTGATCTTCCTCGGGGGCTGGCTGCCGTACTTGTCGAGGTGGGCAGCCACGTCCGTCGGGGTGCG
>NZ_JBEZKA010000046.1:0-34989 GCF_040651435.1 Streptomyces sp. NPDC048479
ACCGCATCCAGCGCCTCCGCGAACACCGGATACGCCTCGTACAGCTCCCGGCCCATCCCCAGCCGCTGACTCCCCTGCCCCGTGAACAGGAACGCCGTACGACCGCCCTTGCTGACCGTGCCCCCCACCAAGCCCGGTGCCGTTCGCCGGTCGGCGAGTGCGTCGAGCGCGGTGGCGGCCGTGTTGCCGTCCGTCGCGACCAGGATCGCCCGGTGGTCGAACGTGGCACGGCTGGTGGCCAGTGAGTACGCCAGGTCCGTCAGGTCGAGGTCAGGGTGGGCCGTCAGGTGTGCGCGCAGGGCGCGGGCCTGGGCCGACAGGGCGTCGGCGCTGCGGCCCGAGAGCCGCAGCGGCAGCACGCCCGGCACGACCACGGCATCAGCCGGGGCCGGTGAGTCTTCCTCCGGCGCCTGCTCGATGATCGTGTGCGCGTTGGTGCCGCTGATGCCGAACGACGACACGCCCGCTCGGCGAGGACGGCCCGTCTCCGGCCACGGGACGGACTCGGTGAGCAGCGAGACCGCGCCCTCCGACCAGTTCACGTGCGGTGAGGGCTGTTCCGCGTGCAGGGTGCGGGGCAGCACGCCGTGCTGGATGGCGAGGACCATCTTCATGATGCCCGCGACACCGGCAGCGGCCTGGGTGTGACCCAGGTTCGACTTGATCGAGCCGAGCCACAGCGGGCTGTCCTCGGTGTGTTCCTGACCGTAGGTCGCGAGCAGTGCCTGCGCCTCGATCGGGTCGCCCAGCGTCGTACCGGTGCCGTGTGCCTCGACCGCGTCCACATCGGTGGCCGTCAGGCCCGCGCCGGCGAGGGCCGCGCGGATCACGCGCTGCTGCGACGGGCCGTTCGGGGCCGTGAGCCCGTTGCTCGCGCCGTCCTGGTTGATCGCCGAGCCACGGACCACGGCCAGGACCGGATGGCCCTTGGCCCGCGCGTCCGACAGCCGCTCGACGAGCAGCATTCCGGCGCCCTCGCCCCAGCCCGTGCCGTCGGCGTCGGCCGAGAAGGCCCGGCAGCGGCCGTCGGCGGACAGACCGCGCTGGCGGCTGAAGCCCACGAACGTACCGGGGGTCGCCATGACGGTGACACCGCCGGCCAGCGCCATGTCGCACTCGCCGGTGCGCAGGGCCTGGATCGCCATGTGCAGGGCGACCAGCGACGACGAGCAGGCGGTGTCGATGGTGACGGCGGGTCCTTCGAGGCCGAAGGTGTACGAGACCCGGCCCGAGGCGATACTGCCGGTGCTGCCCGAGCCGAGCGAGCCGTCCGCTCCGTCGGCCGAGCCCTCCAGCAGGGCGGCGTAGTCGTGGTACATCACACCGGCGAAGACACCGGTCCGACTGCCCCGCACGGTGGCCGGGTCGATCCCGGCCCTCTCGAACGCCTCCCAGGTGGTCTCCAGGAGGAGCCGTTGCTGGGGGTCCGTTCCGACGGCCTCGCGCGGCGAGATACCGAAGAACGTCGGGTCGAACGCGGCGGCGTCGTGCAGGAAGCCGCCGTGGCGGGTGTACGAGGTGCCGGGGTGGTCGGGATCGGGGTCGTACAGCGACTCGACGTCCCAGCCACGGTCGGCGGGGAAGCCGGAGATCGCGTCGCCTCCGCCCTCCAGGAGCTGCCACAGCTCCTCGGGGGTGGTCACTCCGCCGGGGTAGCGGCAGCTCATCGCCACGATGGCGATCCGGTCGTCGTCGACCGTGGTGGGCGCGGGCCCCGTGGATGTGAACGTGTTCTGGTCCCCGCCGAGTTCACCGGAGAGGTGACGGGCGAGAGCGGCCGAGGTCGGGTAGTCGAAGATCAGCGTTGCGGGCAGGCGCCTGCCGACGGCCGCGCCCAGGCGGTTGCGCAGTTCCACCGCCGTGAGGGAGTCGAAGCCCAGCTCGCTGAAGGCGTGTTCGGGGTCGACGGCGTCCGGGGAGCCGTGGCCGAGCACGTCGGCGACATGTCTGCGGACGAGGTCGAGGAGCAGCCGCTCCCGCTCGGGCGCATCGAGGCCGATGAGCCGGTGCTCCAGGGCGGAGAGGTCCGTCGCGGGACGCCCGGCGGCACCGGAGGCGGCACGCCGTGCGGGGCTACGGACCAACCCTCGCAGCAGCGGGGCGACGTCAGCCCCGCGGTCGACGACGGGGAGGGCCAGTCGCATCGGCACGAGCAGCCCGCGCCCGACCGTGTCCTGCTCGTCGTCGGCCGCGCCCAGGGCGTCGGCAAGGTCGAGGAGCGCAAGGCCCTCGTCGGCAGTGAGGCCTTGTACGCCGCCGCGCTTCATACGGTCGAGGTCGGCCCGGTCCAGGGCGCCCGCCATGCCGTCGGCGTCCTCCCACAGCCCCCAGGCCAGCGACTGGCCGGGGATTCCTTGGGCGCGCCGGTGCTGGGCGAGGGCGTCGAGGAAGGAGTTGGCGGCAGCGTAGTTGCCCTGGCCGGGCGCGCCGAAGACTCCGGCGGCCGAGGAGAAGAGGACGAAAGCCGACAGGCCGAGGTCGCGGGTCAGTTCATGGAGGTGCAGGGCCGCGTCGGCCTTGGGGCGCAGGACGGTGTCGAGGCGTTCGGGGGTGAGCGAGTCGATGATGCCGTCGTCGAGGACACCGGCCGTGTGCACGACCGCCGTCAGCGGACGCTCGCCCGGTACGGACGCCAGTACCGCCGCCAGCGCCTCCCGGTCGGCCGCGTCGCACGCCGCCCAGGTCACCTCCGCGCCCGACTCCCGCAGCTCACGCGTCAGTTCGGCGGCACCCGGAGCCTGATCACCTCGGCGGCTCAGCAGCAACAGATGCCGCACGCCGCGCTCGGTCACGAGGTGCCGGGCGACGAGCCGACCGAGGGTGCCGGTCGCGCCCGTGATCAGGACGGTGCCGTCGGCGTCGTACGAAGGCGTCTCGGCGCGGGGCCCGGAAGGGACCTTGACCAGCCGGGGTGCATGGGCGATGCCGTCGCGCAGGGCGAGCTGCGGCTCCTCGGAGGCGAGCACGGCGCCGAGCGTCTGCCAGGACACGTCATCGGTGTCGGCGTCGACGTCTGCGTCTGCGTCTGCGTCGACGAGGACGAAGCGGCCCGGGTGCTCGGACTGCGCGGAACGCACCAGGCCCCAGACCGCGGCGTGCACCGGATCGGGCACCTGGTCACCGGTCGCGGCGGCGACCGCGCCGCGAGTGAGCAGGACGAGACGGGTGTCGGCGAGCCGGTCGTCGGCCGGCCAGTGCCGCAGCAGGTCGAGCGCCCGGTGCACGGCCTCGTGGACCGCCTCGGGGGTGAGGGCGGGTGCGTTCAGGTGCGGTACGAGGACGGCACTGGGCACGGGGGCACCCGCGTCGAGGGCCGCGCTCAGAGCCGCGAGGTCCGTGTGGCGAACGGCGGGCTCCCTCGACTCGACGTGCTCCCCCGACTCACCGGCGGGCGACGGCTCTCCGAGCACCGCCCAGCGCTCCTCGCTCACGCCGGGCAGCGTCACCGGGGTCCAGTCCACGCGGAACAGCGCGTCGTGGTGGCCGCCCCTCCCGGCGTCCAGCTCCGCCGCCGAGACCGTGCGCAGGGCGAGCGACGCGATGTCGGCGACGGGCTGTCCGGCGCCGTCGGCCAGGGCCAGGGACACCGCGTCCGGTCCGGCCTTCGACAGCCGTACGCGCAGCACCGAGGTGCCCACGGCGTGCAGGGACACCCCTGTCCAGGAGAACGGCAGCCTTCCCCGACCGGTGTCCTCGACCAGTCCGGCCAGACCGATGGTGTGCAGCGCCGAGTCGAGCAGCGCGGGGTGCAGCCCGAACAGGGAGGCCTCGGCGCGCTGTTCATCGGCCAGCTCGATTTCGACGTAGGCCGCCTCATCGCTCCGCCAGGCCGCGCGTACGCCCTGGAAGGCGGGGCCGTACTGGAAGCCCGCCTCTGCGAGCCCGGCGTACAGATCTCCGACGGGCAGGGGTGTGGCGTCGGCCGGGGGCCAGACGTCCGGGGCGAAGGACGGCTGCGCGGCGCCCGCGGCGAGGACGCCGTCGGCGTGCCGCGTCCACGGCTCTGCGGCGTCGGTGTCCTGGCCGGCGGTGTCCGTGGCGGGTTCGGGGCGGGAGTGCACGCCGAGGGAGCGGCGGCCCGTGGCGTCCGGTGCGCCTACCCACAGCTGGACCTGCACACCGCCGTACTCGGGCAGCACGAGCGGCGCGTGGAGAGTCAGTTCTTCGAGCAGGTCGCAGCCCACCTGATCGCCGGCGCGGATCGCCAGCTCGACGAAGGCGGTGCCGGGCAGCACCGCCGAGCCCATGACGGCGTGGTCGGCGAGCCAGGGGTGGGTGTCGAGCGAGAGACGGCCGGTGTAGAGGAAGCCGTCGATGTCGGCGAGCGCTACGGCGGCGCCGAGCAAGGGGTGATCGGCGGCTCCGAGCCCGGCCGAGGAGACGTCGCCGAGGGGCCGGCCGGCGTCGAGCCAGTAGGCGTCGCGCTGGAAGGCGTAGGTGGGCAGGTCGACGCGCTGGACGCCCGTACCCGAGTAGTACGCGTTCCAGTCGACGGCCACCCCGCGGACATGGAGCCGCGCCAGCGCGCCGGTCAGGGTCTCGGGCTCGGAACGGCCCTTGCGGAGCACGGGCACGAAGACGGCGGTGTCGCCGGTCAGGCACTCCTGGGCCAGGGCGGACAGGACGCCGTCCGGGCCCAGTTCGACGAAGTGCACGACATCGCGGTCGGCGAGGGCACGGATGCCGTCGAGGAAGCGGACGGCTTCGCGGACGTGCCGGACCCAGAAGTCGGCCGAGCCCATCTCGTCGGAGACGAGCGCGCCGGTGAGGTTGGAGACCACCGGGATGCGCGGAGACTCGTACGAGATGCCCTCGGCGACCGTACGGAAGGCGTCGAGCATGCCGTCCATGTGCGGCGAGTGGAAGGCGTGACTGACCGTCAGACGCTTGGTCTTGCGGCCCTGAGCCTCGAAGGACTCGGCGATCGCAACCGCGTCGGCCTCGTCGCCGGCGATGACCACCGACTGCGGACCGTTGATGGCCGCAACACTCACGCGGTCGGTGAGGAGCGGCAGGATCTCGTCCTCGGATGCCTGGAGCGCGATCATCACGCCACCGGCCGGCAGCGCCTGCATGAGACGCCCACGAGCCGCCACCAGCATGCAGGCGTCCTCCAAAGAGAACACACCCGCCACATGAGCCGCGGCAATCTCACCGATCGAATGCCCCGCCAGGAAGTCCGGCCGCAGACCCCACGACTCCACCAGCCGGAACAACGCCACCTCAACCGCAAACAACGCAGGCTGCGTGTACGCGGTCTGGTTGAGAGCATCACCGTCGTCCCCGAACAGGACGTCCTTCAGCGGCACTTCAAGATCCAGCCGAGCACACACCGCATCCAGCGCCTCCGCGAACACCGGATACGCCTCGTACAACTCACGGCCCATCCCCAGCCGCTGACTCCCCTGCCCCGTGAAAAGAAACGCCGTCTTTCCGGCGACCGGGCGGCCCTGGGTGATGCCCGGCGCCGTCTCTTCGGGGCCGAGGGCCGCGAGGGCTTCCAGCGCGAGAGGGAGTCCGAGCTCGTCGGAGGCCGTGAGGACCGCGCGGTGTTCGAAGGCGGTGCGCCGGGTCGCGAGGGAGTGGGCGATGTCCCCGGCGCGCAGGCCGGGGTGGGCGGTCAGGTGCGCGTGGAGTTTCCCTGCCTGGGCGCGCAGGGCGGCCGGGGTCTTGGCCGAGAGATTCCAGAGCGGCGGCACGGGCGGCGCGACGACGGCGGGGGTGGCTTCCTCGGCCTCGTCCGCGTCCGGGGCCTGTTCGAGGATGGTGTGGGCGTTGGTGCCGCTGATGCCGAACGACGAGACGCCCGCCCTGCGCGGCGCGCCGGTCTCCGGCCACGGCACGGACTCAGTGAGCAGGGAGACCGCGCCCTCGGCCCAGTCGACGTTCGGTGTCGGCTCGTCGACGTGCAGGGTCCGCGGAAGCACTCCGTGCCGCATCGCCATGACCATCTTGATGATGCCCGCGACACCGGCCGCGGCCTGCGTGTGTCCCATGTTCGACTTGATGGAGCCCAGCCACAGCGGCCGGTCTTCGGGACGGTCCTGGCCGTAGGTGGCGAGGAGTGCCTGCGCCTCGATCGGGTCGCCGAGGGTGGTGCCGGTGCCGTGGGCCTCGACCGCGTCGATCTGGGTGGCCGACAGCCGCGCCCCGGCGAGTGCCTGGCGGATGACGCGCTGCTGCGACGGGCCGTTCGGCGCGGTCAGGCCGCTGCTGGCACCGTCCTGGTTGACGGCGGAGCCGCGGACCAGCGCGAGGACGGGGTGGCCGTTCTTGCGGGCTTCGGAGAGCCGTTCCAGGACGAGCATGCCGGCGCCCTCGCCCCAGCCCGTACCGTCCGCGGCGGCGGCGAAGGACTTGCAGCGGCCGTCGCCCGCCAGACCGCGCTGGCGGCTGAACTCGGTGAACGTGCCGGGCGTCGACATGACGGTGACACCGCCGGCCAGCGCGAGCGCGCACTCACCGTTGCGCAGTGCCTGGGCGGCCAGGTGCACGGCGACCAGCGAGGACGAGCACGCCGTGTCGACGGTGACGGCGGGGCCCTCGAGCCCGAGGGTGTAGGCGATGCGGCCCGAGGCGATGCTGCCGGAGCTGCCGTTGCCGAGGAAGCCTTCGATCTCCTCGGGCACGCTGAACAGCCGTGCGGCGTAGTCGTGGTACATCAGCCCGGCGAAGACGCCCGTACGGCTGCCGCGCAGTGTCGCGGGGTCGATCCCGGCCCGCTCGAACGCTTCCCAGGACGTTTCCAGGAGCAGGCGCTGCTGCGGGTCCATGGCCAGCGCCTCACGCGGCGAGATCCCGAAGAAGGAGGCGTCGAAGTCGGCCGCGTCGTGCAGGAAGCCGCCGACCTGTTCGTACGCCTCGATCCCGGTCTCGGGGTCGGGGTCGAAGAGGACGTCGGCGTCCCACCCTCGGTCCGTGGGGTAGGCGGAGACCGCGTCGCCGCCGCGGGCGACGAGTTCCCACAGCTGCTCGGGGGTGTCGATGCCTCCGGGGTAGCGGCAGCTCATCGCCACGACCGCGATCGGCTCCTGCTCCCGCTCCTCCACCTCGCGCAGCCGTCGTCGGGCCTCGCGGAGGTCGGTCGTCGCCCGCTTGAGGTAATCGAGGTACTTCTCCTCGTTCACCATTTACGCCATCCCCGTGGTCAGAGTCGGAAAGCTCGCGCGGAGCAGGTGGATCGGAATGAGGGAGCCGGAGCGGTGGGCGGCCCGGAGCCGGTCAGGACAGCCCCAGTTCGTCGTCGAGGAGATCGAAGATCTCGTCGGCCGTCGCGGACTGGATTTCCCGCTCGTCGGCGGCGCTGTCCTGTGCACTGTGCGTTTCATTCCACTTCGCCAGAAGGTCTCGCAGCCGGGCGGTGATGCCCGCGCGTTCGACGTCGTCGGGGCCGACCGTCGAGAGGATCGATTCGAGCTTGTCGAGTTCCGCGTGGACGGGCCGGCGGGACGGGTCGCCCTGGCCGAGCCGCTCGCCGAGGTACGCGGCGAGCGCGGCGGGAGACGGATAGTCGAAGATCAGCGTGACGGGCAGCCGGAGTCCGGAGCTCGCCGTGAGCCGGTTGCGCAGATCGACCGCCGTCAGCGAGTCGAAGCCCAGGTCGAGGAAGCCCCGTCCGGCGTCGACGTCGTCCGCGCCCGCGTAGCCCAGGACCGTGGCCACCTGAGTGCGGACCAACTCCATGAGCGCCTGGTCGCGTTCGGCGGCCGACAGGCCCGCGAGCCGCTCTTCGAGGGAGCCGGCCGAGTCCGTGCCGTGACGGGTTCCGGTGCGTGCTCCGGAGTCGGCGGCCCGGCGCGCGGGGGTGCGTACCAGTCCGCGCAGCAGCGGCGGCAGGGTGCCGTCCGCGGCCTGGGCGCGCAGTGCGCCCAGCTCGATCCGCATGGGCACGAGGACCGCATCGTCCAGGGTGCGGGAGGTGTCGAACAGCGCCAGCCCCTCGTGGGGTGCGAGCGCGGCCACACCGGAGCGGGCCATCCGGGTCAGGTCGGCGTCGTCGAGGGCGCCCGCCATGCCGTCGTCGGCCGCCCACAGACCCCAGGCGAGGGAGCTCGCCGTGAGGCCGCGGGCCGTGCGGTGCTGGGCGAGGGCGTCCAGGAAGGAGTTGGCGGCAGCGTAGTTGCCCTGGCCCGCAGCGCCGAAGCAGCCGGCGACCGAGGAGAAGAGCACGAACGCGGAGAGCTCACGGCCCTCGGTCAGCTCGTGCAGGTTCCAGGCCGCGTCGACCTTGGGGCGCAGGACGGTGTCGAGGCGTTCGGGGGTGAGCGAGTCGATGATGCCGTCGTCGAGGACACCCGCCGTGTGCACGACCGCCGTCAGAGGACGCTCGCCCGGTACGGACGCCAGTACCGCCGCCAGCGCCTCCCGGTCGGCCGCGTCGCACGCCGCCCAGGTCACCTCCGCGCCCGACTCCCGCAGCTCACGGGTTAGTTCGGCGGCACCCGGAGCCTGATCACCTCGGCGGCTCAGCAGCAACAGATGCCGCACGCCGTGTGCGGTGACCAGATGGCGGGCGAAGAGTCCGCCGAGGGTGCCGGTCGCGCCGGTGATCAGGACGGTGCCGTCGGCGTCGATCGCCTTGAGGCCGTCGGCGGCCGCCTCGGACGCGGCACGGGCGATGCGGCGCAGCCGGAAGGCGTGTGCTTCGCCCGACCGCAGCGCGAGCTGCGGCTCGTCGGTCGCGAGCGCGGCGGCCAGCGCCCCGAAGGAGGCGTCGGTGCCGTCGGTGTCCGCGAGTACGAACCGGCCGGGGTTCTCCGACTGCGCGGACCGCACCAGACCCCACACCGGGGCGTGGGCCAGGTCCGCCACATGCTCGCCGGGCACGGCGGCAACCGCGCCCCGGGTCAGCAGCACCAGCCGGGAGCCGTCGAGCCGTTCATCGGCCAGCCACTCCTTGACCAGGGCGAGCGCGCGGTGCGCGGCGGCCCTGGCGGTCGCGGCCCGGCCGCTGTCGGACGCGGCGGGCGACAGCGGCACGACGACAACGTCCGGTGCCGAGGCCCCTGCCGCGAGTTCGTCGCGCAGTTCGGTGAGACCGGCGTACGCGTCGAGCCGTTCGCCGCCGACCCTGAGGTCCGGCTCGTCGTCCCCGAGCACGGCCCAGCGCTCACCGGAGGGGATGGCACCCGCAGGGACGGGCACCTTGGCCCACTCGACGCCGAACAGCGACTCGTGGTGCGCGGCCCGGCCCTCGCCGAGCTGCGCTGCCGAGACGGGGCGCAGGATCAGGGAGTCGACCGAGGCCACCGGCGCGCCGGTGGAGTCCGCCACGTCCAGGGCCACGCCGCCGGATTCGGCGGCGGTCAGCCGGACGCGGATGCCGGCCGCACCGGACGCGTACAGCCGTACGCCGGTCCAGGCGAAGGGCAGCCGGGCTCCCTCGGCCGGGGCGTCGGCGGATGCGCCGGGCGCGCCGAGGCCGATGGCGTGCAGGGCGGCGTCGAGCAGGGCGGGGTGCACACCGTAGGCGGCGGCTTCGCCCTCGTACTCCTCGTCGAGTGCGACCTCGGCGAACAGCTCGTCGCCGCGCCTCCAGGCCGCCCGCAGCCCCTGGAAGACGGGCCCGTAGCCGAGTCCGGCCGCGGCCGCACCCGGGTAGAACCCGTCGGTGGGCACGGGCTCCGCGTCGGCCGGCGGCCACTGCGCCAGGTCGAAGGCGCGCGTCGGCGCGGTGTGCGCGAGGACTCCGCTGGCGTGCCGGGTCCACGGCTCGTCCGCCGGGGCGTCCGCGCGGCGGGAGTGCAGCGTCAGTGTCCGCCGCCCGGCGTCGTCCGGTGCGTCGACTGCCAGCTGGAGCTGTACGGCTCCCTGGTCGGGCAGGGTGAGCGGGGCTTCGATGGCCAGCTCTTCGAGGGTGTCGCAGCCGACCTGTTCACCGGCCCGCAGGGCCAGTTCGACAAACGCCGTGCCGGGCAGCAGGACGGTGTCCATGACCGTGTGGTCGGTCAGCCAGGGATGCGTGGAGAGCGCGAGGCGTCCGGTGAGGACCAGTCCGTCGGACGCGGGCAGTTCGACGGTGGCGCCGAGCAGCGGGTGGTCGGCCGTGTCGAGTCCCGCCGCCAATACGTCCTCGACGGACACGCCGACGTCGAGCCAGTACCGCTTGCGCTGGAAGGCATAGGTGGGCAGCTCGACGCGCCGCGCGCCGGTGCCGGAGTAGTACGCCTGCCAGTCCACGGGCACGCCTTGGACGTGGGCCTGCGCGAGGGCCGTGGTGACCGTCCCGGTCTCGGGGCGGCCGGTCCGGAGGACGGGTACGAAGACCGTGCCCTCGCCGGTGACACACTCCTGGGCCAGGGCGGACAGCACACCGTCGGGGCCGAGTTCGATGTACGTGGTGACGCCGGCGTCCTCCAGGGTGCGGATGCCGTCGAGGAAACGGACGGCCTCGCGGACGTGCCGGACCCAGAAGTCGGCGGACGACATCTCGTCCGTGACGAGCGCGCCGGTCAGGTTGGAGACGACCGGGATGCGCGGGCTTTCGTAGACCAGACCCTCGGCGACCTTGCGGAAGTCGGCGAGCATGCCGTCCATGTGCGGCGAGTGAAATGCATGACTCACCGTCAGACGCTTCGTCTTACGACCCGTGAAGGACTCGGCGATCGCGACCGCGTCGGCCTCGTCGCCCGCGATCACGACCGACTGCGGGCCATTGATGGCGGCAATGCTGACCCGGTCCGTCAGGAGCGGCAGAACCTCGTCCTCCGACGCCTGCACGGCGATCATCACGCCACCGGCCGGCAGCGCCTGCATCAGACGCCCACGAGCCGCGACCAGTTCACTGGCGTCCTGGAGTGAGAAGACCCCAGCCACATGGGCTGCGGCGATCTCACCGATCGAGTGACCGGCCAGGAAGTCCGGCTTCACACCCCACGACGCGACCAGCCGGAACAGCGCCACCTCCACCGCGAACAACGCAGGCTGCGTGTACGCGGTCTCGTTCAGGGCATCGCCCTCAGCCGCGAACAGCACATCCTTCAAAGGCACTTCGAGATGCCGGTCCAGTTCGGCGCAGATCTCGTCCAGCGCCTGCGCGAAGACGGGATACGCCTCGTACAGCTCGCTCCCCATCCCCACCCGCTGGCTGCCCTGGCCGGTGAACAGGAACGCCGGCCGGCTCTCGCGGGCGGTGCCGCGCAGGAGTCCCGCCGTGTCCTCGCCGCGGGCCAGAGCGTCCAGGCCGCGCAGCAGTTCCGCGCGGTCCCCGGCCACCAGCGCGGCGCGCTGTTCCAGCGCCGAGCGGGTCGTCGCCAGGGAGAGGCCGAGGTCGACGGCGCGCAGTGCGGGGTCGGCGTGGACGTGGGCGTGGTGCCGGCGGGCTTGGGCGCGGAGCGCGACCTCGCCGCGGGCCGACACGAGCAGGGGCACGAGCGTCGGTTCGGCGGCGTCCGGCTGCGACTCCGCCTGCGGCTGCGCGGCGTCCGGCTCCGGGGCCTGCTCGATGATGGCGTGCGCGTTGGTGCCACTGATGCCGAACGAGGAGACGCCCGCGCGGCGCGGACGGCCGGTCTCCGGCCACTGCACCTCCTCGGTCAGGAGGGACACCGCGCCCGCCGACCAGTCGACGTGCGGCGTCGGCTCGTCCACGTGCAGGGTCTTCGGCAGCACACCGTGCCGCATCGACATGACCATCTTGATGACACCGGCGACACCCGAAGCGGCCTGCGTGTGACCGAGGTTGGACTTCACCGAGCCCAGCAGCAGCGGCTGGTCGTCGGTGTGCTCCTGGCCGTACGTGGCGAGCAACGCCTGCGCCTCGATCGGGTCGCCGAGCGTGGTGCCCGTGCCGTGCGCCTCGACCACATCGACCTGTCCGGCGGCGACACCCGCGTTGGCGAGTGCCTGGCGGATGACACGCTGCTGCGAGGGTCCGTTCGGGGCGGTCAGACCGTTGCTGGCACCGTCCTGGTTGACGGCCGAGCCGCGGACGACCGCCAGGACCTGATGACCGTTGCGGCGGGCGTCCGAGAGCCGCTCCAGCAGGAGCATGCCCGCGCCCTCGCCCCAGCCCGTACCGTCCGCGGCTGCCGCGAAGGACTTGCAGCGGCCGTCGGCAGCCAGGCCGCGCTGGCGGCTGAACTCGATGAAGGTGCCGGGCGTGAACATCACGGTGACACCGCCCGCGAGGGCGAGCGAGCACTCGCCGTTGCGCAGTGCCTGGGCCGCGAGGTGCAGGGCGACCAGCGACGAGGAGCAGGCCGTGTCGACGGTGACGGCCGGGCCCTCCAGACCGAAGGTGTAGGCGACGCGGCCCGACACGATGCTGCTGGAGCTGCCGGTGCCCAGGTAGCCCTCGACCCCGTCGGGCACGGCGTGCAGCCGTGCGCCGTAGTCGTGGTACATGACGCCCGCGAAGACGCCCGTACGGCTGCCGCGCACCGCCGACGGTGCGATTCCGGCCCGCTCGAAGACCTCCCAGGTCGTTTCCAGGAGCAGCCGCTGCTGCGGGTCCATGGCCAGCGCCTCACGCGGCGAGATCCCGAAGAAGGAGGCGTCGAAGTCGGCGGCGTCGTGCAGGAATCCGCCGTCCCGCGCGTACGACGTGCCCTGGCTCTCCGGGTCGGGGTCGTACAGTCCCTCGGTGTCCCAGCCCCGGTTCTCGGGGAGCCGCGTGATGCCGTCCACACCCGCCGTCAGCAGCTGCCACAGGTCCTCGGGGGTTCGTACGTCACCGGGGTAGCGGCAGCTCATGGCCACGATGGCGATGGGCTCGTCGTCGGCCACGGCCGTCACGGGTCCGGCCGCAGCGGCCATGACGTCGTCGCCGATCAGCTCGGCGCGCAGATGCCGGGCGAGGACGGTCGGGTCCGGGTAGTCGAAGATCAGGGTCGCGGGCAGCCGCAGGGCGGTGGCGGCGTTCAGGCGGTTGCGCAGTTCCACCGCGGTGAGCGAGTCGAAGCCCAGCTCCTTGAAGGCCCGGCCCGACTCGACGGCCGCGGGACCTGCGTGTCCGAGCACGGCCGCGACCTGGGTACGCACCACATCCAGCAGGGCACGGTCCTGTTCGGCAGCGGAGAGCCCCGCCAGCCTGCCGCGCAGCTCCGACTTGGCGGCACCGGCGGCGGCCGACGCGTCGACGGACCGCCGGGCCACAATCCGCACGAGCCCGCGCAGCAGCGGCGCGATGGTGCCTGCCGCGGCCTGGATGCGCAGCGCTTCGGTGTCCACCCGCATGAGTGCGACAGACGCGTCGTCGAGGGAGACGGCCGTGTCGAACAGCTCCAGGCCGTCGGAGGCCATCAGCGGCGGCAGTCCGGCCCGGCGCATGCGGTTGACGTCGGCCGCGTCCAGCGCGCCCGCCATGCCGTCGGCGACGGACCACAGGCCCCAGGCCGTCGCGGTCGCCGGGAGCCCATGGGCACGGCGGTGTTGGGCGAGGGCGTCCAGGAAGGAGTTGGCAGCGGCGTAGTTGCCCTGCCCCGGGCCGCCGAAGAGGCCGGAGGTGGAGGAGAAGAGCACGAACGCGGAGAGGTCGAGGTCCCGGGTCAGCTCGTGCAGGTTCCAGGCCGCGTCCACCTTGGGGCGCAGGACCGTGGACAGCCGCTCAGGGGTCAGCGAGGAGATGATCCCGTCGTCGAGGACTCCGGCGGTGTGGACGACGGCGCTCAGCGGATGCTCGGCGGGGATGTCCGCGAGCAGCGCGGCGAGCGCCTCCCGGTCGGCCACGTCGCACGCCGCCCAGGTCGCCCGGGCGCCCGACTCGGCAAGCTCGGCGACGAGTTCGGCCGCGCCCGGGGCGTCGGCTCCCCGCCGGCCGACGAGGAGCAGCCGCTCCACGCCGTGTTCGGCGGCGAGGTGCCGGGCGATCAGTCCGCCCAGCGCACCCGTGGCTCCAGTGATCAGGACCGTACCGCCGGGTCCGAAGGCAGGGGCACGGCCGGGCTCGTCCGGCTGGATCTCGACCCGGGCGAGGCGGGGAACGAGCACGGAGCCCGCGCGCAGCGCGAACCTCTCCTCGTCGGAGGTGAGAGCCGCCGGCAGTGCCTGGTCGGTCCGGTCGTGGCCATCGGTGTCGGCGAGCGCGATCCTGCCGGGGTTCTCCGTCTGCGCGGACCGCAACAGGCCCCACACCGTGGCGGCGGCCAGGTCGGTCACATCGTCGGCCGGGTCGGCGGCGACCGCGCCCCGGGTGACGAATACCAGGCGGGAGGCGGCGAACCGCTCGTCGGCCAGCCAGGTCTGGGTGAGCGTCAGCGCGTCATGGGCAGCGCTGTGCACGGCCGGCGCGGAGAGAACCCCGGGCGCCGGCGCGGGCTCGAGCTCGATGAAGACCTCGTCCGGTACGGCCGTTCCCGCTTCGACCGCTGCGGCAAGCGCCGCCAGGTCCGGGTAGCGGTCGGTGTCCGGGTAGCGGCCCTCGGTCCGTGTGGTGTCTCCGGCGAGGAGCGCGTACCGGGCTGCGGGGGCGGCGGCGTCAGCGCCGAAGCCCGGCAGCTCGGTCCACTGCTGGCGGAACACGGACTCGTGGTAGGTCGCGCGGGCCGCGCGGAGCTGATCGGCCGTCACCGGGCGCAGGCCGAGGGACTCGACGGCCGCGACCGGGGCGCCCGAGGCGTCCGCGATCTCCAGCCGGACCCCTTCGGCACCGGCCGGTGCGAGGCGGACCCGCAGTGCGGCGGCGCCGCCCGCGTGCAGCGACACCCCGGTCCAGGCGAAGGGCAGCCTTCCCTGACCGTCGTCCGCGCCGATACCGCCCAGACCGATGGCGTGCAGGGCCGCGTCGAGCAGCGCCGGGTGCAGGCCGAAGCGGCCCGCCTCGTCCTCGGCGCCCTCCGGCAGCCTGACCTCTGCGTAGATCTCGCCGTCCCGCTGCCATGCCGTACGCAGGCCCTGGAAGGTGGGCCCGTAGGCGAATCCGATGCCTGCGAGCTCGTCGTACCGCCCGTCCAGTTCCACTTCGGTGGCACCGGCCGGGGGCCAGGTCGTCAGGTCGAAGGCGGCCGGGGGTCGCCCGCCTGCGGCGAGCACACCGCTGGCGTGCCGTGTCCACGGCTCCTCGGCCGCCAGCCCCTCGGCACGCGAGTGCAGGGCGAGCGGACGACGCCCGGCCTCCTCGGCGGCACCGACCCACACGCGCAGCTGGACGCCGCCGTGCTCGGGCAGGATCAGAGGCGCTTCGAGCGTCAGCTCCTCGAGGTAGTCGCAGCCGAGCTGGTCACCGGCCCGGATCGCGAGCTCCACGAAGGCGGTACCGGGCAGCAGGACGCTGCCGAGAATGGCGTGGTCGGCCAGCCAGGGGTGGGTGTCGAGCGACAGCCGGCCGGCGAACACCATGCCGTCGGACTCGGGCAGGGCGACACCGGCGCTCAGGAGCGGATGTCCGGTGTCGTCGAGGCCGATCGCCTCGACGTCGCCGAGGTAGAGGGAAGAGACGGCGGGCCAGTAGCGCTGCCGCTGGAAGGCGTAGGTGGGGAGGTCGACGCGCTGGGCGCCGGTACCGGAGAAGTACGCGTCCCAGTCGACGGGGGTGCCGTGGACGTGAGCCTGGGCGAGGGCCGCGGTGACGGTCTCGGCCTCGGGGCGGCCGGAGCGGAGGACGGGCGCGAAGACGGTGTCCGCGTCTGCGGTCAGGCAGTCCTGGGCGAGGGCGGACAGCACGCCGTCCGGGCCGAGTTCGATGTATGTCGTGACGCCGGCGGCTTCCAGAGTGCGGATGCCGTCCAGGAACCGGACCGCCTCGCGGACGTGCCGTACCCAGAAGCCGGCGGAGCCCATCTCGTCGGAGACGAGGGTCCCGGTGAGGTTGGAGACCACCGGGATGCGCGGGGACTCGTACGAGATGCCCTCGGCGACCGTACGGAAGGCGTCGAGCATGCCATCCATGTGCGGCGAGTGGAACGCATGGCTGACCGTCAGACGCTTGGTCTTGCGGCCCTGAGCCTCGAAGGACTCCGCGATCGCAACCGCTGCATCCTCGTCACCGGCGATGACCACCGACTGCGGACCGTTGATGGCGGCGATGCTCACCCGGTCGGTGAGCAGCGGCAGAACCTCGTCCTCCGACGCCTGCACCGCGATCATCACGCCACCCGTCGGCAGCGCCTGCATCAACCGGCCACGAGCCGCCACCACCGTGCAGGCGTCCTCCAGCGAGAACACACCCGCCACATGCGCGGCAGCAATCTCACCGATCGAGTGACCGGCCAGGAAATCGGGCCGCAGACCCCACGACTCCACCAGCCGGAACAATGCCACCTCAACCGCAAACAACGCAGGCTGCGTGTACGCGGTCTCGTTCAGGGCATCGCCCTCGGCCGCGAACAGCACCTCCTTCAGCGGCACTTCGAGGTACCCGTCCACGTGCGCGCACACCGCGTCCAGCGCGTCCGCGAACACGGGATACACCTCGTACAGCTCACGCCCCATTCCCAACCGCTGACTCCCCTGCCCCGTGAACAGGAACGCCAGCTTCCCGGCGACCGGCGAACCTTCCACCAGACCCGCCGCCGGACCGCCCTCCGCAAGCGCCTCAAGCCCCGCCAGCAGACCCTCACGGTCCGCAGCAACCACTGCCGCACGCCGTTCGAACGCCGAGCGGCCGACAGCCAGGGAGAACCCCAGGTCGGCAGCGCGCAGTTCGGGGTGCAGCTCCGCGTGGGCGTACAGTCGGCGCGCCTGGTCGCGCAGGGCGTCCTGGCTCTTCGCCGAGAGGCGCCACGGCAGCGGGCGGCCATCGGTGTGCGCGGACGCGGACGGGGCTGAAGGTACGGCCTCCGGGGCCTGCTCGATGATCGTGTGGGCGTTCGTGCCGCTGATGCCGAACGACGACACGCCCGCGCGGCGCGGACGGCCGGTCTCCGGCCACTCCACGGCTTGGGCCAGCAGCTCCACATCGCCCGCCGACCAGTCGACGTGCGGGGTCGGCTCGTCGACGTGCAGGGTCTGCGGCAGCACTCCGTGCTGCATCGCGAGGACCATCTTCATGACACCGGCGACACCGGCCGCGGCCTGCGTGTGACCGAGGTTCGACTTGATCGAGCCGAGCAGCAACGGCCGGCCGTCGGGGCGGTCCTGGCCGTAGGTGGCGAGCAGGGCCTGCGCCTCGATCGGGTCGCCGAGCTTGGTGCCCGTGCCATGGGCCTCCACCGCGTCGACGTCTGTGGTCGTCAGGCCGCCGCCGGCGAGGGCCTGACGGATGACGCGCTGCTGGGACGGCCCGTTGGGGGCGGTCAGACCGTTGCTGGCACCGTCCTGGTTGATCGCCGAGCCGCGCACGACGGCAAGGACCGGGTGGCCGTTCCTGCGGGCGTCGGACAGCCGCTCGACGAGCAGCATGCCGACGCCCTCGCCCCAGCCCGTACCGTCCGCAGCCGCCGCGAACGCCTTGATACGGCCGTCCTCCGCAAGACCGCGCTGACGGCTGAAGTCGATGAAGGAGGCGGGCGTGGACATCACCGTCACGCCGCCGGCCAGCGCCATGGTGCACTCGCCCTGTCGCAGCGCCTGGATCGCCCAGTGCAGCGCGACCAGCGACGATGAGCATGCGGTGTCGACGGTGACCGCCGGGCCCTCCAGGCCGAGGACGTAACTGACCCGGCCGGAGACGACGCTCGCGGCGTTGCCGGTGCCGAGGAAGCCCTCGACGCCGTCGGGGGCGGCCAGGATGAGGTTGAGGTAGTCCTGGCCGTTGGTGCCCGTGAAGACACCGATCTGCTCGCCCCGCACGGCGGCGGGGTCGATCCCGGCCCGCTCGAACGCCTCCCACGAGGTTTCCAGGAGCAGGCGCTGCTGCGGGTCCATCGCCAGCGCCTCGCGCGGCGAGATCCCGAAGAAGCCGGGGTCGAAGTCGGTGGCGTCGGCGAGGAAGCCGCCCTCGCGGACGTAACTGGTGTTCTCGGCGACGGACTCGGGGTCGTACAGCCCGTCGAGGTCCCACCCGCGGTCGGCGGGGAACCCGGAGATCGCGTCACGTCCGGTGACGAGCAGCTGCCAGAGGTCTTCCGGACTCTGCACGCCGCCGGGGAAGCGGCAGCTCATCGCGACGATCGCAATGGGGTCGTCGTCGGTGGCCGGTCCGGAGGCCGCGAGGGTGCGGCGAGCCGCATCCGGCGTCTGCGAGCCGGGTGTCTGCGAGCCGAGCAGTTCGCCCTGCAGGAAGGCGGCCAGGGAGAGGGAGTTGGGGTAGTCGAAGATCAGCGTTGCGGGCAGACGCAGGCCGGTGCGGGAGGTCAGGAGGTTGCGGATCTCCACCGCGGTGAGAGAGTCGAAGCCGAGGTCCCGGAAGGCGCTGCCGGGGTCGACGGATTCGGGTCCGGCGTAGCCGAGCACAGCGGCGACCTGGGTGCGTACGAACTCCAGGGCCAGCTGGTCCCGTTCGCCCGCGGTGGCGTCGGCGAGCTGCCGCGCGAAGGTATCGGCGGTGTCGCCGGCCGTGGCGGACCCTTCGGCGGCGGCGAGCGCGTGCGTGGCCTCCGGAAGGTCGGCGATCAGCGGGCAGGGACGTACGGCGGTGAGGCCGGGGGCCAGCCGCTCCCAGTCGATGTCGGCGACGACGGAGGCGGTCTCGTCCAGGGTGAGCGCCGTGTGCAGTGCGGACAGAGCCAGTTCGGGCGCGAGGGCGGGCAGTCCGGCCAGCCGCAGGCGCTCGGCGACGAGGTCGTCGGTGGCCATGCCGCCGTCGGCCCAGGCGCCCCAGGCGAGCACGGTGGCGGGCAGGCCGTCGGCGCGGCGCTGCTCGGCGAGGGCGTCCAGGTAGGCGTTCGCGGCGGCGTAGTTGGCCTGGCCGGCGGCGCCGAAGACGGCGGCGACGGAGGAGAAGAGGACGAACGCAGAGAGGTCCAGGTCGCAGGTCAGCTCGTGCAGAACGTGTGCCGCGTGCGCCTTGGGCCGTAGGACACCGGCGAGGCGCTGCGGTGTCTGGGCGTCCAGGACGCCGTCGTCGAGTACGCCTGCGGCGTGGACGACCGTGGTGAGGGGGTGCTCGGCCGGGATGGAGGCGAGCAGCGCCGCGACGGCGTCGCGGTCGGCGACGTCGCAGGCGGCGAAGGTGACCTCGGCGCCCAGCTCGCGCAGTTCGGCGGCGAGCTCGCCCGTGCCTTCGGCGTCCGGGCCGCGCCTGCTGACCAGCAGCAGACGGTCCGCTCCGGCGCGGGCGAGGAGGCGGGCGACCTGCCGGCCGAGCGCGCCCGTGCCGCCGGTGACCATAGCGGTGCCGGCGGTGGTCCACTCGGTGGCGGGGCGCTCTTCCTGGGTGGCGCGGGCCAGCCTGCGGACGAAGATGCCGGTGGAGCGTACGGCGAGGTGGTCCTCGGTTCCGAGACCGCCCAGGACGTCGGCGAGGCGGCCGGCCGCCCGCTCGTCGGGAGTCTGGGGCAGGTCGACGAGACCGCCCCAGCGGCTGGGCAGTTCGAGGGCGGCGGTGCGGCCGAGGCCCCAGACCTGGGCCTGGGCGACGCCCACGAGCCGGTCGGAGCGGCCGGTGGAGACCGCGCCCCGGGTGGCGGCCCACAGCGGGGCCTCCACGCCGGCGTCGCCGAGCGCCTGGACGAGGGCTGTGGTGGCGGCGAGCCCCGCGGACAGTGCCGGGTCCTCGGGGTGCGGCCGCTCATCGAGTGCCAGCAGGGAGAGCACCCCGGCGGGTGCCTCGGCGTCCGTGAGGGCTTCGCCGATCCGCTGGGCGATAGCGGCACGGTCGTCGAGAGCTGCGTCGAGCGCGAGGATGCTGACAGTGACACCGCGCGCAGTCAGCGTCCGCTCGGCAGCCGCGATCCACGGGTCGTCGGCGCGCCCGGCGGGTACGGCCAGGAGCCAGTGCCCGGCGAGGGGCGCGGGTGTGGTGTCCGTGAGCGGCTTCCAGGTGACGCGGTAGCGCCAGCCGTCCACAGTGTCGCGGTCGCGGTGGCGGCGATGCCATGCGGAGAGCGCGGGCAGCACGCTGCTGAGCGGCTCGTCCCCGTCGACCCCGAGGGTGTCGGCGAGCGCGGCCAGGTCCTCGCTGTCGACGACTTCCCAGAACTTGGCGTCGGTGGCGCCGAGTTCGCTGCCGTCGGCGGGTTCCGTCAGATCGGTGAAGGGGTCGCGGGGCCAGTACAGGTCGCGCTGGAAGGCGTAGGTGGGCAGTTCGACGCGGTGTGCGCCGGTCCCGGCGAAGCGGGCGGCCCAGTCCGGGGAGAGGCCGCGCACATGGGCGCCGGCGATGGCGGCGGTCAGCGACCATGCCTCGCCGCGGCCGGTGCGCAGCGCGGGCAGGAAGACCGCCGCGCGGGGGCCGGTCGCGGTCTGGCAGTCCTGACCGAGGGCGGACAGGATGCCGCCGGGGCCGAGTTCGATGTACGTGGTGACCCCGCGGCTCTCCAGCCAGCGGATGCCGTCGAGGAAGCGGACGGCTTCGCGGGCATGGCGGACCCAGAAGTCGGGCGAGCCCATCTCGTCGGAGACGAGGGCGCCGGTGAGGTTGGAGACGACCGGGATGCGCGGGGACTCGTACGAGATGCCCTCGGCGACCGTACGGAAGGCGTCGAGCATGCCGTCCATGTGCGGCGAGTGGAAGGCGTGGCTGACGGTGAGGCGCTTGGTCTTGCGGCCCTGAGCCTCGAAGGACTCGGCGATCGCAACCGCCACATCCTCGTCACCGGCGATGACCACCGACTGCGGACCGTTGATGGCCGCAACACTCACGCGGTCGGTGAGGAGCGGCAGGATCTCGTCCTCGGATGCCTGGAGCGCGATCATCACGCCACCGGCCGGCAGCGCCTGCATGAGACGCCCACGAGCCGCCACCAACGTGCAGGCGTCCTCCAAAGAGAACACACCGCCGACATGCGCGGCGGCAATCTCACCGATCGAATGCCCCGCCAGGAAGTCCGGCCTCAGACCCCACGACTCCACCAGCCGGAACAACGCCACCTCAACCGCAAACAACGCAGGCTGCGTGTACGCGGTCTGATCCAGCAGATCACCATCGGACCCGAACAGCGCATCCCTCAACGGCAGTTCCAGCCGCGCACACACCGCATCCAGCGCCTCCGCGAACACCGGATACGCCTCATACAGCTCACGCCCCATCCCCAGCCGCTGACTCCCCTGCCCCGTGAAAAGGAACGCCAGCTTGCCTTCCGTGGCGCTTCCTTCGACCACATCGGCGGAGGGGCGGCCTTCCGCGAGTGTCGCGAGCCCCGCCAGCAGAGTGTCGCGGTCGTGGGCGACGACGGCCGCCCGGCGGTCGAGGGCGGCCCGGGTGAGAGCCTGCGAGTAGGCGAGGTCGGCGATGCCGAGGCCGGGGTGGGACGTGAGGTGGGTGTGCAGCGCCGCAGCCTGGGAACGCAGGGCGGCCTCGGTCCTGCCGGACAGGACGACGGGCAGGGCTGTTCGCTGGGTCTGCGGTGAGTCGGCGGCGGCCGGCTGGTCGGCGTCGGTCTCCGGGGCGCTCTCCAGGATGATGTGGGCGTTGGTGCCGCTCATGCCGAACGACGAGACACCGATCCTGCGCGGCTGGTCGTTCTGCGGCCACAGCCGCGCCTCGGTGAGCAGGGACACTTCTCCCGCCGCCCAGTCGACGTGCGGGGTCGGCTCGTCCACGTGCAGGGTGCGCGGCAGCAGACCGTGGCGCATCGCCATGACGCTCTTGATGACACCCGCGACTCCGGCGGCGGCCTGTGCGTGCCCGATGTTGGTCTTGAGCGAGCCCAGCCACAGCGGCCGGCCGTCGGGGCGGTCCTGACCGTAGGTGGCGATGAGCGCCTGCGCCTCGATCGGGTCGCCGAGGCCGGTGCCGGTGCCGTGGGCCTCGACGGCGTCGACCTGGTCGGGGGTGAGCCGGGCATTGGAGAGAGCCTGGAGGATGACGCGCTGCTGGGACGGGCCGTTGGGCGCGGTCAGGCCGTTGCTGGCACCGTCCTGGTTGACGGCGGTGCCCCGGACGACGGCGAGCACGGGGTGGCCCTTGCGGCGGGCGTCGGAGAGCCGCTCGACGAGCAGGATGCCGACGCCCTCGGCGAGGCTGAATCCGTCGGCGTCCGGCGAGAAAGCCTTGCAGCGGCCGTCGGTGGCCAGGCCGCGCTGCTTGCTGTAGTCGATGAAGGTGCCGGGCGCCGACATCAGGGTGGCGCCGCCCGCGAGCGCGAGCGAGCACTCGCCGTTGCGCAGCGCCTGCACGGCCAGGTGCAGGGCGACCGAGGAGGACGAGCAGGCGGTGTCTACGGTGACGGCCGGGCCTTCGAGTCCGAAGGTGTAGGAGAGCCGGCCGGAGGCGACGCTGGCCGCGTTGCCGGTGCCGAGGTAGCCCTCCACGTTCTCGGACGAACTCAGCAGCGCGGCCAGATAGTCGTGGTTGCTGGTGCCGACGAAGACGCCGACCTGCTTGCCGCGCATCGAGGTCGGGTCGATCCCGGCCCGCTCGAACGCCTCCCACGAGGTTTCCAGGAGCAGCCGCTGCTGCGGGTCCATGGCCAGCGCCTCGCGCGGCGAGATCCCGAAGAGGGAGGGGTCGAAGCGCGCGAAGTCCTGGACGAAGCCGCCCTGGTTGGCGTAGCTGGTGCCCGGGTGCTCAGGGTCGGGGTGGTAGACGGTCTCCATGTCCCAGCCGCGGTCGGCGGGGAAGCCGGTGATGGCGTCGCCGCCGTCGACGACGAGCTGCCACAGCTCCTCGGGCGAGCTGACACCACCGGGGTAGCGGCAGCCCATGCCGACGATGGCGATGGGGTCCTGGTTCTTCGCCTCGACGTCGCGCAGCCGCTGACGCGTCTGATGCAGATCCGCCGTCACCAGCTTCAGGTAGTCCCGCAGCGTCTCTTCATTCGCCATTTAACGCAACCACCCATTTGCAGCAGACGGCACAGGAAACTGTTTTACAAAAAGCCGAGAATTACATCGGGTATACAGCCGCTTCATGTCATGACCGAATCGACTGCTCAGCGGCAGGCTATTCACCGCTCAATCTCCCCGACAACCCCTAACTGCCCCCTACGCACCCCTGGGTGGGAGAGCGCGTAGGGGGCAGTTGCCCTACGGGAATTGCCTAGGGGGCTGACCATCCTGACCAATAACAGGCACGCCGTCAATAACCGTATCCGTTCGATACCTGGTTACTCGGTCACTTCGATACGGCGATGGGCGAATGCGGTGGCCGGCCCCCTGGATTCGGCCGCCGGTCAGGCGCGGCCGAGACCCTTGTTGATGAAGGCGAACAGCTCTTCGTCGCTCGCTTCCTGGAGCTGTTCGACATCGTCCAGGACACTGTCCGCCGCCCCGGCCCCACTTCCTGCTCCGTTTCCGTCGGCCGCCGCAGCCCGCGCCGCCGCGCCCGCCGGATCCTCGCTCTCGTTCCACTTCGCCAGCAGCGACTGGAGCCGCATGGTCACCCGGGCTCGTACGACGTTGTCGGCCGTGCCCCGCTCCAGTACGGCTTCCAGTTTGTCCAGCTCCTCCAGCAGCGGGGCCCCACCGGCCGCCGCGTCCGGCACGATCCCGGCACGCAGATAGGCGGCGACGGCGGCGGGCGTCGGGTGGTCGAAGACCAGACTGGCGGGCAGCTTCAGCCCGCTCACCGCGCCGAGCCGGTTGCGCAGTTCGACCGAGGTGAGCGAGTCGAAGCCGAGCTCCTTGAAGGCCCGGCCGGCCTCGACCGCCGCCAGGTCGGGATGGCCGAGGACCGCTGCGACCGCGGTACGAACCAGTTCGAGGAGCAGCCGCTCCTGCTCGACCTCGGGAAGTCCGGCGAGCTGCTGGGTGAGCGGCACTCCTCCGGCCAGGTCGTCGGCGGACTCACGCTCCGCGCTCTCGATGATCTGCCGGGCCTCGGGAAGCTCCAGGAGCAGCGGCCTGTCCCGGTCGGCGGTGAAGGCGAGGGTGAACCGCTTCCAGTCCATGTCGGCGACGGTCAGCGTCGTTTCGTCGCGGTCCAGGGCGTGCTGAAGCGAAGCCAGGGTCCGCTCGGGCGACATCGCGAGGATGCCGTGGCGGCGCATGCGGTCGCCCGCAGCGCTGTCGTCGCCGTCCGCGCTGCCCCAGGGGCCCCAGGCGATGGAGGTGGCGGGCAGTCCGGCCGCGCGGCGGTACTCGGCGAAGGCGTCCAGGAAGCTGTTGCCGGGTGCCTGGTTGCCCTGTCCGGGGGCACCGAAGGTGGCCGCGAAGGACGAAAACAGGACGAACGCCGACAGGTCGAGATCACGGCTCAGCTCGTGCAGATGGAGCGTCGCGTCGATCTTGACGCGCAGAACGGCCTCCACCTGCTCGGGGGTCAGCGTCTCGATGACGCCGTCGTCCACGACCGCTGCGGAGTGGATGACGGCGGTCAGCGGCTGGTCGGCGGGGACAGACGCGATGAGGGCGGTGACGGCGTCGCGGTCGGCCATGTCGCAGGCGGTGACGGTGACATGGGTGCCCAGCGCGGTCAGTTCGTCGCGGAGCTCGGTCGCGCCGGGTGCGTCCAGGCCGCGGCGGCTGGTGAGCAGCAGGTGTTCCGCGCCGTTCTCGGCGAGCCAGCGGGCGACATGCGCGCCAAGCGCGCCCGTACCGCCGGTGACCAATGTCGTGCCCTGCGGACGCCATTCCCGTACCGCAGCGGTGTCCGCGAGTCGCGCGCGGACCAGACGCCGGCCGAAGAACCCCGAGGCGCGGAGCGCCACCTGGTCCTCGGCGCCGTCACCGGCCAGCACGCCCGCGAGCCGGGCGAGCGTACGGTCGTCGAGGTCGGCGGGAAGGTCGAGCAGGCCACCCCAACGTCCCCCCTGCTCCATGGACGCGACGCGCCCGAGCCCCCAAACGAGCGCCTGCGCCGGGTCCGCGACCTGCTCGGAACGGCCGGTGGCGACGGCGCCGCGCGTGACGCACCACAGGGGCGCGGTCACGTCGGCGTCGCCGAGGGCTTGGGACAGCGCAAGCTCGGCGGCGAAGGCTCCCTCGCCGCCGAGGGCGAGGAGGGAGAGTACGCCGGCGGGCGCGGTCTCGCCCTTCCCGGCCCTCAGCGTCGCCGTGAGCCGGTCACGGTCGGCGGTGTCGGCGGAGACGGTCACGGTACGGACGTCGGCGCCGCGATCGGTGACCGTACGCAGGACGGCCTCGGCCCATGCGTGGGCCGGCCCGGTCAGGGCTTCGGGAACGGCGACCAGCCAGGTGCCCGAGAGCCGGGCGGTGGCGGGCTCGGGGATCCGCTTCCAGGTGACGCGGTAGCGCCAGCCGTCGACGGTGGACTGTTCACGGCTTTGCCGCCGCCACGACGACAGCGCGGGCAGGACCGTTTCCAACGAACCGATCGCATCGGAGGTGTCGAAGGCGAGGGTGCCGGCCAGTGCTTCGAGGTCTTCGCGTTCGACGGCTTCCCAGAACCGGGCATCGATCGCGTTCCCCGCCGAAACCGCAGCCGCCTCAACAGGCGCCGCCTCGGGCCAGAACCGCTGCGACTGGAAGGCGTAGGTGGGCAGATCGACCCGCTGAGCACCGGTGCCCGCGAAGACCGCATCCCAGTCCACGCCCACGCCCCGCACATACGCCTCACCCAGGGAGAGCCAGAAACGCTCCAGCCCACCCTCATTCCGACGCAGAGACCCAAGAACGGCAGCCTCACGGCCCGCGTCCTCCACCGTCTCCTGCATCCCGACACTCAACACCGGATGCGGGCTGGACTCAATGAACACCCCGAACCCCTGCTCCAACAACATCCGGGTCGCCTGCTCCAACTCCACCGTCTGACGCAAATTGCGGAACCAGTACCCGCCATCCAACTCCGGACCCTGCACCCACTCCCCGGTAACCGTCGACAGGAACGGAACCTCCGCCGCCTTCGGGGCAATCGGAGCAAGCAGCCCGGCAAGTTCCTCCCGCAGCAACTCCACCTGCGCCGAATGCGAGGCATAGTCCACGGCAATCCGCTTCGCCCGCACCCCGTCCGCCTCACACGAGACGAGCAACTCCTCCAAGGCCTCGACCTCGCCCGAAACCACCACCGACGACGGCCCGTTCACCGCAGCAACCGAAATCCGGTCCTCACCCCACCGAGCGATCCGCTCCCGCACATCCCCCGCCGCAAGAGGCACCGAGACCATGCCACCCAGACCCGCCAGCAGACGGCCGATCGCCTGACTCCGCAACGCAACCACCCGCGCCGCATCCTCCAACGACAAAATCCCCGCCACACACGCAGCAGCAATCTCACCCTGCGAATGACCAATCACCGCACCCGGACGCACACCAGCAGCCCGCCACACCTCCGCCAACGACACCATCACCGCAAACAACGCAGGCTGCACCACATCCACCCGCTCCAACGACGGCGCACCCTCCACACCCCGCAGCACATCCACCAACGACCAGCCCGTGAACGGCTCCAGCGCCTTCGCACACTCCCCCACCCGGGCAGCAAACACCGGCGAGGAATCCAGCAGACCCACAGCCATCCCCAGCCACTGCGATCCCTGACCCGGGAACACAAACGCCGCCTTACCCCCGACGACCGACCCCGTCACCACACCCGCAGCCATCGCCCCCGACGCCACCGCAGCCACACCCGCCGCATAATCACCCAGCACCACAGCCCGGTGATCCAACCCCGCCCGCGACGACGCCAACGACCAACCCACATCCAGCGCACCAGCATCCGGTGCACCCGCAAGCCAGCCCGACAACCGCTCCGCCTGCGCCCGCAACGCACCCGCACTCTTCCCCGACAACACCCACGGCACCACAGCAAGACCCGAACCCTCAACAGACACCACAGGCCCGCCGGACTCCTCCACCACCGGAGCCTGCTCCACAATCACATGCGCATTCGTCCCACTGAACCCGAACGACGACACACCCGCACGACGCGGATGCGTCGTCTCGGGCCACTCGGTCTGCTCCGTGAGCAGTGACACCGCGCCGGACTCCCAGTCCACGTGCGGCGACGGCTCGTCGATGTGAAGACTCCGGGGCAGCACGCCATGCTGCATCGCCAGCACCATTTTGATGACACCGGCCACACCGGCCGCGGCCTGCGTGTGCCCGATGTTCGACTTGACCGACCCCAGCAGCAGCGGCCGGCCGGCCGGCCGGTCCTGACCATAGGTGGCGATCAGTGCCTGTGCCTCGATCGGGTCACCGAGGCTGGTGCCGGTGCCGTGTGCCTCCACGACATCGACCTGATCGGTGGAAAGCCGGGCATTGGCCAGGGCCTGGCGGATCACGCGCTGCTGCGACGGACCGTTGGGCGCGGTCAGACCATTGCTCGCACCGTCCTGATTGATCGCGGAGCCACGGACCACGGCAAGCACCGGATGACCGTTCTTCAGGGCGTCGGAGAGCCGCTCCAGCAGCAGGACGCCCACGCCTTCCGCCGGGCCGAATCCGTCGGCGTCGGCCGCGAACGCCTTGCAGCGGCCGTCCGTGGAGAGCCCGCGCTGCTTGCTGAACTCGACGAAGAGTCCCGGAGTGGACATCACATGCACACCACCCGCGACGGCGAGCGAGCATTCCCCGGCGCGCAGCGCCTGCACGGCAAGGTGCAGGGCGACCAGCGAGGCCGAGCAGGCGGTGTCGACCGTGACCGCCGGGCCTTCGAGGCCGAAGGTGTACGAGAGCCTGCCGGACATCACACTGGAGGCGTTGCCGGTGCCCAGGTGCCCCGCGTAGTCTTCGGCCGCTTCCAGGAGCGGGGTGAGGTAGTCCGAGCCGTTGATCCCGACGAACACGCCGGACTGGCTGCCGCGCAGGGTCTGCGGGTCGATGCCCGCCCGCTCGAACGCCTCCCACGAGGTCTCCAGGAGCAGCCGCTGCTGCGGGTCCATCGCCATGGCCTCACGCGGCGAGATCCCGAAGAACGCGGCGTCGAACGAGGACGCGTCGCCGAGGAATCCGCCTTCGCGGGTGACGGACGTGCCCTGGTCGTCGGGGTCGTCCGAGAACAGGTTGTCGAGGTCCCAGCCACGGTCCGTGGGAAATTCGGTGAGCGCGTCCCCACCGTGGCGCAGCAATTCCCACAGCTCTTCGGGAGACCGCACGCCGCCCGGGAAGCGGCAGCTCATCGCCGTGATGGCAATGGGCTCATGGGCCTGGCTCTCGATTTCCCGCAGACGTCCGTATGCCTCGTCGAGATCCGTCGTGACTTTCTTGAGGTACTCGCGGAGCTTTGCTTCGTTCGCCACTGGCGCTTCACCTATTCGCATGGTCGAGATCGTGGAGGTATTCGCACGTACTCGGAATGTCTCGGGTCTCGGATCTCAGGGAGCAGATCTCAGGGGGCATTTCTGAGGGGGCATATCTCAGGAGGCAGGGGGTGGACGTACCGCCGGGGGGTGCCGGCGGTACGTCCGGGGCTACGGTTCAGCCCTGGCCGAACTTCTTGTCGATGAGGGCGAACAGCTCGTCGTCGCTCGCCTCTTCGATCTGGTTGGCTCCGGTCTCACCCTCCGCCTGACGGGCGTCGTTCCACTGGGCCAGCAGGGCCTGGAGGCGCACCGCCACCCGCGCGTGCGCGGCCTCGTCGCCGGCGGCCGCGGACAGCTCCGCGGGAGCCAGCGAGGAGAAGGTGCTCTCCAGCCGGTCGAGTTCCTCCAGTACGGAAATCTTGCGCTCCGCCGTGTCCGGAGCCACCTCGCTCAGCAGGTGCTGGGCGAGAGCGGCCGGGTTCGGGTAGTCGTAGATGAGCGTGGCCGCCAGCCGCAGGCCGCTGGCCGCACCGAGCCGGTTGCGCAGCTCGACCGCGGTCAGCGAGTCGAAGCCGAGTTCCTTGAACGCCTGCCCGCCACCGATGAGTTCGGCCGACTTGTATCCGAGTACGGCGGCCACCTGACCGCGCACCAGGTCCAGTACGGTCCGCTCCCGTTCGGCGGCCGACAGCGCGGTGAGCCGCTGGGCCAGCGTCCGCTCCTCCCCCGCGCCGTCCGTGGCCACGGCCTCCGCCGGACGACCCGCGCTCCGCGCGGACCTGCGCACCGGAGTCCGTACCAGACCGCGGAACATCGGCAGGATGCCGCCGTCCGCAGCACGGGCCCGCACGGTCGGGACGTCGATCCCGACCGGTACGAGTACGGCCTCGTCCGCCGCGAGGGCCGCGTCGAAGAGCGCCAGCCCGTCCGCCGACGAGAGCGGTGCGACACCGCCGCGCGCGGCCCGGCCCAGCTCGGCCTCGGTCAGCCGGCCCGCCATGCCGCGTTCCTCGGCCCACATGCCCCAGACCAGGGACAGTGCGGTGAGCCCGCGAGCCCTGCGGTGCCGGGCGAGGGCGTCGAGGAAGACGTTGGCCGCCGCGTAGTTGGCCTGCCCCGCGCCGCCGAGCGTGCCGGCCGCTGCGGAGAAGAGGACGAACGCCGACAGATCGAGATCGCGGGTCAGCTCGTGCAGATGGAGCGCCGCCTCGGCCTTGGGCCGCAGGACCCGGTCCACCCGCTCGGGGGTGAGCAGGTCCACGACTCCGTCGTCCAGGACGGCCGCGGTGTGCACGACCGCCGTCAGCGGATGCTCGGCGGGTACGGACTCGAGCAGCGCGGCCAGCGCGTCCCGGTCGGCCACATCACATGCCGCCCAGGTGACCTGCGCGCCCAACTCGGCCAGGCTCGCGGTGAGTTCCGCCGCGCTGTCGGCCTCGGCACCCCGGCGGCTGGTGAGCAGCAGATGCCGGACGCCGTGCTCGGCGACCAGATGGCGCGCGAAGAGCGCGGCGAGTCCGCCGCTCGCCCCGGTGATGAGGACCGTGCCCTCGGGATCGATACGGCGGCCGTTGCCCGAGGCCGCCTCCGCGCTTGTCCTGAGCAGGCGGGGGGCGTACACCGCACCCCCGCGTACGGCCAGTTCGGGCTCGGTCGAGGCGACGGCAGCGGGCAGCGCCCGGTAGGAGGCGTCATCACCGTCGAGGTCGATGAGAACGAACCGGTCGGGGTTCTCGGTCTGCGCCGCGCGCAGCAGACCCCACACCGGGGCGTGCGCCAGGTCGCCGGCCTCGGTGTCCCCGTCCGTGGCCACGGCTCCCCGGGTGACGACGACCAGGCGCGCGTGGGCGAACCGGCCGTTGTCGAGCCAGCTCTGCACCGTCGCGAGCGCGCGGTGCGTCGCCTCGCGCACCTCGTGTGCGAGGCGCGCGGCCTCCTCCGCCGAGTCGGCGGAAGCAGGCGCATCCGTGGCCGCGATGAACGGAACGCACACCGTTTCCGGCATCGCCCGCCCGGCCGCGACGGCCGCGTCGAGCGCGTCGAGATCGTCGTACGCCTCGGCGGTGAGACCCGTGGCCCCCAGCGCGCCCACAAGGGAGCGACCGTCACCGCCGCGGTCACAACCGACATCCCTGCCGACATCGCCGACGACCGTCAAGGCAGCGGCAGCCGGCTGCGCCGGAGTCGTTGTCCGCACCCAGCCGAGCCGGAACAGCGACTCGTGGCCGCCGTCCGGGACGACCGCGAACCGCTCGGCGTCGACCTCCTCCGTCACCAGCGCCTCGACCGACGCGAGGGGCGCGCCCTGCTCGTCGGCCAGTGCGACGGAGACGGTGTCCTCTCCACCCGGGGTGATCCGCAGACGCAGAGCGTCCGCCCCGACTGCGTGCAGCCGCACTCCGCGCCAGACGAGCGGTGTCCTGCCCGTGCCGCCGACGTCGGCCGCACCCTGCGGACCGGCCGCCAGCGCCTGCGAGGCGGCGTCGAGCAGGGCCGGGTGCAGAGCGAACCGGCCTGCGGACGGATGCAGTTCGTCGGAGAGCCGGGCCTCCGCGAACACCTCCTCGCCCCGCAACCACACCTGGGTCAGGGTCCGGAAAGCAGGCCCGTGGTAAAGCCCGGCGGCCGTCAGCCGGTCGAGCACCGCGTCGATGGAAACCTGCTCGGCTCCGGCAGGGGGCCACTGGTCGGCGCCGACAGCCGTACCGGCGTCGGCGTCGGTGTCGCCGGCGGTGCCGGTGGCGAGGAGCCCGCTCGCATTACGGGACCATGCCCCGCCCGCGAGCCCGGCCGAACCGGCCGCCTCCGCACGGCTGTGCACCTGCACCGGACGGCGCCCCTGGCCGTCCGCCGCTCCCAGGGTGAGGCGGAGCTGTACGGCGCCCGTCTCGGGGAGCCCGAGCGGCGCTTCGAGCGTCAGCTCCTCGACGACCTCGCACCCGACCTCATCCCCTGCCCGGATCGCCAGCTCGACGAAGGCGGCGCCGGGCACCACGACGGTGTCCGCCACCACGTGATCAGCGAGCCAGGGGTGCGTACGGAGGGAAAGCCGCCCGGTGAACAGGAACCCGTCCGAGTCGGGCAGCTCGACCGCCGCACCGAGCAACGGATGCCCGGCCGACCCGATTCCGACCGAGGCGACGTCGTCGAACTCGGCGAAGGAATCGACCCAGTAGCGCTCACGCTGGAAGGCGTAGGTGGGGAGGTCGACGCGGCGGGGACCAGTACCGGTACCGGAGAAGTACGCTCGCCAGTCGACCGGCGAGCCGTGACCATAGGCGTGGGCGAGGGCGGTGGTCAGGGTCTCTGGCTCGGAACGTCCCTTGCGGAGGGCGGGCGCGAAGATGCTCGCGTCCGTGTCGCCGGTGAGGCAGTCCTGGGCCATGGCGGACAGGACCCCGTCGGGGCCGAGTTCGATGTAGGTGGTGACGCCTGCGGCTTGCAGGGTGCGGATGCCGTCCAGGAACCGGACAGCCTCGCGGACATGCCGGACCCAGAAGTCGGCCGAGCCCATTTCGTCGGTGACGAGCGTGCCGGTCAGGTTGGAGACGATGGAGATGCGCGGAGACTCGTACGAGATGCCCTCGGCGACCTTGCGGAAGTCGGCGAGCATGCCGTCCATGTGCGGCGAGTGGAAGGCGTGGCTGACTGTCAGGCGCTTGGTCTTGCGGCCCTGAACCTCGAAGCTGTCTGCGATCGAAGCAGCCGCGTCCTCGTCGCCGGCGATGACGACCGACTGCGGACCGTTGACGGCGGCGATGCTCACCCGGTCGGTGAGCAGCGGCAGAACGTCGTCCTCCGATGCCTGCACCGCGACCATCACGCCACCGGCGGGCAGCGACTGCATCAGACGGCCACGGGCGGCGACCAGCGTGCAGGCATCGTCCAGGGACAGCACCCCGGCCACGTGAGCTGCGGCGATCTCGCCGATGGAGTGACCGGCCAGGAAGTCCGGCTTCAGGCCCCAGCTCTCCACCAGCCGGAACAGAGCCACCTCCACCGCGAACAGCGCAGGCTGTGTGTAAGCCGTCTGGTCGAGAGCATCATCGTTGGACCCGAACAGGACGTCTTTCAGCGGCACTTCAAGGTCCAGACGAGCGCACACCTCATCCAGCGCATCCGCAAACACCGCATACGCCTCGTACAGCTCACGTCCCATGCCGAGCCGCTGGCTGCCCTGCCCCGTGAACAGGAACGCCGTCTGCTGGTCCGAGCCCGCCACACCCTGTACCACCTGCGTGGCGGACTCGCCCGTCGCCAGAGCGGTCAGCGCCTGGCGGAACTCATCGCGGTCTCCTGCCACGAGCACGGCACGGTGGTCGAGCGCTGCCCGGCCGGTCGCGAGCGAGTGACCGACGTCCACCGGGCGGAGGTCGCCGTGGGCGTCGAGGTGGGCGCGCAGGCGTTCCGCCTGGTCGCGCAGGGCCGCTTCGGTCCTGCCCGAGAGAACCCACGCCGAGGTGGCAGGGCTGTTCTCCGGTCGCTCGGCGCCGGACTCGCCCGGCTCCTGGACCGGCGGTGCCTGTTCCAGGATGGTGTGGGCGTTCGTACCGCTCACACCGAACGACGAGACGCCCGCCCGGCGCGGACGGCCGGTCTCCGGCCACTCCCGCTTCTCCGTCAGCAGGGCGATGTCGCCCGCCGTCCAGTCGACGTGCGGGGTCGGCTCGTCGACGTGCAGGGTCTGCGGCAGCACCCCGTGCTGCATCGCCAGCACCATCTTCATCAGACCCGCCACGCCGGCTGCGGCCTGAGTGTGGCCGATGTTGGACTTGATCGAGCCGAGCAGCAACGGCCGGCCGTCAGGCCGTCCCTGGCCGTAGGTGGCAAGCAGGGCCTGCGCCTCGATCGGGTCGCCGAGCTTGGTGCCCGTGCCATGGGCCTCCACCACGTCCACATCCGCGGCCGACAGTCCCGCGCCGGCGAGGGCGGCCCGGATGACGCGCTGCTGGGACGGGCCGTTCGGGGCAGTGAGTCCGTTGCTCGCACCGTCCTGGTTGACGGCGGAGCCTCGGACCACGGCAAGCACCGGGTGGCCGTTGCGCTGTGCATCGGACAGGCGCTCGACGAGCAGCATGCCGACACCCTCGCCCCACCCCGTACCGTCCGCAGCCGCAGCGAACGCCTTGATACGGCCGTCCTCCGCAAGACCACGCTGACGGCTGAACTCGACGAACGCGCCCGGCGTGGACATCACCGTCACACCACCGGCCAGCGCCAGCGAGCACTCACCATTACGCAGTGCCTGCACCGCGAGATGGAGCGCCACGAGGGACGCGGAGCACGCCGTGTCGACCGTGACCGCAGGGCCCTCCATACCGAACACATAGGAGAGCCGACCGGAGACGACACTCGCCGAGTTTCCGGTGCTCATGAAGCCGTCACCGCCGTCTGCGGAGTTCAGCACGAGCGAGAGGTAGTCCTGGCCGTTGGTGCCGACGAAGACACCGGCCTGACTGCCCCGCATCGAGGACGGGTCGATCCCGGCCCGCTCGAAGGCTTCCCATGACGTTTCGAGGAGGAGCCGCTGCTGCGGGTCCATGGCCACCGCCTCGCGCGGCGAGATCCCGAAGAAAGCAGGGTCGAAGTCCGCGGCGTCGTAGAGGAACCCGCCCTCGCGGGCGTACGGGGCATCCTGCGCGGACTGCGGCCCGAACAGCGACTCCGCGTCCCAGCCACGGTCGGCCGGGAACTCCCCGATGGCGTCCCCGCCGGTCGCCAGGAGCTGCCACAGGTCTTCCGGGGTCCGCACCCCGCCCGGGAAGCGGCAGCTCATGGCCACGATCGCGATCGGATCGTCGTCGACGGCCTTCGCCACCGGTCCGGTCACCACGGTCTTCGTGCCGAACAGTTCGCCCCGCAGGTACTCCGCCAGGGCGGCGGAGGTGGGGTAGTCGTAGATCAGCGTGGCCGGGAGCCGCAGCTCGGCGGCCGCGCCGAGCCTGCTGCGCAGCTCGACCGCGGTCAGCGAGTCGAAGCCGAGCTCCTTGAACGCCCTTCCCGCGCCGACGCTTTCCACTCCGGTATGGCCGAGTACCGCGGCCACTTCCCTGCGTACGAGATCAAGCAGCAACCGGTCCTGCTCGGCAGCGGACAGCTCCGCCAGCCGCTGGGCCATCGAGTGATGGCCATGGGCAGCAGCGCCGCCGCCCTGACCTGCGGTGTCACCTCGCTGGGCGAGAGCGCGCCGGGCTTCGGGCAGTTCGGCGAAGAGCCTGCTTGCGCGTACGGCGGTGAAGCCGGGCGCGAACCGCTCCCAGTCCACGTCCACAACCGTGACGACGGTGTCGTTCGCGCCCAGGGCCCGCTGGAGCGCGTTGACGGCCGAGTCGCCACCCATGGGCGGTACGCCGCCCCGGCGCATCCGCGCGTCCATCGCTTCGTCGGCGGCCATGCCGCTCTCGGCCCACGGGCCCCACGCGAGCGACGTGGCCGCGAGACCATCGGCACGGCGCTGCTCGGCCAGAGCATCCAGGTAGGCGTTCGCGGCGGCGTAGTTGGCCTGACCTGCGGTACCCCAGGTACCGGTGACGGAGGAGAAGAGGACGAAGGCGGTGAGCTCGATACCGAGCTCACCCGTCAGCTCGTGGAGGTTGCGGGCCGACACTGCCTTCGCGCGCAGAACGCTGTCGATACGGTCCGGAGTCAGGGCGTCCAGGACACCGTCGTCCAGAACACCGGCCGTGTGCACCACAGCCGACAGCGAACCCGCTTCCAACTCCAACAGAACACGCAGCGCCTCACGGTCAGCCACATCACACGCCACCACCGAAGCCTGCACACCGAGATCCATCAGCTCGGCAATCAACTCTGCAGCACCCGGAGCGTCCGGCCCGCGACGACTCGTCAGTACAAGACGCTCCACACCCGCCCCGGCCAGCCACCGCGCAACCCGACCACCCAACGCACCCGTACCACCCGTAACCAG
>NZ_JBEZKA010000047.1:0-34929 GCF_040651435.1 Streptomyces sp. NPDC048479
CGGGACCTCCACCGCCCGCACCGCCCTCCCTCCCAAGCCCCCCCCGGGAACCCCCGCCACCCACTCCCCCCCTGCCGGCGCTTGGGGCGCACCCCCCCCACGCGACAAGCCCATGAGCTGCACCGAATCACGGCTCACCTTGTCATGCAGCCCTCAGACACAGCTCCTCAGGCCCAGTTGGTGAGGTCGTAGACGGCCTGGCAGTGCGGGTCTTCGGCTCCGTGGTCCTCATGGACAAGGAGAGTGGAGTCTTCGGGGTCGATGGCTGAAACAAGCTTCGTGGCAGCCCACCAGTTCACGCTACGGGGAGCACCGCTCTCCGAGTCCACCGTGGCCAGATCGACACCGATCGTCCTTCCCTTGTAGAGGAGGTAGACGCGCAACGTGTCTCGGCTGCGCAAGTCGAATCCCGTGAGCTCGTACAGTTCCGGATAGGCGGATGCCTCGGCCTCGTACCACAGCGGGTCCCCAACCAGATCGGCAATAATGTAGTCCACCGAATCATCGGGTGAGACCTCTCCGTCTGGCAGCAGAATACCGGACGCAAGCAAGTCGACTCCGTCAATGACTCTGCTGGCAAGGTTTCGCTCCGCCGTATCGCAAGTATGGAGCGCGAATCGTCTTACGGCGGCGACGTACCACCACACACCGAACTGCTCATCGCTGCCGGGCTGGCAGACGGGGAGATCGAGAGAAATGAATCCCTCTGCATTTCCCTCGCCACCCAGTTTTACCCGGATCCGCTCATTCTCGATCCGGATCAGACCGCGAATCCGGTATGGGGTGCCAGGCAATGGGGCAGCGATGAAACGGCGCAGTGCCAGCAGGACTCGAGCGAAGTGTTTGTCCATGCGGTAAAGCATGACACCTGGCTCGGCCTGCTGGCACAGCTACCAGATTTTTACAGGTCGTTGACCCAATCGGGGCAGACCGTCTGGCCCCGGCAGAACACGGTGACGGTGCCGATCGGGCGGCCGTCGGGGGTGTGGGGGCGGTGGGGCCTGGCCCGTAGGTTCCCTGTTCGGCGACACTCGTCACAGTGAGGCGAATGCCGCCCTGGCTGGTGGCGACGACGGTGTCGTACTCGTAGCGCGTGGGCCTGGGATGCCGGTCCGCATTCCCGTTGTACGCGGCGGTTATGACCGTCTTTTCGCAGGCGTTGTGTTTCGAACAGGCGTGTTTCACACCGAAATCGGCGTTGCCGCGACGCGAGGGAATGTCGTGTCCGTCCCAGTCAATCGCCGTCCAGTAGATGTGGTGCCACGGTATATTCGGGTCGGGAACAGTGCTGCGTCCATGAGCGGTTCCGCTGGCAACGGAAGGGGTACCGCCGGAAACCGGCAGACCCTCTGCTATCGCCTTCTTTGCGCCGAATTTCTCGATGTAGGCGTCGTTCGACATGACCACATAGGTGTCGAAGGCGTCAGGCCGTGCTGAATCACTTGCAGATTTCTCGATTTCTGCAGTATGGCCGCTGTTCGGCAAGGCTCCGAGTAAGCAGAGCGCCGCAAAGCCTGCGAATGCTGATCTACCAATGGCAGTTTTCATGATCCTCTTCCTGAATCCGGGTGACAGGCAGCCACCTGGTGGCGTGACGGAAGAGAGGCTTGAAAATAGCCCGCCGGTCGCGACGGTCTTGCCCCCGCCTCCGGATGGTCAGTCCGTGAGGTAGCGGAAAACTTGGTTCGAATGCCAAGCGCCTCGCAAGGGAGATCTGACAGGGCGAACTGGGTGAGGAAACGCAAGGCCATTTTCCGTCTGCTAAGTAGTTGCTAGCTAAAACGAATCCAGCGCAGCCCCAGCGTGAACTGCGGGGCACTCTTGAAGGGTTGCCAGCATCCGGACTGGCTCGCCCTCCCTCCGATTCGGGTCTTCTTGGGATGAGGCAGGAGTAATGCGAGCCAAACGGATCTTTCAGCGTGGTCACGCACCCCGCCAGCCACATCGGAGTCCGACCGCCCCCAGGCGCACCGCACTGACTCATCGGCGAACCGGAATCAAACAGCCTGTTCTGGATAAAACGCTCTTTGAGTGGTTCCGGGCCGCGGTGACGGCCCTCTACCAAGCCAAGGAAGAGGATCGTCTGCTGGTGTGAGAGCATCTGCGGAACCCGGCACCGGTCGTGCTTTTCGCCGAGCAGCCCGATCGGCTCCGCTGCGGGCCGTGCGCCTTCGAGGACAGCTCGTCGCGTTCGTGCTGCCGGTGCGGTGCGGGCGGGGAGCCCTATGCCGCCAGGTACCTCTTTCGGTACGAATCGATGTTGAGGATCGGCCGAGATACGGCCGAACGGGATAGCGGGACGCTGATCACGGCCGTTCCGAGAATGAGCCGCGTGACGATGCCGTCGGAGCGGTTCAGTACCGCTCGGTCTCGGCGAAGCCCGTGTCGTTGCCTGCGCCGAAGGCGGTGGCCGCAGCGGTCGGGTCGAATCCGGGCGGGCTGTCCTTGAACGCCAGGCCCATACCGGCCAGCTTCTCCTTGACCTCGTCGATCGACTTCGCACCGAAGTTGCGGATGTCGAGCAGGTCCGCCTCGCTGCGCGCAACGAGCTCACCCACCAAGTGGATGCCCTCGCGCTTCAGGCAGTTGTAGGAACGGACGGTAAGCTCCAGCTCCTCGATCGGGATCGCCAGGTCGGCCGACAGCGCGGCATCCGTCGGCGACGGGCCCACCTCGATGCCCTCGGCTTCGACATTCAGCCCGCGGGCCAGACCGAACAGCTCGACCAGGGTCTTGCCCGCCGAGGCCACCGCGTCACGCGGACGCATCGCGGACTTGGTCTCGACGTCGACGATCAGCTTGTCGAAGTCCGTGCGCTGCTCGACGCGGGTCGCCTCGACCTTGTAGGTGACCCTGAGCACCGGGCTGTAGATCGAGTCGACGGGGATGCGGCCGATCTCCTGGCCCTGCTGCTTGTTCTGTACGGCGGAGACGTAGCCCCGTCCGCGCTCGACCGTCAGCTCCATCTCGAGCTTGCCCTTGGCGTTCAGCGAGGCCAGCACCAGGTCGGGGTTGTGCACCTCGACGCCGGCCGGCGGGGCGATGTCGGCCGCGGTGACCACGCCGGGCCCCTGCTTGCGCAGGTACATCACGACCGGCTCGTCGTGTTCGGAGGAGACGACGAGCTGCTTGATGTTAAGGATGAGGTCGGTGACGTCCTGTTTGACGCCCGGCACGGTGGTGAACTCGTGCAGCACGCCGTCGACCCGGATGCTGGTGACGGCGGCGCCGGGGATCGAGGAGAGGAGGGTACGACGCAGGGAGTTGCCGAGGGTGTAGCCGAAGCCCGGCTCCAGCGGCTCGATCACGAACCGGGAGCGGTACGCGTCCACGATCTCTTCGGTGAGAGTGGGACGCTGAGCGATCAGCATGAAATGTTGCCTCCAGTCTTCGGCACCGCCATATGGTGCCGCCCCACCGGGCGGCAGCCCGATGTCGGTACGGCCAAGGGTACGGGCGATCCGGATCACCGGCCGTAGGCCTCACAGGCCGCAGCGTCATCGTGGTCATGAAGGTCTCACGCCGCACGGCCGGGCGGGCTACCCCCGGCTGTCTCGGCGGGCGGCCAGGGCCGTATGGGCCTGGTCGATCTCGATGAGGTAGGGGGCGACAAAGCCGTGGTAGTCCGCTTTGCGTTGGGCCGGTAGATCCCGCCAGCCGGTGATACGGCCACGGCAGCGGCGCGAGCCGCACCTGCAGCGGGCGGCGAAGTAGTCGACCGAGTAGTTCCGCATCGCATAGTCAAAAGTGATCTCGTCGCCTGCGGCGATGGGTGCGCGGGCGACGTAGTCGTGAGCACCACTGGCATTGAGGCGGATCCCGCAGTTCGGTTCACACGAGTGGTTCACCTTCGAGACGAGCCCGCCGTGCAACACGAAACGCCCCGCACTCACCTGGGAGGCGTGGGAGTGATTGCGGTCCAGTTCACGGTCGATGACACCAACCATCACCGTCCCATCGATCTGGAAAAGCCGGGTGGCGAAAACACCCTCTCCTTTTTCGTGGGTTCCCCGGAGTTCGAAGCCGTTATCCATCGTCGCCTGCTCTCTGCGGGATCAGCACGCCCGCGGGTGATCAAGCTGCGGGCACGACAAGAACGATGCGCCGCCGAGGGACTCCTCGACCACGGTCTGCCGATCCTTGCATCACACCCGGCCATGGCCGTTTCAAGATCTGGGAAGACGATCACCATCGACCTACGCCCGGCTTCCTCCGGCAACAGCCCTGTCGCACGAAGCCGGGCAGTAGGCACCCTGGCGGCCTACATCGCCGCAGGTCAGCCACATCCGTGCTTCTTCGACAATTGCCACGGGGGCGCCACGAACAACCCTCAACGACCTCACGAAGCTCTGCTATCGCTTTCGGCCAGTTCTGACCCCCATGTTGATCTCCGTGCACCGCAGTGCGTCGTGCAAGCGGCAGCAGAACGCCATCCAGGGCACCTTCGCCGCCTTCTGACCGGCATGCTCACCGCAGGCCGTTCAGCCGGTCGATGAGGGCCTGCTGGCCTTATTCACGAGTCGTTGAAGTCAGTTGCTTACGGGTGTGGGAGGCAACCGGATCCCCAGTCGGGTGATGTTCACGAGTTTTGGTTCTGGCTCAACCTCTGTGAGACGAACACCGTGAGTGAGAAGTCGGCGGTGATCACCGCTTCACCTGTGCGTCTGTGACGTCAGAGCTACCGTGTCGACATGAGTAACGACACTCTCGCTGGTCGCAGTGTTCGCCTTATTCCGTTGTCTGTTGACCATGCCGAGGCCCTCCTTCCCTCTGCATCAGATCCAGAGGTATGGCGGTGGATGCCCCGGCCTCGCCCTGAATCCCTGATACAGATGCGGGCGATGCTCAGCCAGATGCTGGCGGATCCAGCCCGCCAGTGCTTTGCGGTCCAACGTCTGGCCGACGGCGCGGTGATCGGTTCGACCAGCCTGTACGAGCTTGACATGGCTCAGGGCCGCGCTGAGATCGGTGCGACATGGTTCGATCGCTCCTGCTGGGGAGGCCCTTACAACGCCGAATCCAAGCTCTTGCTTTTCGGCCATGCATTCGACGATCTGGGCCTGACCAGAATCGCCCTGCGCACCGACAACCTCAATGAGCGGTCCCAGCAGGCTTTGACGCGTCTGGGGCTGATCTACGAAGGGACGCTACGCAGCCACATGGTGCGCCAAGACGGCACGCGCCGTGACTCGCTGTACTACAGCCTGCTCACAGACGAGTGGCCGATCGTTCGCGACAAGCTGCTCACCAGGATTGCGGCCAAGGTCACCGCCTGAATCGGGCAACCGCCCGTCATGCAGCGAGGAGTACTCGCTTATTCAAGAGAGCAAAGCCGGCACGGCCGAACATCTGGCGCTTCAGCATCTTGATGCGGTTGACGTGGGGACTGTAAGACGTTCGGCTCTGTCGCATTTTCGGTGGTGACGCAGCGTCGTAGGCAGCCTCTTTGACATCACGTGATGGATGTCAAAGAGCTTGTGAGCACGGTGTTTTCAGGACTGTCGCCGCTCGTCATCGAGGACGTTGTCGAACGAAGATGTCTGCATCATGGTGCGGACGCGGACACCGGATGGCCCGGCCTGCTGCCCGGTCTGCGGGGCATCGTCTCAGCGGGTGCACGGCTACCACCTCCGGACGGTGGCGGACGTGCCGACGACGGCCGACGGGTGATCGTCCTCGTGCGGGTGCGTCGCTTGGTGGGCCCCACCCGCGGTTGTCTGCAGACCTTTCGCGAGCATGTGCCCGGGGTGCTCGCGAGGTATCAGCGGCGCACGCCGCGTTTGAGCAGTCAGGTTGCCGCTGTGGTGCGGGAGTTAGCAGGTCGCGCGGGTGCGAGGCTGTTGTCGGTCCTGGGCGTGGTCCTGTCCCATCACACCGCGCTGCGCGCCCTGCTCCGCATTCCGCTGCCCGCGCTGAGGGTGCCCAGTGCTGAGTGTCAACGACTTCGCGCTGCGGCGCCGCCACTGCTATGCCACGGGGCTGATCGACGCCGAGACGCACGAGCGGATCGACGTGCTGCCCGACCGCCTGTCCGACACTCTGGAGAAGTGGCTGCGCGACCATCCCGGCGCCGAGATCGTGTGCCGCGACGGCTCCCAGTCCTACGCCGAGGCGATCCGCCGTGCCCTGCCCGACGCCGTGCAGGTCAGCGACCGCTGGCACCTGTGGAACGGCCTCGCGTGGGGAGTCGAGAAGGCGGTCGCGGCGCACAGCGCCTGCTGGGCGAAAGCCGGGCCGAAGCGACGGGAGCTGACCCGCGAGCGCACCACCCTTCAACGCTGGCATGCCGTCCACGAACTCCTCGACAACGGCGTGGGCGTGCTGGACTGCGCTCGCAGACTGAACCTCGCCTTGAACACGGTCAAGCGATACGCCCGCGCACCCGAGCCCAACCGGCTACGCCGCCCGCCCCAGTACCGAGCCTGCCAGGTCGACCCGTACCGCGACCACCTGCGCCGGCGCCGCGCAGAAGAGCCCGGCGTAGCGGTACGGCAGCTCTACGCGGAGATCCGCGCTCTCGGTTACACCGGCAGCGTCAATCTCCTCTACAAGTACGTCAACCAGGGCCGCCTCGAAGGCGACAGGATCATGCCCTCCCCGCGCCGTCTCACTTCATGGATCATGACCCGGCCCGAGGCGCTGTCCGAGACCAACCGCGCTCACCTCAGTGAACTCCTCGCTGCCTGCCGCGAGATGACCGCCCTTGCCCGCCTCGTATCCGAGTTCGCCGAGCTCATGGCCGAGCGCCGCGGCAAAGACCTCGGCGCTTGGACAGCCGAGGTCCGCGCGGCCCACCTGCCCGAGCTCGACCCCTTCCTCAAGGGGCTCGAGCACGACCTGGAGGCCGCCGTCGCCGGGCTCACCCTCCCTGTCAGCAACGGCCCCACCGAGGGCGTCAACACGAAGACCAAGCTGCTGGCGCGACAAATGTACGGCCGGGCACACGTCCCGCTCCTCCGCCACCACATCCTGCTCGGATAGTCGCGACGCTGCGTCACCACCGAAAATTCGACAGAGCCGCTCGTTTGACAGACCCTTGAGGTGGCCTTCGACGACACCAGAGTTCCAAGGAAGAGTCAGACCGGCTGTGACTGCTTCGATGTCCAGCTCCAGTCCGCTGGCGAAAGTGTGGAGGCTGGGCAGATCGTCCTGGCGGACGGCGGCGAGCCAGTCGGTGAGTTCCTCCCCGCGCAGCTGAGCGTGGATGCCCCCGAAGCTGCGGATGTGACGGGCCAGGGCGTCGAGTTCGGGGCAGTGCGCGATCGCGGACTTGAGCTGCAGTCGCTCGTGTTCAGGAAGTCCGTCGGGGTGGGCGAGCATCCAGGCGGCGATGGTGCGGGCGGAGGGCGGCCGGGCCCCGACGGGCTGCTGGTGGGAGCGGAGCGGGCGGAGGTGTGCGCGGACAGCTCCGTATCCGCCGGTGTAGCCGTGCTCCTTGATCTCCTCCCAGAGCGTCCAGGCGTTGTTGCATCCCTCGGCCCAGCGTTCGTGGAGGTACGGCTTGTACTCGTCCAGCTTGGTGCGGCGGCTTTGCCACTGGCCGCGGAAGAGGTCCTCCGGCGTATTGGCCCGGGCGAAGCGGGCCACGGTGTTTCCGCCCATGCCGAGCCGGCGGGCGATGGCCCGCTGACTATGGCCGGCAGCCAGGAGCGCGTGGATGAAAGCGTGCCTGTCGCGGGTCCGGGCTGCGAAGCGGTGTCCGGTCGGCCACGGCGAATCCGACTCCCCATCAGTCGCGCTGTCTGATGCTTCGCTGGAGTCTGGCAGCGACAGCGGTACGCGCAGGCAGGAGCGGTGTTGCGTGATGCATTTTTCTGCGGCTTCACCCAGGTTGCGCCGCAAATGCCAGCGATCAGCGACCTGAACAGCCTGTGGTGCGCCGACCCGGGCGCCTTCGGCGAAGAAGGGCGCCCGGTCGCGGCAAACGACCTCAATTCCTGGCCGGTCAGCCAGCCAGGCGGCCAGGCTGGACGCCCCGGTCGGGCAGCAGGTCGATGGGGCGGCGGGTTTCGACGTCCACGAGCACGGTGTCGTAGCGGCGACCCTTGCGGTGGCGTATTCATCGACGCCGACCACCCGAGGTGCCGGAACCTCCGGCGCTGGGAGCGAGTCGACCAGGCGCAAGACCGTGCTCCGGCTGACGGACATCCCAAGAGCGGAGGCCAGTCGGGCACCGGCCCGGTCTGCCAAGGCGAGACCGACCACGGCCAGAGCGGAACGCAGACGCTCGGTCCGCCGGCCGTGCCGACGGGTCAGCCCGGGTATCTGCTCGACGAAGGTACGACGCCCGCACCCTGCGTTCCCGCAGGCGAAGCGGCGGACCCGCAGTTGAAGAACAACGCTTCGTCCGGCGATCGGCACATCAGTGGGGAACCGCAGGTAGGAACCGTGAACCCGGCTCGACCAGTTCCCGCACGCCGGGCACACTGCGCCGTCCATGGTGCATTGCGCGTCAACTCGGACGATCTTGATGTTCACGTCTATCGACAGCACTGCGACGTCCGCAATCGACGGGAACAACAGCTCCTGCAGCCAGAGCACGACCTCTTCCCTGGACCCGAACTGTCGGCCCAACCACCCAGCCCACGGCTCAATTTCGGGCTCCTTCGCGTACCTCCCGAAGAGGCTGAGCAGTCACTCAGAGTGGACGAGTCACAGAAGTTGAGCCAGAACCAAATTTCATCGACTTCGATCTCCGACCTGCCTTCAGAGTCCCTCCCCCGGTCATCGACAAACGCCACCGGAAGAACACCACGTAGCCACCCCCAGGTATTCCTGGCAATCTCACGGGCTCTTCACCCCCGAAACCACGGGACGTCGCAGGTAGGGATAGGCGCCGCCTGATGTTGAGGGTTCCTCGGGTCGTGGGCGAGCAGGAGGTCGTGCCCGATCTCGGCAGGTGGTATGTCTCGCCCCTCGCGGACCGCTGTCGTCTGTCAAGTCCCGAGAAGAAGGGGCATGACGCGATCCGAGGGCCGTACCCACGCCGCCACCGTCGCGTCGTGGCGGGCTGTCCCTGACGGCTTGCCAGAACGACGACAACGCCAACGCGGCCAAGTCATGTGAACGGGCCATCGCTTGTGAAGCGGCGCAGGTGGTGAGCGAATGTCTCGGCTTCGCCCGGCGGCCACGAGGACAGGCTCGCCACGATGTGGGCAGCCAGACGTGTTCGCAGTTCTGCCACTACGAGTTCGCCCTGCTCGGTGAGGACGAGTAGGTGTGCGCGTCGGTCGGTGGGGTCCGTCTCGCGACGGATAAGGCCGGCGGCCTCCAGCCGGGAGGCGCGGCGGGTGACGCCGGAGCGGTCGACTCCGACGTCGGGGGCCAGGTCGGCCGCGCTGCGGGGTCCGGTCCGGGCAAGTGCGCTGAGTACCGGGTACGTCAGTTCGTCCACCGCCTCGCCCATGCCCTTGGTGAGCTTCTTGTGCAGCTGTGCGCGAGTGATGCGCCGCAGCAAGATGCCCAGCGCGTCTGCGATCTCGTGTCCTACCTCGTTCTCCACACTCCAAGAATAGCGTGCGCTGCGCACGCATCGCCTGCTACAGTGAAGATGAAGCGTGCGAGGCGCACGCATTTCTCATTCTCGTCCTCGAAAGGGAAGTCCCATGATCCGCACTGACATAAAGGCCGCCCTCACCGATCTGATCTTCAGCAGCGACCTCACCGTGCAGGAGGCTGCCGACCGCCACTTCACCCCGGAGTACCGCCAGCGCACCGACGGGCAGTGGGACGACCGCGCCGGATTCGTCGAGCACATCACCCACGTGCGCACCATCGTCGCCGGCGGCCACGTCGAGGTTCACGACGAGCTGTATGACGGCAGCAAGTACGCCGACCGGCACACCGTGCACATCACGAAGAAGGACGACTCGACGGTGAGCATGGAGGTTTACGTGTTCGCCGAGCTTGCACCCGACGGCCGATTCAGTCGCATCGAGGAGACCACCTTGATGCTCCAGGGCTCCGACGCCGATCGCAACATCGGCAGTGCCCGCTAGTACCCGGCACTCGATCACCGACTTGAGGCATGCGGCCCGCGGGTGCAGAGACGTCTCGGGCGGCGAATCACCCGTTCCCAGCCTCTTTCGATGCCCGGCATCGACCCTCATCAGCAGGGCGTTGCCGGCCGGTGACGGCGTCGGATCCGCCCTGGCCGGCGAGTACGAACCGACAAGCATGCAGAAGTTCCGGTCAAGGCGGGCGACTGAACCGGCTATGCGGCGGTGGACGTCTTCGAGGCCCCACGACGGTATCGGCGCGTCGATTGCGAAAGCAGTGGTGGCCAGCGGCATCGACAGCCTGGCGGATGCTGCACCGCAAGGCTCGGGTATGCCCGAACGTGGTCCACATCCGCACTGCGTGGTCGCGACCGGCGACCTCCGGGGCGTGCACCATGGGGGCGGTCGAGGGGAGATCGCCCGCACGGTCGGCCCGGAGGGCGGCGCGGGCCGCACTCCGGGCGCCTGGAGTCGCTCTCCCAGACCGCCACCGGTCAGGCCGTCGGCCCCTCCCCCCTGCGGACCAGCCGCCAGGCCCCGGTGAACAGCTCGGGGAGCGTGCCCGTGAGCAGCTCGAAAGCCCTCACCTCGCTCCCGTCGGCGCTCAGCTGCGCGCCGATCAGGGGCGCTTTCCAGGACTCCATCGGCGGCAGCGGCTTCTTGGCGTGCGCCCACGGGCCGGGCAGGAAGAGCGTGCGTCCCGCGCGGGCCCGGCGGTCCTCCACCACCAGTCCGCGCGCCACCAGCTCCGCCGCGGCCGCCTTGTGGCGGGCCGGTGTCCAGGCGTTCCAGCGCCGCACGTTGCGGTCCGACGGCACGGGGAGCAGCAGGAGCTGGAGGTAGAGGGCGGCGGCGTCCTCGGGCAGGTCGAGGGTGGCGGCGACGTCGGCGACCAGGTCGGGGGCGCAGGCGCGCGGGTCGGACTCGTAGCGGCCCGGAGGCAGGTCGTCGGCGGTGATGCGGGCTATGACGCGGTCGCAGGTGCCGTCCGCGAGCCAGTCCCAGCGCCGGCTCCCCCGGTTGCCGCGGATCACGCCCGAGCGGAGGACCCGGGCCGGTGAGTCGCGGCCGGCCAGCACCTTGCGCAGGTGGTGGACGGCCTCCGGCGCCCCGGTGCGTAGGGGGTCCCCGGCGGGGAGGTCCGCGTACGCCCACGGCAGGCCGGCGAAGACGGCGTCAGCGACGGTCACGGCGTCGTAGTCGCCCATGACGTCCCACGCGGTGCGCAGGTGGCGGTGCTCGGACGGGCAGGGCCAGACCCGCAGGTAGAAGCCCGGCGGCAGGGTGGCGTTCGCCGGGTCGAGGAACAGGTGGCACAGGTGGGTCGCCGGCATCCGGGTCTCCAGGGCGACCGCGGCCTGCCAGGTGCTCCACGGCGCGTGCGGACGGGCGCCGTGCTGCTCCGTCCAGGCCACGGCGGTGCGCTCCGCGACGCGGGCGAGGCCGCCCGGCCCCCACAGGTCCACGGGGTCCGCGGGCATCACGTCGGCGAGCAGAGCGAGCCGCTCATCGTCGGGCAGCATCGACAACTCGGCGCGCGCCGATTCGAGTTCGCCGGTCTTGAAGCCGAACGCGGCGCGCTCGTGCTCGTCGAGGAAGGGCTGGTAGTAGCCGCCCGCACCGGGGTTGCCGGCCAGGACGAGGGCCGCAGCGGGGCGGCTCAGGCCGGTCGCCTCGCTCAGGGCGAGGGCCGCGTCCACGTCCCAGGCGACCGGGCCGCGCTCCCGGACGAGCTCCACCAGGCGCAGCAGCTGCCCCGGGGTGCCCCAACCACGGTGGCAGTCCACGACGTAGAGCGGTTCCTCGGGACGGGGGGCGGCCTCGCCGCCGGGGAGCACGGCCTCGAAGTAGCGAGTCTCGCGCGCGGCCGGCAGGTGCAGGCCGAACGAGGCGCCCTGGTGGTCGCGGACGGTGAACGATGTCGTTCCGGCGAGCCGGCCCAGGCGGAAACGGTAGGCCGGGTCGGCGAACGGCGTCCGTGCCCACATCTCCAGGAAGTCGAGCAGCACCTCGCGGCGCTCCGGCCTGGTCGCGGGGGCGGCCGCGCGCAGCGCGAGTGCGCCCGTGCGCCCTATGAGTTCCGTCCAGCTGCCCGCCGCGGGCGGACGGACCTCCCGTTCGCCCGGCTCGGGCGCCCAACTGCCTTCGATGTAGCGGCCGATGCGCCTGATGTCGGCGAAGGAGTCGTCGTTCCAGCAGCCTGAGGCCCCGACGAGACCTTGCAGGGCGGCAGATGCGGCGAATCCGCTCCACGTGCGGGGGGTCCGGGGTGCGGCCGTGTCGATCTCGTTCATGTTTCCGATCATGACGGACGGCACCGACAACGGGTCGCGCCGGCCCACAGCCCGCTTCGCCCCGCCGCCTCCGACAACAGATGCTTCAGTCAAGCCGGAAGCGGAGCCTGCAGATCACCGCGTCCGTGTCACGACGCACCGCATGCGCCACGACCGCACCACGCTGGTTCTGCAGAACCCGCTGCCACAGATGCGCGGGCTCGACCTCCGGGATCAGCACGGTGACCCGGGCGCCGGGCTCAGCCGCCGCCAACTCCCGTACGTACGCGGCGACCGGGCGGCCCAGCGTGCGGCGGTCCGACCACACGCGCACCAGCTCCACGCCCGGGTTCCACAGCGCCCAGTCGCGCTCCAACGCCTCTGTCCGGGCGCGGTCCTCCGCGTCCGGGTGGCAGACCGTGACCGCCCGGACCTCGTCGCCCAGGGACACCGCCGCCGTCAGGGCCTCGCTGGTGAGACGGGTCAGAGAGGAGACCGGAACAATGATCAACGAACGCTCACAGTGCGGCGGTTCGGGGATGCGGCCGACGCCGAGGCGTTCGCCGATCTTCCCGTACGCACGATGGATGCACTCGAACACGGCGACCAGCAGGGGCAGGGCGACCACGATCAGCCAGGCGCCATCGTGGAACTTGGTGGCGGTGACGACGACCGCACTGACTCCGGTGAGCACCGCGCCCAGTCCGTTGAGCAGTACCTTGCACGCCCACTTCGGGCCGCGCTCCTGCCGCCAGTGCAGCACCATGCCGGTCTGCGCGATGGTGAAGCCGACGAAGACGCCGATCGCGAACAGCGGCACGAGGGTGTTGGTGTCGCCACCGGAGAAGACCAACAGCGCGGCGGAGGCACCGGCGAGGGTCAGCACACCGTGTCGGTGGACCTGCCGGTCGGCCTTCAGCCCGAAGACGTGCGGCAGGTAGCTGTCGCGGGCGAGCAGCTTCAGCAGCACCGGCAGACCGCCGAAGGAGGTGTTGGCGGAGAGCGCGAGCAGCGTCATGGTCGCGAACTGGATGACGTAGAAAGCCCAGTTGTGGCCGAAACAGACGCATCGGCGAGCTGCGCGAGTACGGTCACGCCTCCACCGGCTGCAGTCCGAAGCGGGAGATCAGTACGGACAGGCCGATCAGATCACGCCGAGCAGGGCGCCGAGCGCGACCTCCGCGTGCTGGGCGCGGCGGGAGCGCGGAACGAGGGTACGGCGTTGGCTATGGCCTCGACGCCGGTCAGCGCCGAGCAGCCGGAGGCGAATGCCTTCAGCAGTAGCAGTGCGCCGACGGTGGTGGCGTTGTCGGCGAGAACGGAGGCGTGACCGAGAGCCGCCTCGGTGGAGAGGGGGGCGTCGCGGAACAGGCCGACGGCGATGAGCACGAGGATCGAGCCGATGAAGACAACTGTCGGCATGATGAACGCACGCGCCGAGTCCACGATCCCGCGCAGATTCACCGCTGTGATCAGGACCAGCACGCCGCGGCACAGCCATAGCCGGTCGCCGTACAGCTCCGGGAAGGCCGAAGTCAGCGCGGCCACGCCCGCAGTGACCGCGACGGCCACATTGAGCACGTAGTCCAGGACCAGGGACGCGGCGGCGACCAGGCTCGTACGGGCTCCCAGATGCGCCTTGGCCACCGCGTAGCTCCCACCCCCGTCCGGGAAGGCCGCGATCACCTGCCGGTACGAGGCAACAAACACCGCAAGCAGTCCCGCGATGGCGAGTGTGACGGGGAGTGTGAAGCCCAGCCCGTAGCCGCCGGCGGCGGCCAGGACCAGCACGATCGCCTCGGGCCCGTACGCGACCGAAGCCATCGCGTCGAGGGACAGCGCGGCGAGGCCGGTGACAGCGGTCAGCTTGTGACGGGTCCCAGTATCGGGGGGCTCCTCAGCACTGGGCGCGGTGCTGGTCTCGGTGGTCATGGCGGACATGCGGGTGAGCTCCTTTGTTCCAGGTCCGCGCAGGGTGGACCCGTATCCGGCCGGCCTTGCTTGGCGCTGGCGCCTTCTTGTCGCGTGGTGGCCGCATCTTCACGAGTTCATGACGCGCCCCGTCAGGACGACGTCAAAGTTGACCGACACCACGTCAGCGGTTCATCAATGAACCGAGCGCAGGCCGACGGCGCCCCTCGCGTCGGCTGCATGGGACGGCGAATCACACCATCTCGTCCGGGGTGCGACGCGGACCGCGCGGCACCCACCGGCGATGCTGCGCGCAACGAGAACTGGACCGGCGACACGCGATCCGCCGTCGGCTGTTGCCGGAAAACCAGTTCGCGCCGACTCTCGATCCCCATGTTCAGTTCCTCCGTCCAGCCCGCCCCGGACGGCTTCTGGGGCGCGGACGGATCGTGCAGCGCGGCAAGGACGTGTGCTTCCTCGCCGGCGAGCTCATCGGCACCGACGGCAAGCCGGTGGCTGTGGCGACCGCGACCGCACGAATCCAGACCATTCGCTAATGGTCGCAGGCGACCAGGAAGGGACGACCCCCCGTCGAACAGAGCGCTCACCGATGCCGGTGGTCGGATTCACCGCAGAAACGATCGGTTCAAGGCCGTGCCCGGGACGGCTTTCCTGGCTTGTAGAGCCAATCGTTGAACAGAGCATCGAGGGCCAGCCCGGACTTTTTGCGGCACAGGTCGATAAAGTCCGCCGACTGGGCGCCTCCATGCCGGTGCTCCTTAGTCCACGTTCGCAGAATGGAGAAGAAGGTCTGGTCGCCTACTGCTTTGCGGAGTTGATGCAGGGTCATGGCTCCTCGGCCGTAGACCGGCGGGTCAGACACCTGTTCCGGAGCGGGCGGAGCTGCCGGGGGAAAGTCCCAGATGCCTTCGCTCTCCGGGTGAGTGCCGTTGTAGAAGGCGTCGAAGGTCTCCTGGGCTGTGTTGCCGTCCTGTTCTTCTTCCCACAGCCATTCTGCGTAGGTGGCGAAGCCTTCGTTGAGCCACATGTCCTTCCACGAGCGGGGCGTCACCGAGTTGCCGAACCACTGGTGAGCGATCTCGTGGATGACCAGCTTGTCGTCCGGGGCCTTGTGGAAGTAGGGCCTGGTCTGTGTTTCGAGGGCGTAGTCCAGGTCGGGGAAGTGGTCGACGATGGCACCGGTGGATGCGAACGGGTAGAGGCCGAATCGCGTGGCGGCCCAGGCGGTCGCTTCGCTCACCAGCGAAGGTATGCGCCGCGCCTTGGCCTTTTCGTCTGGGTCTGTCGCCACATACACGGGCAGGCCACCGCTCGCGGTCTCGCTGATGTCGAAGTCGCCGACCGCGACGGTTGCGGCATAGCTGGGCATCGGCTCAGGGCTGCTCCACTCATATGTCGCCCATCCTCCTTTCGCTGTGCGGTGTTTCAGCGTGCCGTTGGAGATGGCCTCCAATGGCTCGGGGACGGTGATGGTGATGTCATAGCCGGCTTTGTCGGAGGGGTGATGGTTGCCGGGGAACCAGGCCATGGATCCAGTGGGTTCTCCCAGCCCCACCGCACCGTCGTCGGTCTCCATCCAGCCTTCCGTCGCCCCTTTCGAGTCCTCATCCGTCGCCCCTTTCGAGTCCTCAATGGTTTCCGGCACACCGTCGTAGACGATCACGGTGGTGAACTTCTGGCCTCGGCCGACTGTGGCTGCTGGCGTCACTACCAGCTCGTCACCGCGGCGCACGGTCTGTGCCACATGCTTGTTGACCGTGGCATTGCGCACGGCCAGACCGTGCAGATCCAGGTTGAAGGAGCTCAGCGCCTGGGTGGCCCGCGCAGTGATCACTGCTGTGGCCTTCAGCATGTTCTCGTCGGGCTGGTAGGCGAGAGTGAGGGAGTAGTGGGCAACGTCGTAACCACCGTTGCCCAGCCGGGGAAAGAGCGTGTCACCGACGCCGGCCGCGCCCGGTGAGGCAGTGGTGTGGGAGGTGGGCTTGCCTGTCGGCGTCGAGCCAGTACAGGCCGAGCAGGCCAGCAGAACGGCAGCGGCCGGCAGAGCCAACTGCCGCAGTGCGCGGGACACTCAGTCTCCTTGTCACCAGATGTGGGGCGGCTGTTCAAGGCGGGAAACAGTTCGACGCTATCGCACAAGGGAACGCGACGCCCCAGTGATCACAGGCGCCGCTTCTCATTGACCTTGACCGCACTCCAGAGAACCGTGGGGCAAATTCGCAGAAGCTGAGTGCGGAATCAACCCGTCAAGCGCCACCGGGCCGTGGCCACGAGATACAACGAGCCCGCCGTCCGCTACGAGGCGACCGTGCTGGTCGAGGCCATTGGCGAGTGGCTGTGACCACGCGGTCGCAACAGCCCCCGATACCCCTTTGCAGAGGGGCCGCGGAGCAGATACGTTCTCCCGGACGTCCCTGCTGTTCCGGACCAGCGGCGTTGACAAGGAGGTGTGGAGCACATGCGCAGGAGTGCCCAGCGGTTGATTCCGCGTACTGAAATTTGCCACCTCCTCACGGCGGAGACACCTTGTCGCTTCACATCACCCCACTGACCGACCCCGATGGCAGCCTGTACAGCCGACGTCTAGTTTGGCTGGCGAGCGACGCCGATGCCATACCCGTCGGGACAGCTTTTCTACGCCTGTTCGCCGATGCCGGGCAGAGGCACCTGGCCGAACTGACTGTCCATGTCCATGCCGTGGAGCGGCGCAAGTGCGTCGGTTCCCGGCTGCTCGACATCGCTGTGGCGGCCGCCCGCGACGACGCCAGACGCTGCGTCATCGCACAGACCGAGGCCGGATCGCCTGGCGACCGGTTTCTGTCGGCCCGAGGCTTCCGCAAGGTCCTCACGCTGAGGTTCACCCGCTTGTCACTGGCCGACGTGGACATCACCACCCTCGCCGAGATCATTGAGCGCCCGCGTCCCGGCTACCGGCTGGCGTCATGGCAGGGAACCGTTCCCGACGACATCGCCCAGACGTTCGCCGCCTCACGCCGCGCCATGGACGACATGCCGATGGACGACACCGACTACGGCACCGTGACCTGGGACGTGGACCGGGTCCGGGCCGTGGCGCAGGCCGTCGAAGAGCGCGGCGATCTGCTGCACACTGTCGTCGCCATCGACAAGTCCGACGGCTCGATCGCCGGGTTCACAGAACTGGTCGTGCCCGGCAACGGCAAGGGCGATGGCCAGCACTACGGCACTGGCGTGCTGCCCGAACACCGCGGGCACGGCCTCGGCCGATGGATGAAGGCTGAGTCGATCAGCCAGGCCCATGGGCACTACCCGGACCTCGACGGCCTGTTGACCGACACCGCCGACGACAACACGTACATGAGACACATCAACGACAGCCTCGGCTACCTCCCCACGCACGAGGCGCTCCAGTACCAGCTCGATCTGTAAGGATGAAAGGACGGGCGGGACCTGGGCCTCACCTCGGTCCGGCCCGTCGATCGTGCTGTTGCGACGGCACGGTCGTGCGTCAACCAGCGGCTGTTGACCAGCTCGCAACAGGCTCTAGTTCAGCGCGTCCTCCATCAGTTGAGGACCCACAGGTCGTCCAGGCCCAGGAGCCGGCGCGAAAAGCACAGGCTGGGCTGACCCTGGCTATGTGCTCCCTTGACGCTCAGTCTGGACGCTGGTGAGATCCACCCATACTCACGGTTCGTAGTGCCACAAGCGCACTTCGCCGACGTCACAGGCTTCGATCTCGTGGTCGTGAAGCGTCGCCGCCCTCGGAGTAGTCGGCGGCAGCGGCCTTGACGTTCTCCTGCCACGTTTCGTACTTCCGCTCCAGTCCGGGCAGAACCTGCTGACCGATGACTACCGTCGCCCCGGCGTCCTGGAGCTTTTCGGTGTTCATTTGCTCAGGCCGTCGGCACCGACTGGTTTTCGCTGAGCCGGCTGTAAATTCGTTCCGGAGTCAGGGGCAGCGCGCGGTAGCGGACGCCCGTGGCGTCGTGGAGCGCATTCGCCAACGCGGGGGCCACCGGGTTGATACAGCATTCCGCCATACCCTTCGACCGCATGGGCCCAACGGAATCCGCCGAGTCCACCAGGAGCACCTCGGTGCGGGGGATATCGGCGTAGGTGGGGATGCGGTAGTTGCGAAAGTTCGGGTTGACCATGACACCGTTCGCGTCGACGTGGTAATTCTCGGTCAATGTGAAGCCGATTCCTTGGGCGACACCGCCTTCTACCTGTCCCTGGACTTGCGCGGGGTTGATGACTACGCCGGCGTCGGTCGCCTGGACGCTGTAAAGGATACGGATCTCACCCGTCACCCGATGGACAGCGATTCGGAACCCCTGCGTATTGGAAATGACGCTTCGGGGTGAGCCGTAGGCCTTGCGGGCGGCGGTGAATCGAATTCCGCGCGCTCGGGCCAATGCGACGAGCTCAGCCAATGACACGCGCTGGTCGCCGCAGACGACAACCTCGTCGTCCATCGAGCACATCACGAGATGGACACCCGTGTGCACGGCAGCAAATTCCAGAATGCGGTCGCGCACAGCATTGGCCGCTCGAAGTACCGCGTTGCCCGACACGAAAAGGCCAGCACTCGCAAAGGCGCCGCTGTCGAATCCCGTGCGGTCGGTATCGGATTGCACCAGGCGAATCCGCGACGGCGTCGTGCCCAGCTGGTTGGCCGCGATCTGGACATGCGCGGTCGACGTACCCTCGCCGAATTCGACAGTTCCGACGGCCAACTCGTACATGAGGTCGTCGCCAAGCGTGACCCAGGCCTCGGAGATGTGTTCGGTTGGGGGCGCGGTCTCGTGCAATGAACTCGCGACGCCGGCCCCGACGAGCCACCCGGGGCCGGGGGACGGCTGATCTGCTGTACGGGCCATGGCGTCATCCACTAGATCGATGCACTTCGCGAGTCCGTCCTCGGTGAACATCACGTCGTCGGGGCCGTCATGCATGGCGACGAGCGGATCACCCGGTCGCACGATATTGCGACGTCGCAGTTCGAGCGGATCGATGTGCAACGCGAGTGCCAGTTCATGCATCGCCGATTCCACGGCGAACGCCGGTTGCGTCATCCCGTAACCGCGCAGTGCCCCGCCCGGAACGGTGTTCGTATAGACGGAGAACCCGTCGTACTTCTTGTTGGGGCAGCGGTAGATCATGACGGCAGCGCCGCCTGCATACAGCGTTTCGCCGCCGTGGTTGCCATAGGCGCCCGTGTTCGACACATTGCGGACTTGGAACGCCGTGAGTGTTCCGTCTGCCTTCGCGCCGAGCTTGACCGTCAACGTCATCGGATGCCGTGGCGAGGCCGTTGTGAACTCCTCCTCGCGGGTGTACTCGAAGCAGACAGGTCGCCCGGTGTCCAGGGTGGCGAGCGCGACCAGATCCTCCGAGATCACTTCCTGTTTGCCGCCGAAGCCGCCGCCAACGCGTTTGCAGAACACGCGGAGCTGGTCCGGGCGCAGCGCGAACAGATGGGCGAGTTTGACTTTCCCGATCGACGGTGACTGCGAACTGGTGCGGACGTTCAGACGACCGTTCTCCATCCAGGCAATGGAGCCGTGGGTCTCGAGATGCGCATGTTGTACTCGCGGTGAGAAGTATGTGCCTTCGTGGATCAGGTCTGCTTCGGCGAACCCTGCGTCGATGTCGCCAATGTGCGAATGGATCTCGAGCAAGATGTTGTGGACGGGATCACGGACGAATGGATCGTCCGCGCCGTGCAGCTGTGGCGCCCCCTCGGCCATTGCCCCTTCGGGGTCGAATACTGCCGGCATTACCTCGTATTCGACGACGACCCTTCGGCAGCCTTCTTCTGCCGCCCCGACCGTGTCGGCCAGGACCGCAACGACGCGTTGGCCGACGAAGCGAACCGTGTTGTCGAGGATGAAGGTGTCTTCCGGATCGACAAGATGGTCGGTGTGGATCGCTGTAGTAAAAGGCTTGCGCGGCACATCTTCCCAGGTGTAGACCCGATGCACGCCGGGAACTGCGAGTGCAGCGGTCTTGTCGATCGAGACGATCCGGGCGTGCGCGTGTGGTGAGTGCAGCACCTTGAGGTGCAGCATGCCTTCGATGTGGGTGTCCATCGTGAACTCGGCGCGACCGGTTACCACGTCGTTGGCTGCCGGCGCACTGACGCTCGTCCCGACGGCCTTTCCTGGCGCGGCTGTCTCTACGCCGGCGACGCCCTTCACGGCATCCTCGATCCCTCGATAGCCGGTGCAGCGGCAGAGGTTGCCTTTCAACGCCCATGGCAAGTCTTCTTTCTGGGCCTCGGTGAACGTTGCCGACGTCATGATCATCCCTGCGGTGCAGAAGCCGCATTGGAACCCCGGGGCGTCGCGGAACTGTCGCTGCATTGGATGCAGGTTGCCGGGTGATCCGAGACCCTCGATCGTAGTCACCTCGCGACCGTCCGCGCGGAAAGCAGGAGTGATGCAGCTGTGCACCGGACTGCCGTCCAACCACACCGTGCATGCGCCGCAATCGCCTGCGTCGCAACCCTTTTTGACGCCAAAGAGGCCGAGTGAGCGGAGGAATGTGCGCAGGCACTGGCCGGGGTCTGGTTCTTCGTCGAAGCTCGTGCCGTTCACGATGTATGTCATGCCAGGCCCCCAGCTATGAGTTCGCGACGAATCTCTTCCGCGAAGTGCTTTGTCAGATGGCGACGGTGGTCGGGGGACCCGTTGGGATCGGCGAACCAGACGTCGGCTGGGATAACGTCGATGCTCTGCTGGAGAGTTCGGGTATCGGGCATGGCGTCGAAAGCAATACGCACAGGCCGTGTCGTGCCGGCTGTGACGGTGAGCAACAGGTCGCTCATTTTTGGCGTTTGAGTACCGATGAGGAATACCGTCGAACGGCCGAGGTGGGTCAGCGTGAAGCGGCGGTGCACGGTGCGTTTCCTCAGGGCACGCGCTGGAATGTCGATGCGCCGCAAGATTTCCCCGGGAGTAAGAATGTTCCGATTGTTGCCGGTCACGAAATCGAGGGCATCGACGACGCGCGCGGACCCGTCAGGAGCCCACAGCTCGTACTTTGCCTCGAGTGCGACCGTCAGCGTGATCATTGGGCCGGCAGGCAAAGACATGCAGATATTTCCGCCGACGGTCGCCGAGTTCCAGACTTTGAACGAGGACAAGAACGCCTCGCAGCTTCTCGCGAAAAGGGTGCCCGCGATCCAATCACCTAGCGGCGCAAAGGCATACAGGTCGCGGATGGTGCACGTTGCGCCGATTTCGAGGCCCGCGTCGCTCGGGAAGAGGGGATCCCAACGCAACGCTGTCAGGTCGATCAGGCGGCGCAGGCTTGGCTGCTCCGCGGAAAACAGCCACGTTCCGCCTGCGAGCCAAGCGTCGCCTTCGCGCCAGTCCACGCCCGGTCGATCGGACGGTCGCCGGATGACTTCGGTGATGGTGTTGAGGTCCATGGGGACTGATCTCCCTCACGACGATAATCGTGCGACGGACCGCCTACCGAACTCGATCAACCAGCGCGTGGCGCCGCTAGCATCTCCTCGATCTCATTTTTTGCAGGTAGGGCTGCGAACATACGTTTTCGATTGCGGACATTCGGCTCGATACACTCGTCGAATGTCGACGGGTCGCGATGCGCGCTGGTAGCGGCACAACCACGAGCGACAGAATCGATTTTGGCCGCTGCGGTCGAACTGCTCGAGGAAGGACCGGCGGGCGCATGGATGCCTTTCAAGCATATCGCGGAACGGGCCGGCCTCGCCAAGTCAGGGCTTCGCCGTGAAGTCGTGATGTCTGGTTCGTGGTCACGTGCTCGCGATGCCGGGTAAGGCCAGTGAGCGTAAGGCGTCGCGGGCGTTTCGGCGCAGGGCGGCTGCGATGTTGCAGCATCCGACGGCGCGCAGGGCGCCGATGGCAAGGTGGCGCCAGGTCGCCGTGGCGCGGGGCGCGGGGCGCGTTGCCGGTACGAGGCTGGGAGCCGTCCTCGCCGAAGGTCGCATCGCGGATGTGGTGCAGGGATTCCACAGCCCAATGACCGCGGATCATGGAGGCGAGTCGGGCCGGGTCGGCCGGCTCAGCGGGCAGGCTGGTGACCGCGTACACGGTCTTGAACGTGGTCTTGCCGCTCTTGCGGTGGCGGCGGCGCCGCTTGAGCTTCGGGATCAGCGCAGCGTCGCTGAAGTTGACCCTGGCAGCCATCGACCTGATCGCCTGGCCCCAGGCACTCCTGCTGGACAGCGAGTTGGCCACTGCCGAGCCGAAGAAACTCCGCTACCGACTGCTGCACGCTGCCGCCCGCATAGGCGACTCCGGACCGGGTACAGCACCTGCTCGGCCGGGCCAAACGGAATGCCGATCTGGTGCGTTACGAGGTGTGCGGCTACACGGTGGAGCATCTGCACGACAGTCAGGCGATGCTGGTGGTCGATGAGACGCGGGACGTAAAGGGACACACACGGTCGGTGTCCAGCGCCAGTAACCGGAACCGGCACCGACACCGACACCGACACCGACACCGACAGGATCGCCACGCGCGCCGTCGTCAGTCGCCTCGCCAAATGTTGTTGAAGGCCGCCTCGTCGATGGCTCGCCGCTGCCGTTCGACCTCCAGTTCCCTCAACGCGTCATTGACGGCGGCGAGCGCTGTCGCCACCGCGTCGTCGGCCAAGCCCGGGGAGGCGCCAGTCTGCTTGTCGCGGATCCCGATAGCCGCTGCAAGAGCGGCGAGGATGGGCTCATCCGATGTCATGCGGTTCGCCGCCAGGCGGCGATCGGCCGAATCGACCAGCACCATCTGGCTGGTCCGGGAGGGTATCCAGCGGTGGCGGCGTTGCCGAGTGAGCTGACCTTCCGCCTCAAGGGCTGCCAGATACGCCGCGGACAGGCCGCGGCCTCTGCGCCACAGCCAGTCGTCGACCGACTCGTACGGCGCTTGTCGGTCAAGTGCCGACGCGGCCTCGTCCAACAGGCGATCAGCTATTGCTTGCCGATGGCTCGGCACAATGTGATCGTCGTCCAGTCTGATGGCTTGAGCACCCAGGAGGTCGATCAATTCGGCGCCCGCGAGCGCAAGCGACAGATCGCCCGGCTCGACAGTGCGACTGGACGCCATGTCCAAAGCGACGATCATCAGGTCCCGCGGTGTGGTCATGAATGGCTCCACGTCAGGGGCATCAGTAGCGATGCGTCGCGGATCAGCGTGCCCGGCGCCCGGCATGAAGCCGAGCGGCAAGATCAGCTGCCGTTGTCGGAGGCCGCCGCGATCGCGGCACGGATCTGCTGCGCGTAGCCGGCGGGCGCGAAGTCCGGGCCGACACCGTCGGCCAGGATCAGGTCACTGATCGTGCGGTCGGTACGCAAGGGCAGGATCTTCTGGTACTCGGGCGAGTTGTACCACTCCTTGGCCTTCGCCATGTCGTGGAACTCGAGCAGCACCACCGAGCCAGGCCAAGCGCCTTCGAGGACTTGCACCTCGGTGTCCATCGCAAGCCACTTTCCTCCGTACGGCGCCGTGGTGGCCTCCACCTGCTCCAGATAGGCCAGGTTGTCCTCCTGCGGTATGCCGGGGATGCGAAGCTGACTGATCAGGTACGTGGTCATGTGGATCTGATAGGCGAGCGGTGGACCCTGCTGGTCGTCCGCGAGAGTTGATGTTCAGCTCAATGCGCTTCACGGATCTCCCCTTCGAGCCCGAAGGCGAGCTGGAAGGTGCTGAACCAGCGCCTTGAGGAGCTGGAGGCGAGGGGCGTCGTGCGCCGAGCGGGCCTACCCGCCGACGAGCACTCCCGTATACGAGCTTACGGAGTGAGGACGGCAGCTGCATCCGTCACGACGCGCGGGCGCCGACTCGGCGGTGTCGTTGCGTCCCACGTACGCAGCGTCTCTCTACTGATCCCGAGGTCCCTGGCCACCGCCGCGTACGTGCGCTTGCCCTCCGCCGCGCGGTACGGAGCGACGCCGTGGCGAGGGCGCTGTACCAGGCGGGCCGCTTGGCGGGGCGGGGGCGGTGGCCACCAGGGGGCGGTCGGGTTGCGGAAGCTCAGCACGCTGCGCCACCAGGCGAGGCGTCGTGCCGCCGGGTCCTCCGGGCCGACGGTGAGGGACATGGCGGCGTGAGCCCTTCCGGGGCAGAACCCCTGATCTCAAATGTCCGTCAAAGCGGATCGAGCCCAGACCGGGCGCCTGACCGTCTATCGTCGCGGCGCTTCGAGAAACTGCTCGCGATACGGAGTACGGCAGGAAGACCTGTGTATCTGAACAGTGCTCCTCTCCACCGCCAAATCCACTTCACGACTCCTCCAACCCACACTCACTCGGCACGGGCCAGCACCATCTGCCTCGGCCTTGGCGACACTTCCAGCTTCGTTGAAGTGTTTGCGCATCTCCGATCTGGGCCCGAAGAATGAAGGCAGCCACGAGTGAAGGAGAGACACATGCGCAAAGGGATTACTGCGGCCCTTGCCGCGTCCGCCGCTATGTTCGGCGTCATCGCGTTAGCGCCCACCGCCTCTGCCGAGCCGAACCCGGCCGGCTGCCCCAAGGGGTACTTCTGTGCCTGGAGCGGGCCGGACCAGACAGGCTCCCTGGTTCTGAAAACGGCAGGCAACTGGAGCGGGAGCGTGGCATTCCGGTCCGTATTCAACAATGGGTACCGCCTGCCCGGGGCCGACCACGTCGACATGACGTATTGGTACGAAGGAGACGGCACGGCAACCAGTTGCCTTCATTACAACCCAGGGCCAGGCGCATACAAATGGACTGCCCCCTACACCGAAGTCATCTACGGCGTCAGGTGGCGGGGCGAGTGCTAGTGGAGTTCTTCCACACTCCGCGGAGCCGAGGAAACACATAGCCATATGGCGCGGCGCAGTGCTGGCTGATGCATCGGGCCAACAGAACCCGCGTCTGTCATCAGAGGTAGAGGCTGCCAGTTGGAACAGCGAGAGGGCGCCAGCCACCACATTTAGGGTGGCGCCCTCTTTCGCGTCTGCCTCTAGCCTCGATCTTTCGTGACGGCTTTTCAGGTCAACTGGCAGGCCGTTTCGGCTTGTTGGGCGGTCGCGGGCAGGGGTCGTGCCCGGCTGCCGCGTCGGGTGGGCGCCGGGTTCCACGGCTCCGGGGTGATGGTGGGGGTCGTTGGGGCAGGGACATGTGCACTGGTCAGCCGGGGTTCGGAAGGGCAGTGAGCCGTGTCAGGGCGTCGGTGATCACGTCGGTCCAAGGCCAGTGCGCGGCGAGGCGGAGGATGCGGCGGCGGCCAGTGGTGACGAGTTGGGCGGCGGCTGAGAAGAGGCGAAGCCGGCGGCGGCGGGGCTCCCACCTGCGGGCTTTTCCGGTCAGGGCGAGCATGGGCATCCAGGCCAGCAGATCGAGGGCGGTCTGGACGATCTCCAGCCAGATCTGGTTCTGCGCGGTGTCGTGCAGGGCAGGTTGCGCAGGCCGGTCGCGCGGGCGGCACGGATGCGGTCCTCGGCGCGTGCCCGCTGGCGGTGCCGCAGTTCGGGTGCGGCGATCGCGACGCCGGTGGTGTTGGTGGCGAACGCGGTGAGCCGAAGGCCGTCGGCATCCGTGAAGCGCAACTGCGCGCCGGGGTGAGGGCGTTCCTTGCGGACGATCAGCCGCATCCCCTTCGGCCAGCCCTTGAGGACATCGCCGGCCAGTTCGGCGACCCAGGCGCCGTCGCGGATCTCGCCGCCCGGCTCGACGGCCACCGCCCACGCGACGGGCGGGACCTTGAGGACGGCCTCGTGAATGGCGCCGGTGACGGTCATGCCGACCGAGTACGACAGCCGCCTTCCCCGCTGGGCGAGCCAGGCGACGAACTCATGCGTGCCACCTGCGGAGTCGGTACGAATCAGTGTCCGGCGTCCGCGCCGGTACTCGCCGGCAGTTGAGCCAGGGCCAGTTGGGTGGTGGTGATGTGATCGGCGGCGGTGTTGCTGCCCGCGTTGCCCGGCCGCAGCAGACCTGCGACGGGTTCGCCGGATCCCTCCCGGCCGTGGTCGACGAAGGCCATCAGCGGGTGGTGGCCGAAGGTCTTTTTCCAGGTTGCGGTGGCGTCCTGCTTCTCGGAGTGGGCCAGCACGAGGACGCCGTCGATGTCCACGATCACCTGACCGCCGGCATCCGGCGCCGCACCTCCGGCCAACTGCCAGGCTCGCTCGCGTACTTCAGCACGCGCCTGCCGCAGCGCGGTCAGCGCCCGCTGTCCCCCGGACGCGAGGGTGTCGATCAGACGGGAGACCGTCGGATCGAACGCCACCGGACCGAACACGGCCGGCTCTGCCCGCAGCATGCCCACATCGGCCAGGCAGTCGCCACCGAGTGCGACCGCGAGCGCCACATCCAGCAGGATCTTGCCCGGATCGTGCACCGCCCGTGGCCGGCGCCAGGGCGCCAGCGCCGCCGATATCGCCGTGTCCAGGCCGGTCTTGCGGATCGTCTCGACCATCAGCACCGCTCCGGCCTGTGTGACCACCCCGCGCCCCCCGCCCTCAACGCGGACACGCGGATAGGGCCCGATACGCTTCTTCACCCGAGAAGTGCTCCTTTGATGACAACGGACAAGACCCTCAGCAAGTCTTATCGTTGCAGGTCAGGAGCACTTCTTGCGTTCGCGATCAAGTGACGGACGGCCCGCCTCGTGAAAGCGCGTCAGACGTCTGGGCGGGCGCCGCGTGTGGCGCCCGCCGATGCGGCCACCACGCACAGCACCGCGATCCACTGCGACCAGTGCAGCGACTCCTGGAGCACGATGAGGCCGATGAGGGCCGCCATGGCTGGTTCGAGGCTCATCAGGATGCCGAACACGCGCGGTGGGATCTTGCGAAGTGCTTCCAGATCCAGCGAGTACGGGATCACTGACGACAACAGTGCCACGCCGAGCCCCGCAACCAGGACCCACGGCTGAATCAGCGCCGTTCCGCTGTCGGCCATGCCGAATGGCACAGCCACCAGTGCCGCGACGGCCATTCCCAGAGCCAGACCATTGCCTTCCGTGGTGTGGCGGCCCAGCGCCGCGCCGACCAGGATGTACAGGCCCCAGCACGTTCCTGCGGCGAGGGCGAACAGAAAACCGACAAGGTTGAGGTCGCCGCGTCCCTCCATCAGCAAGACCACACCGCCTGCCGCGAGCACGGCCCAGAGAGCGTCCAGCCATCGCCTCGCCCCGGCCAGGGCCACCGCCAGCGGCCCAAGGAACTCGATGGTTACCGCGATCCCCAGCGGGAGCCGGGCCAGCGCCTGGTAGAAGCACAGGTTCATCAAGCCGAGAATCACGCCGTAGCTGAGCACTACTGTCCACGTGCGACGATTCATGCGCAGTGACGGCCGCCACAACAGCATCAGCACCGCCGCCGCGAAGAACAGTCGCAATGCGACTGTCCCGAAGCTGCCCACTGCGCTGAACAGGTACTTGGCCAATGCCGAGCCCACCTGAACGCTGACGATGCCGAGCAGTACCAGCGCCGTTGGCGGGATCGCGCCGAAGGTACGTCCGGCCGGCGCGGTCAGGGAGAAGCGGGGGGATGGGACGCGCTTAGTCCTGTCGACGTTCACGGTGGCCACGCGTGGAGTATCGACGATCGGGCGCCGCGCGTCACGCGATTTTTCTTCACCAGGAAAGTGCCTCCGAGGGGGCGGGAACAAGGGCTTAGACAATCCTCTTTCTCGCTGGTCAGAGGCACTTTCTGCTGAGCTGACCACCTGTCGGACAGCCCGCCTCATGAAAGCCCGAGGCTAGTGGTAGGCGGCGTACGGGTACTAGGCACTGTCCGATGGGTCGTGTGACTGTGTCGGCGTCACATCGTTTCGGCCGGTGTGGGGCGCTGTGGGCGTTGGACTCGACTTCCTGCCGCGCCCCTCAGCACGCCGCAGGCGCCCGCACCCTCGCACCGCGCATGACAGTCCTTCCTTACGCGGTGGTGTACGGGCGGTCGCGCCGGGCGTCGTGGAGGACCGAGCCCCACCACAGAAGCTGGTCGAGCAGTACCTTCGCGGCACCATTGGGGCCCTCGGGGTCCCTGAGGATGCCGTCGGGGCTGAAGAGCTCGTAGTACCGAGGGAAGGCGACGTAGTCGCGGACCGTGTGGGCCTGCAACTCGCCGAAGACCTGGCGCAGCTGCTCCATCGCCAGGATGCCGCCGCTCCCCCCGCTGTAGCCGACGAAACCGACCGCCTTGGCCTGCCACTCGGTGTAGTGCCAATCAATGGCGGACTTCAGTGAGGCCGGGAAGCTGCGGTTGTACTCCGGCGTCACCACGACGATCGCGTCGGCCGCCGCGATCCGCCGGGTGAGGCCCGCCATCTCGGCGGGACGGGCCATGTCGGGCTCGAGCGCCGGCGGCACGGGCGGCAGCTCGAGCGGCAGGGGCGTATCCGCGAGATCGACCAGGTCCACCGTGAACTGGCCGTGCTGCACGGCCTGCTCGACGAACCATCGCGCGACTACTGGGCCGAACCGGCCCTCCCTGACGCTGCCGATGATCACCACGAGGTTGAGGGTCTCGCTGGGCATGGCTGTGCTCCTTCTCCGCAAGTCAGTAGGTGACAGGTGACCTCGGTGGTCACGACTCTCAACCTGCCGGGCGGGGCGGAGACCAGGAAGGCCGGGCCGAGACTGGTAGTGGCAGGGCCACGATCCCGGCGGCCGCGCCTGTTACGTTCGCAACGTGAGCGACAACGAGCTGGGCATGTTCCTGCGTATCCGCCGTGAAGCCGTCACACCCGCCGAGGTGGGGCTGCCCACTGGGCCCCGGCGCCGTACGCCGGGCCTGCGCCGGGCCGAGCTGGCCACGCTCGCCGGAGTCAGCGTCGAATACGTGACACGGCTCGAGCAGGGACGCGACTGCCGGCCGTCCGCGCAAGTGCTCTCCGCACTGGCCGACGCGCTACGGCTGACCGCGAGCGAACGCATCCACCTGCACCGCCTCACCAAGGCGGCCGAGGGCGGCTTCACTTGCATGGGCGGCGCGACACCGGCCCGCGCGGTACGCCCCACCGTGTGGGCGCTGCTCGACCGCCTTGAGCCCGCCCCCGCCGTGCTACCGGGACTAATCGCAGTGCGCTGCCTTTAGGGCGGTGGTGAAGCGATTCTCAGGGCTGCTCTGACCCGCAGGTCACAGTGGACGATTCTGCTGCTCGATGTACTGGCGGACGATCGACAACGGGGCAGTGCCGACCTGTGCGAATGTTCTGATACTCAGCCATAAATCAACTGTCGTACGATTGTTGGTGTGCAGCTTCGGTACAGCTTCCGCCTGTGCCCGAACGGTCCGCAGCGCAGCGCGTTGGGGAGGGCGTTCGGGTGTGCGCGGGTGGTCTATAACGATGCCCTGCGGGCTCGTGAGACCGCCCGTGCTGCGGGGCTGCCGTTTGTGACCTCTGCCGAGTTGTCGAAGCAGGTCACGGCAGCGAAGCAGACCGAAGAGCGGGCCTGGCTCGCCGGGGTGTCAGCCGTAGTTCTGCAACAGTCGCTCCGCGATCTGGACACCGCCTACCGGAACTTCTTCGACAGCCTCAAGGGCAAGCGCCCGTGTATGGGTGCGCCCCGCTTCAAGTCGCGGAAGTACAACCGGCATACGGTCCGTTTCACCGCCAACGCCCGGTGGAAGATCACGGCGGGCGGCGATCTGTCGTTGCCGAAGATCGGAGACGTACGGGTCAAGTGGTCTCGTGGCTGCCGTCTGTCCCGTCCACGGTGACCGTGGTCAAGGACGCCGCCGGTCGGTACTTCGCGAGCTTCATCGTGGAGACCGGTACGGGCGAGACGTTGCCCGAGGTGGCACCCGTGGTAGGCATCGACCTGGGGCTGACGCACTTTGCGATCCTCTCCGACGGCACGAAGATCGACAGTCCGCGCTTCCTGCGCCGGGCTGAGAAGAAGTTGAAGAAGGCGCAGCGGGATCTGTCCCGCAAGGCCAAGGGCAGCAACAACCGGGGGAAGGCCCGGGTCAGGGTCGCCCGCGCCCACGCACGGACCGCCGACGCGCGACGCGAGTTCCACCACCAGCTCTCGACGAAGATCATCCGCGAGAACCAAGCGGTTGCAGTGGAAAACCTGGCGGTCAAGGGACTCGCCCGCACCCGCCTTGCGAAGTCCGTGCACGACGCCGGATGGTCGGCGTTCACCCCGATGCTGGAGTACAAGGCCGCCCGGTACGGGCGACAGTTCCACCCCGTCGGCCGCTTCGAGCCGACCTCTCAGGTGTGCTCGCAGTGCGGCGTCAAGGACGGCCCCAAGCCCCTCAACGTCCGCATCTGGACGTGCGGGGAGTGCGGGGCTGTCCTCGACCGGGACATCAACGCGGCGGTCAACGTCGCCAAGGCCGCCGGACTGGCGGTGTCAGCCTGCGGAGCGCGGGTAAGACCGGGACTCGTCCCGGCACAGCGCGAAGAAACAGGAACCCACCGAGACGGTCAAGCGACCGTGGTAGGAATCCCCTCCCTTTAGGGAGAGGAGCGGAAGTCAATCAACCGGCTGAGCGAGATCCTCGCCTGCACCGCAGGTTACGAGCGGCTGGCAGGACCCATGGGTCTGCTGGACGGCAGGCCGCCGAACCTCGCCCGCTTCGTTTTCACCGACGACCGGGCGCGTACCGCCTACCCCGACTGGGACAGCATCGCCGACGAACAAGTCGCCGCCCTCAAGCAAGGGCCGTTCCGGGCGGATCGGCATGTCGCGGCGCTCGCGGACGAGTTGACCGTCACCGCCGGGGCGACGTTCGCCGAGCGCGTGGACACCCTGCCCGGCCTTCCGAAGTCCAGCGGCGTAGCACGGCTGATCCACCCCGAGGCGGGCGAGCTGCGCCTGGCGTACGAAACCCTCGAACTGCCCGCCGACGACGACCAGCGCCTCATGGTCCACCTCTCCGCCGACGACGCCACATCCACCGCACTCGACCGCCTCACCGGCCGCCTGCCGGGCGCGCTGCGCGCAGTGTCCGGCTGACGCGGACGCGGGCCGTGTGGCACGCGAGGTACGGCTACGGGGCCCTGTTGACAGCAGGGCTGCCGTCCGGCTCGGTATTCAAACCCTGACCATCCGCTTCGCGGACGACTTTGACGCCGGGGTCTCGGCCCCCACGCCGGAGGAGTCGGAATCGCTCATCTTCGTCAGCCACGTGGCTCGTGGGAAATCCAAATTGCACGTCCGTGAGCATGCGCAGGATGAACTCGCCCACACCGCAGACGAATCGCTCCCCATCACCGAAGTCATGCTGTACGAGTACCGGCCGGTCGTCCGGGTCGGCCGCCCGTGTCTGCCGGACAAAGTCGATCTCCTTGAAGTCGCTCGGCAGCGACGTGCCGAGGGCGGACTCGGTTGCAGGCCAGTCGACATCGGCCGGCGCATCGGTTCCCAGCCCGCGACGATGCGCAGCTTCTCGACCCATGAGGCGCCCTCTGGAAACCCGGCGGCCGCAGGGTCCCCCACGATTGGCGACAACGATGACCGAACGTGTTCCCTCCGGGCAGGCCAGCGGCAGGAATGGGTGGCTCCGTCGGTCGGTGTGCCGAAGTCCGGCGCGGGGAGGACCGGTGGACCGAACCGGCACGGGGTGTCACACCTAGTAGTGATCGATCAGGCCGTACTCATCCATGGCCTTGGTTCACACCCCAACAGCCCTGGCGGTTCCGGTGGCGGCGTCCGATTCGGCGATCCTCACCTGTTTCTCGGCCCTCCCGGTCACCCTTCCCAGGTGGCGCATGCTCCAGCGGTCGCCGCGTCCGGGCTTGCGGTTGTCCATTCCTCGAGATAGGGGCCGACATGTGAGATAAATACCGAAATGCGCAATCCCTGTAGCCGCGTGTGCCGAATAACAAGTGAGACATCCGTCTGTGGCTCGCGTCGAGCATCCACGGAACCGGATTGGTGAGCCTCCCGACCGGCTCACCGTCCGCGCCCGGAAGGCTACCCGCCGTACGGGTCACACGCTCCGACCTTTGCCCGGGGTGCAGCGCCGGGGCCCGGAACATGGGCCCGTGGTGGCCGGTGGCGGCCGCAACTTCTCCAGGGAGCTCACATGGTCGGAAAATCGGTCGAGGCATTGACCTCCGGTCAGGAGGAGTCCCCACCCCTTCGGGGCGGGTATGCCGAACCGGCCGCAGATACCGAGAGGATCCTCGCCGAGGTGCTGGCTGACGTCGTGTGTGTCGGGCAGGTGTCGGTCGACAGTCACTTCTTCGACGAACTGGGCGCCGACTCGTTGGTGATGGCGCATTTCTGCGCGCGGGTGAGGAAGCGCGCGGACCTGCCGTCGGTATCGATGAAGGATATCTACCGGCATCCGACGATCAGGAGCCTGGCGACGGCGCTGGCGGACTCGGCGCCCTCCTCCCCGGTCGAGCCGTCGGCCTCGGTGTCAGCGGCCCCGGCGGGGATGCCCCAGTACGTTTTGTGCGGCGCGCTCCAGCTCTTGACTTTTCTCGGATACTCCTACGTCCTCGCGCTCGTCACCGCTCGGGGCTACGAGTGGATCTCCGCCGGGTCGGGCGTGATCGACGTCTATCTGCGATCGATCGTGTTCGGCGCTGCAGGCCTTCTGGTTCTGTGCGCTCTTCCGATCCTGGTGAAATGGACCCTCATCGGTCGGTGGAAGCCCCGACAGATCCGCATCTGGAGCCTGGGGTACGTCCGCTTCTGGATCGTCAAGACGCTGGTTCGGTCGGACCCGCTGGTCCTGTTCGTTGGTTCGCCGCTCTACGCGCTCTATCTCAAGGCGCTAGGCGCGAGAATCGGGCGGGGCGTCGCGATCTTCTCCCGGAATATCCCCGTGTGCACCGATCTGCTCGTCATCGGCGACGGCACAGTCATCCGCAAAGACTCGTTCTTCAACTGCTACCGGGCTCGCGCCGGCGTGATCCAGGTGGGCCCGGTCAACCTCGGGAAGGACGTGGTCGTCAGCGAGGCCACCGTGCTCGACATCGAGACCTCGCTGGGCAACGGGGCTCAGCTCGGCCATGCCTCCTCCCTGCACAGTGGTCAGGCTGTGCCTGACGGCGAGCACTGGCACGGGTCACCGGCGCAGCCCACCCAGGTGGAGTACCAGGTGGTGGGCCCGGCCGGCTGCGGTGCCATGAGAAGGGCGACCCACAGCGTCCTGCAGCTTGTGGCCGTGTTGCTCCTGTACGTGCCGCTGGCGGTCGGCGGCGCGGGCATGCTGCTCGCTCTGGCCCCGCAGCTCCGCGCAGTCCTGGAACCGGGGTCTGCAGTCCTCACGAGCTGGACGTTCTTCCTCGACACCCTGGCGGCCTCCGCCGTGCTCTTTTTCGGCGCCGTGCCCCTACTTCTTCTCGTCCTGGCCACTGTCCCCCGCCTGCTCGGCCGGGCCATCACACCTGACAGGGTCTATCCCCTGTACGGCTTCCACTACGGGGTGCACCGGGCGATCGCGTTCGTGACCAACAGGAGGTTCCTGACGCGCCTGTTCGGCGACAGCTCCTGCATCGTCCACTATCTGCGTTTCCTCGGGTACGACCTCTCCAGGATCGAGCAGACCGGGTCGAACTTCGGTACGGAGGTGAGGCACGAAACCCCGTACCTGAGTTCCGTCGGGAGCGGAACGATGGTCGCCGACGGCCTGTCGATCATCAACGCCGACTACTCGAGCACCTCCTTTCGCGTGTCCCGGGCGTCGATCGGAGCGCGCAACTTCCTCGGCAACAGGATCGCCTACCCCTCGCGAGGCAGGACGGGCGACAACTGCCTCCTCGCCACGAAGGTCATGGTCCCCGTCGACGGGGAGATCCGGGAGGGTGTCGGGCTTCTCGGCTCGCCCAGCTTCGAGATTCCGCGATCGGTGCAGCGGGACAGCACGTTCGACGGGTTGAAGAGCGGCGAGAAGCTGCGCAGCCGCCTCACATCCAAGAACAGGCACAATGCCGCCACCATGGGGCTGTTCCTGCTGGTGGGATGGATCCACTTGTTCGGTGTCACCCTGCTCCTCTCGGGCGCCGCGGACCTCTACGCCTCGTTTGGTGCGTCGGCGATCGCACTGGCCTACGTCCTCGTACTTCCGTTCACTGCCGTGTACTTCGTGCTGGTCGAACGTGCCGTCACGGCGTTCCACCCCTTGGGTCCGCTTTTCTGCTCGATCTACGACCTCCGCTTCTGGCGGCGTGAGCGCTTCTGGAAGGTGCCGTCGGAGACATACCTGCGGATCTTCAACGGCACCCCTTTCAAGAACGTGATCTGGCGGCTGCTGGGTGTCCGGCTCGGCCGCAGGGTCTTCGACGACGGCTGCTATCTGACGGAGCGGACGATGGTCGCCATCGGGGACGGCTGCACGCTCAACGCGGGGAGCGTCATCCAGTGCCACTCGCAGGAGGACGGCACCTTCAAGTCCGACCGCAGCACGATCGGCTCCGGCTGCACCCTCGGGGTCGGTGCTTTCGTCCACTACGGCGTGACGATCGGCAACGGCGCTGTGCTCGCCCCCGACTCCTTCCTCATGAAGGGCGAGGTCGTCCCGGAGCACGCGCGGTGGGGCGGCAATCCGGCCCGGCAAATCCGCCGGAACAGCGGCGAGGAGTGGAAGTAGACCACCATGGGAACGCCCGTGAATGCCAACGTGGAGTTCTGGCGCGGTGTGCTCGCCGCCGGCGGGTTCACCGCTGTGCCGCGCTGGAACTGCGCTCCGGTCCCGGTAACCGTGGAGTACGAGGCGGCGATCCCGGACGACGTCGTGGGAGCGTTGTGCCGGCTGGTGGAGGAGCTGGGGGTGCCGCTCAGTTCGGTGCTGCTGGCCGCGCACGCCAAGGTGCTCGCCG
>NZ_JBEZKA010000048.1:0-34491 GCF_040651435.1 Streptomyces sp. NPDC048479
CGGCCTGGGCATGAGCATCCGTCCGCCGCTGCTCGACGAGTCCTATGTGGACGAGGTGATTCGCGTCGAGGAGGCGGACACCATCCGCGCCTGCCGTCGCCTGGCCAGAGCGGGCTTCCTGTTCGGCGGATCCACCGGCACGGTGGTCAGCGGCGCCGTGGTCTGGCTGGCCCGGCACGACGCGCGCGATCTCACCGCCGTGGCCATCGCTCCGGACCTCGGCGAGCGCTACCTCGACACCATCTACCAGACCAACTGGGTGCAGGACCTGTACGGCGAGGACGTGCTCAATCCCGACAAGGTGACCGCCGCCAGCTGCCCGGCGGCCCGCCCCGGACCACCAGTGCGGTCACCGCGCCCGCAGCCGCGCCCGCAGCGTCACGAGCACGACACCCAGGCCCAGGCCGCGTCCGGAAACCGACCCCGTGGCGGGTCGTGGTGAGCTGAGCGTCGTGATCCGTCCATCCGCCGCCGGGCGGCCCCCACTCCCGCGGAAACGGGACCAGATCCCGGCACAGCGCTGCATCGGTGATCTCGAACAACGCGTCACTGCGTTCGGTCAGACAGGACACTCTCACCGAGAGCCAGGAAAGGCGCGGGCGACGTCGCGGCCGACCTCACTGCGGAGAGGCGACCACGTACCGTCGGCCCAGCAGGCTGACCCCCGCCTCGGACAAACTTGGATGATGCAACGGAAGGCGCATCAGAGGGCGTTGGGTCCGAAAGCGGCTCCCCAGGAGGGGAACGGCGGAGCCATCCGGCTTCGTACCGAAGTACTGCTTCTCGTCGCCGGCCGACGACAGGCACGACGGGCGTCACCGTGGACAGCAGCTCTGTTTTTCAGGGTGCCTGGATCATCCTGTGCCACACCGAATGGGGCATCAGTCACCTTCTTGATGGCTCCCTGCGCGTCTCGCGTACAGAAGACGCTTGAAAGCCGGAAACAGCCCCCCGGAGACCACTCACCCACCCCACGCGACCAGCATCGGCAGCGGGTTCCACGTTTGGGCATGACCCCCGTGCTTCACGAATCCGCGGGCACTTCACTGATTTCGGGGACCCGCGGGATGCGGTAGCCCTACGGTGACTCCCGTCGCACTGCAAGGCTAGGGGGGTATATGTCTGAGGCGCCATTGTGGGCTGAGCTGGGCGAGACAATCAGTGCGGTCCGGGGGCAGTTGCAACAGGCTGTCCACGAGGGCCAGGGCGAGGGCAAGCTGAAGTTCCGTACGGGGCCTGTGGAGTTGGAGTTCTCCGTCGAGGTCCGCAAGGAGGGCAACGCCAAAACCAGGATTTTGGTGCTGCCATGGTCCGCCGAAGCCGGCGGGGCGCTCAGTGCCGGAACCGTTCACCGGCTCAAGCTCATACTCCAGCCGATCGACGACAGCGGCGAGGACCTGCCCCTCCACGGCTCCTGCTGAAACCGATGAACGACCATCGGGTCGTCGAAGTGCGGGTCGCCAACAAGCGAGTGGGCAGCGGATATCTGCTGACCGATCGCCTTGTGCTGACCGCCTACCACGTCGTCGCGGGAGGCGCGCCCATCCACGTACAACCGCTGGACGGCCGGCGGTCCGCTGAGCGGCTCCCCGCGTCGCAGTGCTGGCCTGGCGGGCCGGTGAACATCAAGGCCGCGCCTGAGCGGGATGTGGCCCTGCTGCTGATCGACGCTGCGGGGGCACGGGCCGAACCCCCGCCGGACCGGGTGCGGTTCGGTGAAGTCAGGGGGCGGGATTGCGTCTCCTGTTGGGGGCTCGGGTTCCCCGATGCCGCCAAGCGCGCGGACGGGAGCCGCGACACCATGGCTGTGCGCGGCCACGTCGACCCCTTGCAGGGGCTCAGGTCCGGGCTGCTGACCGTTCACGACAACAAGCGGCCTCGCCACGGGGACCACGGATCAGGCTGGGCAGGCATATCGGGCGGACCGTTGTTCACCACCGATGATCTCCTCATCGGAGTGCTGGTCCTCGACCGCAACATCACCGTGAATAGCAGCGTCCTGAGCGCGGTCCCCTTCAGCGGGATGCTGGACCTGCCCGGCTTCCCCGACACGCTCACGGCGCATGGGGTGGACCCACGTATTGCACACGAGCCGCTGGACACGTACCTGACGGCCGCTGCACGGGCGGCCGGGGACCAGCCGTATGCCGGCGTGCTCAACGACACGGCGCCGCCGCTCGCAAAGGTCTACCTGCGTGAGCAGGTCCGCTGTCTGGAGGAAGAGCCGGGCGACCGCCCACCACCGGTATCCCAGCCGGTATCGCTGCCCACGGACAAGGTTCTGGCCGACGCGCGAACCTGCGTCGTACTGGCCGGCCCGGGTGGCGGCAAGTCCAGCCTGCTGCGCACCTGGCTGCACGCCGGAGTCGAGAGCTCGCTGGGCGACGCCCACGGGACGCCGGTCCCGGTGCTGGTGCCGGCGACAGCTCTGACCCGCGGAGAGCTGGCGAGCGCCCTGGCCGAGGCGGTGAACGACGAACTCCGGCTGAAACTGCCCGAGACGCTCTTCAGGTCCCGACCGCTGCCCGACGTGCCCTGGCTCGTACTGGTCGATGGACTCGACGAGATCCCCGGCTCCGATACCCGCCGTGGTCTCCTGCGTGACTTGGCCGCGTTCGCCGACAGAGGCGACAGGGACCTGTACCGGTTTGTCGTGGCCACCCGCCCGCTGCCGGCCCACGAACTGAGCCTGCTCGGCGCCCATGTGCCCTGGTACGACCTGCTGCCCTTCGGCTACGACGACGTACCGCAAGTAGCCCACGACTGGTTCAAAGTCCTGAAGGTGCCAGATCCCGCAGAGGCGGCCAAGAGTTTCGTCACCGAGGCACTGGATCGGAAGCTGACCGAGCTGGCCCGCGTCCCGTTGTTGGCTGGACTGCTCTGTCAGCTCTACGCCAAAAACCCCGACGGATCGCTGCCCTCCAGCCGAGGCAAGATCTACGACGAGTTCATCCTGGAGCTTCGACAACTCCAAGAACGACGCGCGTTGGAGTACCCGGGCGGCGAGACCGTTGCCCAGTACATCCGCGATCACGCGCTGAATATCGCCGGGCATCTCGCTGCCCAACGACTGGCCGGGAGCGAAAAGCCGTTCCAGTTCCTCTTGGAATCCTGGACCGAGGCACCGCCCCCTCCCCTGGGCATGGCGCGGACCATTCTCAAGGAGACCGTGCTGCGTAGCGGCTTGTTGACCGAACAGGCAGGCGAGCTCGTCTTCCTTCAGCAGACGTTTCTCGAATACTGTGCGGCGCACCACGCCACCAGCACACAGGAGGGCCGCGACCAGGAGGCCGCCCGCCTTTTCGGGAACCAGTGGTCCCGGCACTGGCCCTGGAACCGATGGGGCCCCCGCTTCTGGCAGCCGCCGGGCACGGAGGAAGCCTCGTACACCGGCTTTCTCCTCGAGATGCTCCTTGATAAGAAGAGGAACCCGGATGCACCAAAGGTCGAGAGGGCGCTGCTGCGACTCGCCCGCCAGACGAACATGATCGGTTGCCGCCTTCTGGCCGAGCAGAAGCGCCTGGGAACAGACCTTCCCTCCCCCGTCACCCACGCTGCAACGAAAGCCCTCGTCTCCCTCGCCCGCATCACCGATGATGACCGGCGGCGCGCCGATCTCAGGGCGCATCCAGATCGGCTGGACCCTCAAGTCGATCCCGCCCTGGCGAATGTGTACCTCTCCAAGGCAACGAGGAACTACCGGGTGGAGGCGGCCGAGGCACTGGGGTGGCTCGGTGTCGAAGGAGCTGCCGACACGCTCGCCGAGGTTGCCCAGGTCCGCTACCTCGCGAACGGCAAATGGCGTGTCAAAGCCGCTGTGGTCCTTGCCGAGATGGGCGACGAGCGCGGTGTGGCCCTGCTCCACGACCTCGCCACCGACACCTGGGTCTACGACGAATGGCGCATCGAGGCCGCTGCGGCCCTGATCCAGTACGGCGACGAGCGCGGCGTGGGCCTGCTCCACAACCTGGCCCGCGACACAAAGCTCACCAAGGGGCACCGCTCCTTTGCCATCTCGATGCTGGCCGCCATCGGTCACGAACGCAGCGCTGACACGCTCGACAGCCTCGCCCACGACGCGAGCACCCCAGCCGACGTCCGTCTGAGGTCGGCCGAGAAGCTGACCAGCATCGGAGACGATCGTGGCCCGGCCATACTCCGTCACCTCGCCCAGGACGCCAGTCTGAATGTCAGGATCCGCCTGCAGTCTGGGGTCATTCTGGCCGACGCCGGGGAAAACCGCGGCACGGACCTGCTTGTCGCCCTCGCGCAGGACACCACGGTGGACAGCGCTTGGCGTCTGGCGACCGTCCGCGTGCTGGCCGATCACGACACCGAACGCGCCACGGCCGCCTTCGCCGATCTCGTCCGCGACCCCACACTGAAGCGCCGTCACCGCAGACACGCTCGGCGTGCCATGCCGTGAGCACACGACGCCCGGCCGTCCTCGCTGCTGCCTCCCCAGACCGTCGGCTCCTGGCACTCCCGCCGTTCGGGACGCCCCTGAACCCGCTCGCCAGGCTCGGGCTGGACATGAACAGCCGCCTCGAAGCGGGCCTGGCCCCTGCACGGTCACGTGCCCAAGGCAGCGGCGCGGGTCGCCCCGCGTTCGGTAGGCCGTCCGATGCCTGGGGGCGGAGTCGCATCCCACGCCGGGAAGCCTGAGTAACGCCGGTAGTGAGCACTGGGTGGCTGGACGGCGCTGCTGGGTCTCCTGTCCTAGAACGGCATGCGGGCGCGGGCGCGCCGGCCTGCGGAGCCGCTGCGGCCTACGGCCTTGGAGCTGCTGCGGAAGGGCTTGCTGAAGATCCGGCCCAGGACACCGGGGGCTTTGCACCCGGCGCGTGATCCGGCTCCCAGGGTGCGCTGGGTTCCGCGTTCGGGGTGGCGGGACAGGCGGGGGACGAAGAAGGCCAGAACAGCGAGAACGATACAGACGGCAACAATGCCGATAATCATCATGAAGGACTCCGTAATTCGAGGCACGCATGCCGCCTGCCCCGCCGGGCGGGCCGCATGCGCAGCGGTGCGGGGCCCGCGGACGCTGCGGCTACCGAGCGGCCGAGGGCGCCTGCCGCAGCCCGCGCCGGACCGGGATCGACCAGCCCGCCCGCGAGGCGGAATCGGCCCAAACGAGGGCGAGTTCAGGATGACCTCAGGCCGAGGCGGATAAGGACTTCGCGGTCGGCCACGTCAGCGGGGATGACCATGACCAGCAAGGGTTTACGGGAGCCGGTCCACTGGAGGTGAGGCAGGGAAACCGTGAACGGCAGCAGCACTCAGCCGGGCTGACAACCTGACGCCACCGCGGGGAGGCATCGTCGACACACTCGGTCGAACGCCCTGATGGAGGTGCCGCAGCGCTACCAGTAGTGCCGTCGGCCGCCGACCGCGTGTCCTACCGCTCCAAGAATCCACAGAACAACCCCGATCGCGACCAGGATGATCCCGATGGTCCAGAGAATACCGATGCCGGCCAAGAGGCCGATGATGAGCAGAATGACTCCGAGGATGATCATGATGTCCTCCGGTAGAGGAGCGGCCCCCCTCTCTCCTTACAGCTCCCCGCCTTTATTCGGGGCAAACCCTGGGCTCGCCCTGACCGGCACGTCCGCGTATACCGCATGTGAGCACTGCCGCCACGTAGCCAAGGCAGGGTTCCTCCAGAAGGCGGCGGAACTTGCAGTCCCCGCCGTAGCCCCTTCGTCAGCGGTCACCCAGATTGCAGGGAGCCCGATGGCGATACAGCGGGCGTTTGCGCTGGAAAGGGATGGCGGAACAGGGGCCCGACTGCGGCGGCTGCGACCCTCAAGGCCGGCCTGGGTGATCGCTACCGCAGCTGGTTGGTGGGGCGACATGTTCAGGCATTGGCGCGTACGAGTGGTGATCATTCTGCTGAACGGCTGGGTAGTGCTGGCAGCCGTGGAGCGGTGGGTGGAGCAAGTCCCGTGGCTGACTGCGGTGGTGTCCGGGCTGCTGTTGTGGTGCGTCGTAGCCGGTGCCTGGTGGAAAGTGAGCCGGCGAAGTGCGGCGTGCCTCCAAGAACTCCTAGCAGAATGGGCCGCCCTCCGATCCGCGCGCGGTGGGGTAAGGCGAGCGCGAAGGAAGATCACTACTCTGCATGGGTGCTCTCATACGACGAGTTGACTTCACCGGAGCGTGAGCTGTGGGACGCGTTCCCCGAGGGACACTGCGTGGACCTGCGCACGGGTGTGCCCGAGGACGACCGTGTCGCCGAGGGTGGGCAGTGGGGCCCCGGACGGACGGTTCGGGCCGCCGTGATCATGGCGCTCCTGCTGGGCGCGAGCACCGCGCAGCCGGGCGCCGTCGCGTTCCTGAGGCTCGCCGGGGCGCGGATATCCGGGCACCTCAACCTGGCCGGCGCGCAGATCGCTCACGCCCTCTGGCTCGAGGACTGCTGGTTCGAGGAGGGCGTGGACCTCTCCGGAGCGTCGACCCAGTCGATTGCGATCGTGGGCAGCCGAGTGCCGGGCGTGGAAGCCGGCTTGATCCGTATCGAGGGGCGCCTCGACCTGCGGCGCTCTCGCCTGGAATGCGGCGCTGCCTCGCCCTTCCACCGCAGGGCCACCGCCTTGTCACTCATCAACGCCCATGTGAGCGGCGCCGTGAATCTCAGCGGCGCCGAGATCACCGCACCCGAGGAATGGGCGGTGTCCGCTGGCGGACTGGTCGCGGAGGGCGGTGTCTACTGCGTGGACGGATTCGTGGCGCACGGTGAAGTCCGTCTCATGGGGGCACAGCTGCCCGGCGGACTGCACATGCGGGGCGCACTACTGGAACGCCCCGGCCAGCGTGGGGTGGCGCTCGCCCTGGACAACGCCGTGGCCTCGATGCTCGACTTCTCCGACGGGTTCACCGCGAACGGGACCGTACGGCTGCGGGGTGCCCGGATCTCGGACAACCTGACCTTTGAAGGAGCCGTCCTGAACGGGCCGCCCGACGGCCGCGGCCCATCTTTGGTCGCCCTGCTGATACAGGCCGTCGACTTCGACTTCACCCTCGCCCGGCCACCGTCCGGCACCGTGGACCTGCGGGGTGCGCAGGTGTCCTACCTCCACGACAGCGAGCACAGCTGGCCGGACGTGGTCGAGCTGGACGGCTTCGTCTACGGCTCCATCAAGGTGGCAGAGGCGGGCGAGCGACGGGAGGCAGTGGGGCAGCGGGCCTCTGTGGCCCGCCGTGTGGCGTGGATACGGCGCAGCCCGGGCTACAGCCCGCAGCCGTATGAGCAGTTGGCGAGCTGGTACCGGAAGGCCGGCCACGACGACGATGCCCGCCGGGTGCTCCTGGCGAAACAGCGTCACCGGCGCCGCGCCTTGTCCCGGCCCGCGCGCGCCTGGGGGCACCTGCTCGACGCGACCGTTGGCTATGGCTATCGGCCATGGCTGGCAGGCGTCTGGCTCCTGATACTGACCCTGCTGGGCGCCCTGGTCTTCGGCGCGCACTCTCCCACCCCGGTGAAAACGGGCGAAGGCGCCCCGTTCCAGCCCCTCGTCTACACGCTCGACCTCTTGATCCCCATCGGTGGTCTGGGCCAGCGCACGGCCTGGTACTGGTCGAACTACGGCCTCCAGTGGCTGGCCTACCTGCTGATCGCCTTCGGCTGGGTGCTGACGACCGCCGTCATCGCGGGTGTCACCCGCACCCTGCAGAAGAACTAGCGGGCGACAACTGAGTTCAGACGTCGCCAGCAGATCAGTGCGCATCCGAGGGTGAGGAAGGCTTCGTGGATGTCGTCGCGTATCTCCCAGCGGATCCGCAGGCGGCGGAACCAGTGCAGGTGGGTGAACGCGCGCTCGACGACCCAGCGTTGGGTGCCCAGTCCGGAGCCGTGTTCGGTGCCCCGGCGGGCGATCAGTGGCGACACCGCCCGTACTGATGTCACGGAGTTCGACCCAACACAGCCAGGCGTGAACCAGGGCGCTGCGTAGAGGTGTTTGGGCATGGAGTGTGTGGTCTATCGAATTGAAACCTCTCCTCCCTGGAGGGAGGGGATTCCTAGCTCACGTTGCCTGTGGCCCGGCGGGCGCGCAGGTCTTACACGATCAGCGCTAGCCGGGACAGAGACCAGCCCGGACCAGCATCACGCGGGCGGAGTTCTTATCCCTGGGGGATACGGCTCCGCACGCGGTGCAGGCATACGTCCTTTCGGAGAGGGGGAGTGCGTGCTTGGTTCTCGCTCCGCACTGCGCGCAGTCCATGGTGGTGTGCGCGGGGTGGACAAGGTGCACGGTGCGACCGTGCTTGCGGGCCATCTCGACCAAGGCGGCCTTGGTCGCGCCGATCGCCGCGTCGGCTGCCCTGCGGGCCATGGTCGACTTCGCGAGGAACTTCGGACGAAAGTCCTCGACAGCCAGAGCGTCATGGTCGCGAACGACCTTCTTGGCCCACTTGCGGCCGGTGTCTTCGCGCTGCCGGGCGACCTTCCTGTACACCTTGGCCCGCAGTCTCTTCGCCTCGCGGTAGCCCTTCGAGCCGGGCTGTCCCTTCTTCGGCTTCCTGCGGGCCATCATCCGGTCATAGCGGGTCAGCTTCGCCTGAGCCTTCTTCCCATGCTGGGCATGGGGAAGGTCGTGGTCCTCGGATGTGGTGGTCGCGGTCTCCTTCACACCCCAGTCGATCCCGATCACACGGCCGGTTCGGGGCAGGTGCCCGGTCGTCGTGGCGACGACGAAGGATGCCCACCAGTGCCCGACCGCATCCCGGTACACGCGTACCGAGCTGGGCCGCTTGGGCAGCTCGCGCGACCACACCACGCTCAGCACGATTGGGCCGGCGAGGTGCAGGCGGCCGTCTTTGAGCCGGAATCCGCGCTGGGTGTAGTTCAGGCTCGGGTCGGCGCCACGCTTCTTCTTCCACTTGGGCATCCCGGTCCGCTGCCGCATGGGAACCCGGGCCTTGATGTCCTTGAGCGCTTTGGCCCGCGACTTCGCGAAGTCGCGTATGAGCTGCTGCTGAGGAACCGAAGCCCCTTCGGCCAGCCACGGCGTCACCGCACGGGCCCGGGTCAGCATCTTGTCGAGCTGGGCCGGACCACACGTCAGCTTCTCGCCCGTCGCCCTGCTGAGGGCGTGCACAGCCCTGGACTTGGCGACGCATTCGTTCCACACCCACCGGCACCGGTCCCACTCCGCTTCGAGCGCGGACCGCGCACCGGACGACAGGCGCACACGAAAGGTGTACCGGGCGTGCCCGGCCCCATCCGTAATCGCTTCCGTCGTCATGAATCTGAACCTACCCGGAAGGACTGACAGTTGAGAGCTCCTGATCACTGCGGGCTGCCTCACCCCCTCTCGAGGCGGACGCCGGATCGCCCTGGCGGCGATCCCGCTTTCCCTGCCCTGCTTCGCACGAGTCCGATTTCTCCCCGACCTGAAGCCCGGGGCACCCTCAGAGGAATCTGGTGACGCCAACGCACCGCAGTCATCGTCCCCCGAAGTGGCGGGGCGCGAGGTTGCCCTGAAGCGGCTACATCAGGGGACGGAGGCCACCTTCGGGTGCTCCGTCTGGTTGAGCAACTCTGAACTGGTCACCCTGGCGGTGATACAGGCCCTGCTGGGGTTTGCTTCCGAGGCCCGCAGGCGGCGTGATGCCCGCGCTCGCACCTGCGGCGGAGCAGGTCGGACGACTCATTGGCTCTGCACTGAGCTCAGGTCCCGGTGAGAGCTGCGCACAGCTCCCTCCGGGACCCGATGACGCACTAGAAGGTCAGGTTCCAAGCGTCGATCTTGCCGGTGTCCTGGGAGGCGACGTCACGGACGCGCAGCTTCCACGTGCCCGCGGCCACTTCCGACGAGGCGTTCACGGTGTACGTCTTGGCGACGTTGTCGGTGCCGTCATTGTTCGGAAAGTCCTCGAGCGCATAGACCGTGCCGTCGGGGGCGACGAGAGAGAGCACGAGGTCGCCGCGGTAGGTGTGCTTGATGTCCACGCCGACCTTGAGCGTGGCCGGGGCGTTGCCGCTGACCCCGGTCACGGTGAGCGGAGACTCCACCGTGGAGTTGTCGGCGATGGCCACGTCCACAGTGTTCTCGAAGTACGCGCCGGGCGGCGGCGTGCCACCGACGGCCTTCAGCGCGTCGACCTGGCCCTCGCCGAAGAAACTGTTGTTGGCGGTCGTGCCCGTGCAGCGGCTGTCGGAGGGGCAGGCTGTGTCGGTGGCCTGGGCGGCCAGCTTGGCCCGGAGGTCCGCAGGCGTGGAGCCGGGGTTGCTGCTCGCCAGCAGTGCGGCCACACCGGCGACATGCGGGGAAGCCATCGACGTGCCGTTCATGGTGCCGTACTTGCCGCCCGGCAGCGTCGAATAGACCCCGGACGCGCCGTCGCCGCCCGGGGCCGCGATGTCGATGATGTTCCGGCCGAGGTTGGAGTACGAGGCCTTGACGTTGCCATTGCCCATGGCTGCGACGGTGACCACGCCCGGCAGCTCGGTGGGGATGTCGATGCAGGCGTTGGTGATGGTGCGGGTGACGGGGGTCGAGTCGTTCGGGCTCGATGTGTCGGTCCGCTTGTTCGCCAGGTCGTAGTTGGAGTTGCCCGCGGCCGCGACCTGCAGCGAGCCCTTGCCCTCCGCGTACTCCTGGGCGCGCCTGACGCCCTCGATGATCGCTGCCTGGTCCACGTTGTCCGGGCAGTTGAACATCCACGGGTCTGTGTAATAGCTGTTGTTGGTGACCTTGAAGCTGTGGTCGCCGGCCCACATGAAGCCGCAGACGGTGTTCTCGGCGAAGAACATGCTGGTGTTCGGCTCGGCGATCCGGACGGAGGAGATCTTGACGCCCGGGGCCACACCGATGACGCCCTTGCCGTTCTTGGCCGCCGCGATCGTACCCGCCACATGCGTGCCGTGGTCGCCGACAGGGCGCCATGCGCCGGTCCTCGTGTCCGCCTTGCCATAGGCGCAGGAGACGGAGTCCGCCGCGTCGAAGTTGGGCGCGATGTCCTGGTGCAGGTCGTCGACACCGGTGTCGAGGACACCGACCTTGACCGCGGAGGAACCGGTGGTCACAGCCCATGCCTTGTCGGCATTGATCTGGGTCATGTCCCAGCGGTTGGACTCGGTGAGGGTGGTCGTGGCCTGCGTGGGAGCAGCGGGAATTGCGGGGTTGTAGGCGTCGGCCGGAACATCCGAGGTCCGGGTGGCGCCGACCTGCTGGACCCCGCTGACGCCGCGCATGATGCCCGCGAAGGTCGTGGACGCCGAATGCGCCACGATCACTCCGATTGCGTCGTAGTGTGCGAACACCGTGCCACCGTTGTCCGTGACAGCGGTCTGTACGGCCGACGTGTCGCCCGGTGCGGTGATGACCAGGTAGGCCCGGGTACCGGCGGCCCACGAGGCCATGGGCTGCGCGGAGGCCCCAGAAGTCCCCGACGTGGTCGTCGCTGCCTGGGCAGCCCCGACGGGAGTTACCAACGCGGCGGCCGCGCCGAGGGCAGCGGCGGCCACCACCGAGCGTCTCAGACGGCCTGATATGAGGGTAAGCAATGCATCCTCCGAGAGCCCGGCGGCGCTGGTGGTGCCGACCGGGCCGATTGTGGGAAGTGGTGGACGCAAGATGTCAGACAATGGTCCCGGATGGAAAGGTTCCGATCACGCAAGTGCCTTTCTCCGACCGGTGATTGGCTCTTGCAAGTGCTGCTGTCGAGTCTCCAGAGCTGGTTGACGCCGGAGTTCGATCCATGTTCCGTCGCTGATCGTCGTCTGAATCCACTGTGGAACGGATGCGGACTGTGCTCGCGGTTGTCACGGTGAACGGCAGGGTGCCGGCAGCGGTAACGCTCATGGTGGTCGCACAATTCTCTCGCCCGACAGGGGCGTTGTGCGCAGTTGCACCCTCGGTAGACGTGGGCCCGTGCGCTGCGCCTCTAGGACGCGTTCATCTTCGCCGTTGACTGTAGCTCTGCCGCCGCTGCGGGATCGGCGGGGTCGAGCAGCCGCACTCCCTGCCGCCGGAGCAGCGTTGCGGACTGGCCACCGCCGGCCTCGCCGCGCGCGTTTCCGGCCGGACCGCTCTGATCTCGCAGTCGTAAAATTTACGCAGAGGTGTCGAGACAAGGCGCGCGGCTATGAGGGCAGTGGGAAGGCACACAGTCAAGGAAGGCCGCTTCCGTCATCGACGGGCCGAGCTGGTCTACGACGACGCCGGTGAGGGCCCCCTCGCGGTGTATGCGCACGGCGGGTTCGTCAGTCAGGCCGTCGAGGACCGGATGGGCCTGTTCGACTGGGCGCCGGTCCTGGCCGCGGGGCAACGCCTGGTCCGCTATGACGCCCGGGGGCACGGGCGATCCACCGGCGACCCCGTGGACACCGACTACACCTATCCCTCCCTTGCGGACGATCTGCTGGCCCTGCTCGATCACCTGAGCGCCGCCGAGCCCGTCGACGCCATGGGCGCTTCCATGGGATGCGGCAGCGTGCTGCACGCCGCTGTCCAGGCTCCCGACCGGTTCTCCCGACTGGTCCTGCTCATCCCACCCACGGCTTGGACGACGCGGGAGGCCCATGCCCAGGTCAACCGGGAATCCGCTGACACCATCGAACGAGAGGGAGTGGACGAATGGCTCGCCGCCAAGGGGAACCAGCCTCGCCCCGCAGCCCTAGCCGACGTTCCCGAGTTCCCACCGACGCCCGCCGAGCGGGTACTGCCGTCCGTCCTGCGCGGCCTGGCGCTGTCCGACCTGCCCTCCCCCACGGCAATCGCGGCGCTGCGCCAGCCGGGCTTGATCCTCGCCTGGGTCGATGACCTGGGCCATCCCCTGTCGACCGCGGAAACGTTGGCCCACTTGCTTCCGCATGCCGACCTGCATGTGTCCCGAACTCGCGCCGACATCCGGACTTGGGGGGAACGCGTCGCCGAGTACCTGACCGGGCCCCGGCCATGATCGGCATCAGCACCCTTACGTTACGAGGTGGAGATCGCCGCCGCCTCCGCATGAGGATCACACCGGCAACGACGCGGCGCCGACCGCGAGTCCGCCGTCGACCGGGGCCCAGACGGGAATGCCCCGATACCGGTCACGATCTGGACGTGGTGCGCGTCCGAGGATCCTCCACACACCCGGACCGGACGCGACCCATTCGTCGACCGGAATCAAGCTCTGCATTGCCAGTGTCTCGTCGCGCAGATCTGGAGGGCCGACACGGCATTCGAGCTGTGTAGATAGCCGTGGGTGACCGTTCGAGATGCACGGGCGCGGGGGCGATGGTTCGCTGGTGCGGCCCGCTCTCCCCGTCACACCAAGGAGTGATCATGAGCGTTGCAGGCGAGTCTGGCGGTCGTTCCAAGCAGATGCGTCAGAAGGCCCAAGAGATGGAGCAGGCCGCGGAGCGTGCCACGGACCCGGAGGAGCGTCAGCGGCTGAAGGACAAGGCTCGTCGGCTCAAGGAGGAGAGCCAGCAGGAAAGCGGCATCGGCGGCCGGGACATCGACCCCATGCTGTAACGGCCCGTCGCATGCACCGGCCGGTGGCCGCCCCCGCGACCCTCCAGGCGCGCGAGAGGCACTGGTTCGGTTCGCGAGAACCCTCGCGTACTGAACCGGGCCGCCGGCCGGTCATTTGTGTCTGTAGCAAGTTCTGGTCGGGTCAGTCTGCGGAGAGGGCCTGAAGCAGGTCGCGACCTTCGGGTCAGCATGCCTTGGCCTGCTGTCGCTGCCACAGATCGGCAGTGCGACCACCCCCGGCTCGGTCATTTTCTGCGCCGCCAGCAGCCCGGTCTCCTCCGCGCCAATGCATTCGGCACCGGGCGCCGTCGACGATTCGCTGGACCTGTCGCGCTGCTGATGGCCACCCGGCTGATCAACCCGGCCCAGCGGCCGTCGGACAGAGAGCACCTGGCGGTGCTGCCGCAGGTGGAGAAGGCAGCGCGCACGCTGGCGCGGGCGTCGAAGATCCTGGTAGAGGAGCTGGACCGGGCCTGCGAGCACGACGCGGACCTCCACATGGCCGCGCTATGGGCGGCGGTGGAGGAGGCCGTGCCACGCGCGGCGGTGTCCGGCGCGGTGGCGAGGGTGGAGGCCCTGGTTCCGGAGGACGACTGATCGGCCGAGGCGGCGATGCGCGAGAAGCTGGCCCTCGCTACAACACCGTGCGCCCATTCCTGTCGCTGCTCGGCGAGTCGAACGCGCTGGGGGCCCAAGGCGGCAAGCGCGTCCCCAAGGCGGTGCGCGGCCCTAACGGCGCTCTCCAGGCGGCGAGTCAAGGAGCGCCCGTTGCTGCCGCGCGCGGTCGACTCGGAGCTGGTGTCGGCGATGTGGGCGCGAGGGCATTCGGCGATCGGACGGGACGCGCATCGACGGATCAGCACGCCCAAGATCTCGTCGGAGCGACCCGCGGTCTCGTAGAGCATCCGCCACAGCGTCTTCCCCCCGCAGGTGTACCTTCCGGCGGGAGACCAGCCGGTCGATGGCCATGCGCGAGCGGGCCGGGTGCTCGGAGTCCGGCACCGTCAGCCGCCTCGCCCAGGCCCGGACGACCGGGCCTCGTGACCGCGTTCGCGGCACCACCCGAGCCAGGACAGCACCGACGCCCGGCGGGCGTTCCAGGTGTTCACCGCAGCGGAACCCCAGAGCAATTCGAGGGCTTCGCCGAACACGAGAAGGCCCACGCGTACCCCGAAGCCATCGAAGCGGCCCGCGAGGACTTCGCCGCACTCCAGAATGCCGACGTCCCCCGGCCCCGCCCGGACGCCGAGATCCCCAGCGCACGACCGTGATCAATCTCGGCGCTACATCCTGTACCGCAACTACTCACACCCGGAACACGAGAATGGCGATGCCGGCTCCGGCTGCTCTCCGAATGCCGTCGGAGAACCTGCTGTCCGGGCGACTTGGGCGGTGCGTTCATCGACGGAAGCCGGCTTGCGATGGCAAGGTTCAGGAGCCGTAGCCGCGATGGGCTACGGGGCGCGGCCAAGGCCGTGCCGTGGCATGGGACAAAGGATGTGGACTGATGGCAACAGGCACCGTGAAGTGGTTCAACGCCGACAAGGGCTTCGGCTTCATCCAACAGGACGACGGCGGCCCGGACGTGTTCGTCCACTTCTCCGCCATCCAGTCCACCGGCTTCAAAGAGCTGCAGGAGGGTGACAAGGTCGAATACGACGTCACCCAAGGACCCAAGGGGCCGCAGGCAGAGCAAGTCCACCGCATGTAAGTAGGGCGCGTTTCATCGCGCCAAGAAGTGCTGACCCTGTCGGTATCGGGGGCCTACGGCACGGTGCTGAGCCAGTGAGGGCGCGCGATGAACTCGTGCGCCTCCTGGGCCGTCGCGACGGTGGGGCCGCGCGCTCTCGCCGCCACCGGTCCGTTGTGGTCCCCGATGCAGGGGGGCGGCTGGCCTCTGCGTTACGGCTGTTCGGGTTTGCGGGCCAGGAGGCAGCCGTGTTGCCTCCCCACCCGCTCGCTTGGCTCCTGCTCCCATCGTGCGGTGACAACATGTCCGGCATGGCCCAGTAGTTCGGCGATGCGGTTCAGTGGCAGGAGGTAGGACTGGTACGACACCGGATGGCCATACCCCTGTGTGGGAGGCAAGTGCTCATTGCCGACGTAGACCCCCAGCAGCAGGTAGCCGCCGGGCGCCGGCGTGCGGTGAAACTCGGCGAACACCACCGGCAGCTGCCCCGAGGGCTTCTCTGTTGGCCTGAGCGCGATCGCTGCCGCGGCTGGCGCCCGGGTGCGGGCTTGCTGCTGGGCCGTTCATGGCCGTGGTTCTTGCACGACGCCGGCGATGACCGTGGTCACGACCTTGTGGACGGCTCCAGCCTCCGGCGGGGCGCCTTTCCGGTCGGCGAAAAGCATGTGTCCGGCCCCGATCAGCGTGGGAGCGAGGGTGTCGACGTCGGCATCCGCCGCGATGCGGCCCAGTTCGCGCTCGGTGGTGAGGTAGGAGGCGATCATGGCCGTAGCTTCCGTCAGTACCGGGATGCCGGTCGGCGTGGTCCGGCGGAGCCGGGCGCGCAGGTCATCCCGGGAGGTTACGAGGCCGACCATCGCCACGGCGACCGACCCGAACAGGTCCGTCAGAGCGCCGGTGAGGTTGTCGACGACGGTGCCCGTCCCGGCGGAGTTGCGCAGGGCGGCGGCCTGGTTGTCGATCCGGCCGACGCGGTCCAGCACGAGCTCGGCGAGGAAGGCGTCGAAATCGGCGAAGTGCCGGTGCAGGACGCCCTTGGCGCAGCCTGCCTCCGCGGTGACCGCGCGGCTGGTCAGCGCGCTCGGCCCGTCCCGGAGCAGGACACGCTCGGCGGCGTCGAACAGTTGCTCGCGCGCGTCGCGGATGGCTACCCCTGTCGGCACCGTGCATCTCTCCTTCGCTCGCTGGGCCCGTTTCGATTTGACGAGTGGGCGCATGCCCATTCATAGTGGGCGCATGCCCACTATACCGCCGGAGCGAGCGCCTCTTTCCGAACACGAGCCTCATGAACGCCGACAGGTAGCGGAATCGTTCGGCTCGGATGCCGAACGCTACGACCGGGCCCGGCCCCGCTATCCCGAAGGCATGGTGGACCGGATCATCGCCGGCAGCCCCGGCCCCGACGTTCTCGACGTCGGCTGTGGTACCGGAATCGCCGCCCGACAGTTCCAGGCGGCCGGCTGCAGGGTGCTTGGGGTGGAGCCCGACGCGCGGATGGCCGACCTGGCGCGGCAGCTCGGGGTCGAGGTTGACGTAGCGACGTTTGAAGCCTGGGACCCGGCCGGCCAGAAATTCGATGCGGTCGTCGCCGGCCAGGCCTGGCACTGGATAGACCCGGTTGCGGGAGCGTCCAAGGCCGCGCAGGTGCTGGGGCCTGGCGGCCGGCTGGCAGCGTTTTGGAACGTGTTCCAGCTCCCGCCCGACGTGGCGGAAGCTTTCGCCGCGGTCTACCGGCGGGAGATGCCCGACTCGCCGTTCAACCTCCAGGTGATGACGAAGCAAGCCCTGGACGGGTATCAGGTGCTGTTCGCCAAGGCCACCGACGGGATCCGAGAGGTGGGCGGGTTCCGCGACCCGGAACAGTGGCGATTCGACTGGGAGTGGTCCTACACCCGGGACGCGTGGCTGGACCAGATGCCTACCCATGCCACCCTCACCCAGCTGCCGCCCGACAAGCTGGCGGAGGTACTGGAGGGCGTCGGGGCCGCTATCGACGCGATGGGCGGCAGCTTCATGATGCGTTACGCGACGGTGGCGGTCACCGCGGCGCGAACCGCCGCCGCCTGACCCACCCGGCTCTGGTCCGTCTGCGCGGGCGGAGACGCAGGCCCAACCGGTGGTGCTGAACTCGTGCGGGTACCACTCTGCGCGCCGACATGACCCCCGGTGACGCGCAGCCGTTCAGTGCAGGCAAAGGGCGGCTGCCGGTTAGCCGTCTGCTCGGAGCATGGCCAGTGGAGGGCGGTCCGGGACCGTCACTCGACGCGGACGGCCATGCGCTTCTCGGCTCGGCCTCCTCCCGCTGCATGTCAAGGCTGTATGTCAAAGAGGTTGACGCCGCAGGCCACGGCTTTGGCGGGCTCCCGGTCCGAGCAAGGAGGTGCGGATGCACCGCGTCGAACTGCTTCGCCTTCGACGCCGCTGCCCGCCTCGCCGACGCAGCCGGGGACAACGCCGCCGTCCGCGCATACCTCGGACTCCCAGAGGCAGACCGCGACGTGCCGGATGCGCCGCTGACCCCAGCTGTTGGTCACGCCGAATGATCAACGCAGGTACAGCATGGGACGGCCTTCGTCCGACGAACCCCGTACGGACGGGTGTCCGGTACGGCGATCCAGGGGGACCATGGAAGCCGAAGCACTCACTGGACAAGAGGGCAGGCCGCAGATTAGTGGACAGGCCAAGGACCGCGGCGGAAGACGGCCCACGCGGTCCCGCAGGTGGAAGGAGTGCCCGGGTGAGCGTAGCCGAAGGTAATCCGGATGACACCGGTAAGCCGGAGGAAAGATCATCGCAGCCGAGCGGGCTGATGGACCTCCTCAGTGTCGCCGCCGTGCTGCTGGACGCCGAGGGGCGGATCGTCTTGTGGAGCCCGCAGGCCGAGGACCTGTACGGCTACACCGCCCAAGAGGCGCTCGGGCAGTACGCAGCGCCGCTACTCGTGCACGAACAGCACTGGGATCTGGTGATCAAGCAGTTCGCCGAGGTCATGGAGTCCGGCCAGAGCTGGGCCGGGGCGTTCCCCATTCGGCACAAGGACGGCAGCACCCGGTTGGTGGAGCTGCGTAACATGCGGCTGCTGGACGACCGCGGCGACTTCTACGCCCTCGGACTCGCCACCGACTCACCGACGCTTCGAAAGGTGGAGCGCGATGTCGCACTGTCCACCCGGCTGATCTCCCAGTCCCCCATCGGGCTGGCGATACTCGACACCGATCTGCGGTACATGGCCGTCAACCCCGCCCTGGAGCAGATGCACGGCATACCCGCGAAAGACCACCTCGGCCGGCACTACCGCGAGATCATGACCTCCACGAAGTTCGAGGTACCCGAGGTCGCGATGCGGCAGGTCCTCGAGACCGGGATCCCCATGGTTGACCAGTCCACCATCGTCGGCCACACGCCCGCCGACGACCACAAGCATGCCTGGTCGATCTCGTTGTACCGGCTGGAGGACCCCCAGGGACGTGTACTCGGGGTGGCCGACCTGGTGGTGGATGTCACCGACCGGTATCAGGCAGCCATGGAGGCTGCCGAAGCCCGGCGGCGCCTGGCCCTGATCGCCGACGGCTCCATTCGCATCGGCACCACCTTGGAAGTGGAACAGACCGCCCAAGAGCTGGCCGAGGTCACCGTTCCCGAGCTCGCCGACGTGGTCGCGGTCAACGTCCTCGACTCCGTCCTGGAAGACGGCCACCCAGCCTCCCGCGACGGCCCCACCCTTTTTCGCGCCCTCGCGGTGAAGGCCGCCTATCCGACCGAAGCCGCTGAGGCCGCCGACCCACCCGGCCACCTCGCCGCCTACGACACCGACCGGCTGGCCACCCAATGCGTACGCACCGGCCACCCGATCCTGATGACTCACGCGGACAACAACGACCTGGCGCGCCTCGCCCGCGACAGGCACGCCGCCACTCTGCTGGCCCGCGCCGGCGTGCACTCCTACATGCTGGCCCCGCTCACCGCCCGCGGCCAGATCCTCGGCTTCGTAAGTCTCACCCGCGCCCGCAACCCCCTGCCCTTCGACGGGGACGACCTCGCCCTCGCCACTGAACTGGCCTCCCGCGCCGCCGTGTGCATCGACAACGCCCGCACACACCAGAGCGTGCGCAACGCCGCCGAGACCCTGCAACGCAGCCTCCTTCCAGAACACCCGCCGCACCTTCCAGGCCTCGAGGTCTCCTCCCGGTACCGGCCCGCACAGGCCACCTACGAGATCGGCGGCGACTGGTACGACGTCCTCCCGCTCGACAGAGACAAGACCGCACTCGTCGTGGGCGACGTCATGGGCAGCGGCATTGACGCCGCCGCCACCATGGGCCGCCTGCGCACCGCCACCAGCGCCTTCGCCGACCTCGACCTCGACCCCGCCCAGGTCCTCCAGCACCTCGACAAGATCACCTCGGGGCTGGAGCACTACATCGCCACCTGCGTGTACGCCGTCTACGACCCACACGGCGCCGACTGCCACATCGCCACCGCCGGCCACCTGCCCCCCGCCCTCGTGCGCAGCGGCAAGCGTCCCGAACTGCTCGACCTGCCGACCGGCACCCCGTTGGGAGTGGGTGGCGTCGCCTTCGAGACCACCACTTTCGACCTCGGCCCCGGTGACCAACTGGTCCTGTATACCGACGGACTGGTCGAAACCCGCCACCACCCCATCGACGAGCGCCTGGAAACCCTCCTCCACCTGTTGGACAGGCCCGACCGCCCCCTCGAGGAAACCTGCGACCGGCTCCTTCACGAACTCCGGCGTCCCGACGACCCCGATGACGTCGCCCTGCTCATCGCCCGCGTGCAGCCCTTCACGCCCAGCTCTGAACATCTTCAGCGTTGATCGGGCAGGAGTTCCGTCGACGGGGCCCGGCGACGGTTTGGCCCCGTGGAGGGTGTGGACCGTGGCGCTTGACCGGAAGGCCACGCCGGATGGCCGGGATGGTCCTCCGTCTGATCGGTCAGCCCCCGCTCCGGCCGCCGGCACTCGCCTGCCATGTGCGCCCGATCCCTCGAAGCAGCGCCGGATACACCCCCAGGTACCTGAAGGGCTTGATGCCCGCCATGTATACGGCGCCGAGCAGCCCGTTCGGCTTCACCATTACGGCCATCTGGCCGCGCTAACCGTCGGCTCCGTCCGGAACGCAGCCGATGTGCATCACCGCATGCACGGTCCGGTTGGCACTCTCGGCCACCCACTCGTCGTGCGTCAGGTAGACGGAGGTGAACGGAACCGCGCGGAAGTCGGGCCCCGGGGGACCCTCGCGAAGGTCCGCCGGCAACCGGTCCCGCAGCGTCCGCACCCGGGCGCCGATGCCGGCGCCTCATCGCCGCCGACCACGGCGGTCACAGCCGCGCAGAGGTGATGGCACTGACCGGAAATGGCTCCTGAGGTAGCCGCCTCCCGGACGACTGCCGGCACCCAACGCGGCGCCGCGGGGTCGATCGGGTTGCGTGGCCTGTCGGGGTCATCGCCGAGCTGTGCGACTGCGTCTTGCCGCCCGATGGGTTGTCCCGTAACTGCTGGTTGCAGCCGGGTGCTTGAGCTGATCGGCCGCCGATCAGCCACGTTTCGGTGAGGACCCTCGTCGGAAAATGAGAGGTTGGGTGCTACCGGTTGTGCCAGGCTGGCGGGTCATCAGTTCGTCCCTCCTCCAAGCGCCTACCAGCTCGCCATGGGAGCGTCAGTGACAGCACCTCGCCTGGTCCCGTTGTTGCAGCAGTTCGACTTCGCATGTGCGCGCCTGGCCGACCGCATGACAGGGCCGGTGATGGACAGCGGTGACGGTTCGGAAACCGAGGTTGGCCCCATGACCGATAAGGAGTACTTCTGGGAGCCGGTGCCAGACTGCTGGTCGGTCCGGCGGCGTACGGGCGGACCGGGTCCACGCGCGACCCTCCTGGCCGGCACCGGCGACTGGGGACGCGACGCCGCGCCCTACCCGCACCCCTGGCCGCCGCCCTTCACCACCATCGCGTGGCGCCTGACCCACCTGAGCGAGATGCTGTCCCTCCGCGCCGATCACACAGCCGGCGGCCACACCCTCACCCGGGACGACTACCCCATCAGCGGGGACGCGGCAGGTGCGGCGGCTGCCTTCGACGCCGGCGCCACGGCGTGGCGGAAGTCGCTGCTGAGCATCGACGACGCCGCGCTCGACACCGTCGGGTTCTGCACCTATCCCCACGGCAGTGACCCGGACGAGCCGTTCATCGACATCGTGTGGTGGGTCAACCAGGAAGTCCTGCACCACGGAGCCGAGATCGCCTTGGTACGCGATCTGTTCCGCGCAGCTCTGACCCCGCCACCAGTGGACACGCGTGCCGCTCCATGATCTCCCACCCGGCCGGCGGCTCCTCCGTGAAGGGCACAGCCGGCCCTCCGCGGACTTCTTCCAAGACCCGTAGCGACTGCGGCCTCGCCCAGGGCCTGGGTCAGGTCGGCGACCTCCGCATCGAGCTGCTGCTCCCTGGTCGACGGACGCGAGCGGCCCGCAGCCGGCGCCGTCTTGCTCGCCTCAGGGAAGTCGGCCTGCCGGAGACAGGTCCCACCCTTTCGAGCCACAACTGCGCACTCAGCTGACGGCAGCGCCGAACCACTCGGGCAGCTGGCTGAGCAGATCCCGCTGATCTTCACCGACCCACGCCACGTGGCCGTCCGGCCGCAGCAGCGCCGCGGGCACGTCCAGTTCCTCGCTGACGTCGACGACGTGGTCGACCCGATCTGCCCAACCTGCCACCGTAAGCCGGCCGGTCTGGTCGAGCAGTAGTCCGCGGCCGCCGTGCATAAGCTCGTAGAGGCGACCCTGCTTCAGCTTCACGTCCCGCATCCGCCTGCCGAGCAGTTCATGCCCCTCGCCGAAGTCGTAGCGGATCCCGACCGCGGTGATGATCCCGGTCACGTACCGGTTCACCTCCTCGAAGTCCATCAGCTTCGAGAACAGGTTCCGCAGCGCGGTCGCACCCGGATCGGTCCCCAGCAGCGTGATCTGCGCGCGGGTGTTGTCCAGCACGCGGGCGCCCACCGGGTGCCGTTCGGCGTGGTAGCTGTCCAGCAGCTCCTCCGGTGCCCATCCGTTGACCGCGGCGGCCAGCTTCCAGCCGAGGTTGAACGCGTCCTGCACGCCGAGGTTGAGCCCCTGCCCGCCGGTCGGCGGGTGGATGTGCGCCGCATCGCCGGCCAGCAGCACCCGGCCGACCCGGTAGCGCTCGGCCTGCCGGGTGGCGTCGCCGAACCGGGACAGCCAGCGGGGCGAGTGCACGCCGAAGTCGGTGCCCGCGAACGCCCGCAGCTGCTGCTTGAACTCCTCGAGGGTCGGAGCGGTCGCACGGTCCTCGGCCACGCCGTCGGCGGGCACGACAACGCGGCACACCCCGTCCTCGTTGGGGGTGACGCCGAACCGCAGTTGGGTCTTACGGACTTCCTCGACGACGGCGGCAATCGTCGCCGGATCCTCGGTCACCTCCATTTCACCCAGCAGCGTCTCGACCTTGGCGGGCTCGCCGGGGAAACCGACGCCGAGCAGCTTGCGCACCGCACTGCGGCCGCCGTCGCACCCAACGAGGTAGCGCGAGCGCAGGTGCGTGCCGTCCGCCAGCTCGACGGTCACCCCGTCCTCGTCCTGGCTCAGCCCGACCACTTCGCAGCCGCGCCGGATCTCGGTACCGAGTTCGAGCGCACGCTCGTTGAGCAGCCGCTCGGTGACCGGCTGCGGGGTGGCGAGGCCGTACGCGTGAGCCGTGTCCAACCGGTCCGGCCACGGCTTGACGATGCCGCCGAAGAGACCGCCGACCTGGAACTTCTCACTGACCGCGAGGAACCGGTCCAGCAGGCCGCGCTGGTCCATCATCTCGACGCTGCGCGTGTGCAGGCCCTGCCCGCGGGACTGCTCGGTCGGCTCGGTCAACTTCTCCAGCACGACCACGTGCACTCCGGCCAGCCGCAGCTCGCCGGCCAGCATCAGGCCGGTCGGTCCGCCGCCGACCACGATCACGTCAATCATCAAAACGCCCATTCACGGCATACACCACTGCCTCGGCGCGCCACTGGCACGCCTGGAAGCCGCAATCGCAGTCCGGACCCTCCTCGAACACCTCCCCCACCTTGCGCCGGCAGACCCATCCACCCCTCTCGAATGGCGCCCCAGCCTCCTGCGCGGACTGCACCGACTGCCCGTGACCTGGTGAACCACCAGGCACCGTCCGCCGCTTACCGCCATTCCCCGGCGGCTGCCAGGAGTCGCGCTGGAGTGGTGCGGGCCATACTGGGGCGGAGGGCCCCGATGACGGCGATCCGGCCAACAAGGGACGCGCCTCAGCGCAAGACGGAACGAGCGATGCGGAATCCCACGTCGTCGATCTGGAAGGTCGGGTGGCTGCGGCGCCGCACCGAGGCCCGGCAGCTCCAGGGCTCGTCAAACCACCCACCGCCACGTAGTACCCGATAGGTGCCGTAGACCTCGGCGTCGTAGACGTCCCAGCACCACTCCCAAACGTTGCCCAGCATGTCGTACAGGCCCCACGCGTTGGGCTGTTTGAGGCCCACGTCGTGAATCCGCTCGTGCGAGTTGCCGCGATGCCAGGCAATCTCGTCGAGCCGCCCGTACCGCGCGTCGGCCGTACCGGCACGACATGCGTGCTCCCACTCGGCCTCGGTCGGTAGCCGGTACCCGTCAGCGGATGCGTTCCACTCGATACCCTCGACGTCAGCATGGAGGCGATACGCGGGCGCCAACCCCTCGCGTTGGGACAGGGCGTTACAGAACCGGACAGCGTCCAACCATGAAACGCCCTCGACGGGCAGTTGGTCGCCTTGCGCGGTGCTCGGCCGCCGGCCGGTGACCTGTGCGTACCGCGCCTGGGTGATCGGGAACGCAGCGAGCCGGTAGGGCGCAAGCTCGACCGACCAGCTGCGCTGTGTTCGCCGGTCCGACAGCGTCACCTGCCCCGGCGGGATGGCAGTCATCTCGTTTCCTGCGCTCGCGTCCATGAGCAGGCGATCTTACCAACTGCCTGTCCCCCGCGCAGCGGACAGCTCCAGCGCCGCTTGTAGGTCGCCAGGGCCCACCAACAGCAACGGCCCTTCGACAAGCGGTCTCCGCACGGTGGCGGCGCCAAGGACCATCAGCCGTATGAATGATCGGCAGCCGGCAGACCATAAAGGCGCCGCCAAGGAGCCACCTCACGACGAGCAAAGGCCGCGTCCCGGGGAGACAGCGTCGCTCTCCAGTCCTCGCCGGCACACTGGCGGACGTGGACAACACGCTGTGGGTGGCTGCACTGACGGCTGGAACTGCCGTGCTGGCCAGCTTGGTTACCAGTCGAGGGAACGCCAATGCGGCACGGCTGCAGGCCGAGGCCGCAACCGAGTCTCACCGCCTCGCCCGGCAGCGCGAAGCCAGGCGAGCCGCCTATGCGGCCGTCATCGACAAGGCCGTCGCCATCGGCGGGTTGTACTGGAAGATCCCCGAGGCTGCTCACATCGCTGACCTCGACAGTCGGCGCGCAGAGCTGCTGCGACTGCGCGAACAGATACGGGACGTGTACGCCTCCCTCCTGCGCTGCGTACAAGTGGTCACCCTGGAAGGCCCGGACGATGTCGCCGAAGCAGCCGCCGCCCTGGACAAAGCCACACCGTCCACCGCCCGGCTGATGCGCGCCATGGCCGACGGCGACACCGCCGCCGAAGAACTGCTCACTGAGGAAACCCGCGCCTACTGGCCCGCGATGACCGAATTCATCGAACGCGCCAGCAAAGCCATCCGGGCCATGTGACCCCCCGCCCGCGGCCTGACCCGTGCCCCTACCGAGCGCGGGGCGGACTCGTCTCCCGAAGAAAGTCATGCTGCCTGGCGATGAAGATCGCGCCGGAAGCAGGAGCGGCTCAGCCGGCGAGCGGCGTCGCGTGCCGACGACGCCCGGGCCCACGTGTTTACCCCGCCCGGCGAACACCGTGCCCCGCCCGCGTACTTCGTGGCCAGTGAGCCAGAGTTCGCCGATGCTCCGGCGGCGGTCAGGACTCCGCAGCCCTGCCCGCGTCTGCTGTGGACTTGCATAGCTCCTCGTTGAGTCTCAGGGCTTCTTCGAGCTGGTCTTCCAGGATGACGATGCGGCAGGCCGCGTCGACGGGAGTGCCGGCGTCCACCAGCTCGCGTGCGCGGGCCGCGATACGCAACTGGTAGCGGGAGTAGCGGCGGTGGCCACCGTCCGACCGCAGCGGCGTGATCAGGCGGGCTTCACCGATGGCCCGGAGGAAGCCGGGCGTGGCGCCGATCATCTCGGCCGCGCGGCCCATGGTGTAGGCGGGGTAGTCGTCATCGTCGAATCGATCGCTGGTGGGCGATGGAGCTTCTGGGGGCACTTGCACGTCTTCCGGAACGCGTCGAGGGGCCCCGGTGCCGCACGGCACCGGGGCCCCGAGGGGTTTCAACACCATCTACCGGCGCTGAGCGCCGACTTTCGGTTTCCGCATGTCCGCCTGGGAGGTCGGAGATACGGGGATCGCGGATGCTTGACCGGGGACCACCTTCCAATCCGGGGCCTGCGGTACCCGAGCGAACTGAACCTCGCTCGGGCGATCCTGATGGCGTCTGCTCCTCTCTCACTCATCTCTTCTTTGGGTCGGTACTGCTCTGAACACGCGGTGCTGCTCGGCGACCCCTGGGGCCGCCCGGCCCGGCAACCAGCCCTGGGGCCGTCGTGCACTTTCCTGGCCCCAGGACTCCACTGCCGCGCCGTGCAATGCTCGCGCCAGTTCGTCTCTGCCGCGTATCGCTGACTTCGTTGGCTACAGCAGGAACGCTAGCCACGCGAGCACGCAATGTCTATCTCAGCCACGTCAGATTTCCCCCATTCAGGGGGAGAAGTTATCTGCTGCTCCCTGCGAGGACGCCACCCCGGGATTGTCAGCCGGCGATGGAGCCACGCCGAGGTTCTGGGCCGGCGGACCGCCCATCCGCGTCCGCCGGCACCCCAGCGCGATTTTGCGACCGCGGGCCCGGGGAACCGTGCTCCGCGATGGTTCTCCCGGGTGGACATGGGAGCGGAATCGCCCGGGGCGGGTAGTCAGCAGATCTGTGCCACCCGTCCTTTCCCGTACTCGACCCTCGACGGAGCCGTCATGAAATTCGGAGTCTCGACCTTCATCACCGACCAGGGCATCAGCCCGACCGCGCTCGGAACCGCACTGGAGGAACGCGCGTTCGACTCGTTGTTCATCGCTGAGCACACCCATATCCCGGCGGACCGCCAGACGCCCTACCCGGGCGGTGGTGAGCTGCCGGAGATGTACTACCGCACCCTTGACCCCTTCGTCGCCCTGACCGCGATCGGTGTCGTAACCGAACGACTGCTCCTGGCCACCGGCATCGCGTTGATCCCGCAACGCGACCCGATCATCACGGCGAAGGAGGTGGCCTCGCTCGACCTGATCTCCGGCGGCCGTGTGATCCTCGGCGTCGGTGTCGGCTGGAACCGTGAAGAGATGAGGAACCACGGCACCGACCCCTCCACCCGCGGTCGGCTCGCCGACGAGCGGCTACGCGCCATGCGCGAGCTGTGGATCGCGGAGAAGGCCGAGTTCCACGGCGAGTTCGTGGACTTCGATCCGGTCTTCGCCTGGCCCAAGCCCGTACAGCGCCCCCATCCGCCGATCTACGTCGGCGGCGGCGAGGGCGCGTTCCGGCGGGTGGCGCAGCTCGGAGACGCGTGGCTGGCCAACAGCCTGCCGCCGCAGGAACTCGGTCCGAAGATCGAGCGGCTGCGCGCCCTTGCCGACCGAGAGGTGCCGGTGACGGTGTACGCGGCTCCCGACGATCCCGAGCAGATCGAGGGCTACAGCCGTCTGGGGGTCGAGCGGCTGCTGTTCTACGTGCCGACGATGCCCGAACGGGAGACGATGGAGTTCCTGGACCGGCTGGCCGAAGTCGCTGCCCGGTACCGCTGAGAAGCCGGAAACCGCTGCGCCTCGGGGATGCGGGACCGATCCGGGAATCCGCAAACGCCATAGCCGCCGTGAATGCCATGACTGCCGGAAAGGGGATGCGATGCCCGCTCTGACGAGCGCTGAGGCACGGGAGCGGTTCGCCGCGGCGCGCTTCGCCCACCTCGCGACGGCCGGCACGGCGGCCCACCCGCATCTGGTGCCGGTGGTGTTCGCCCTGGACGGCGACACGGTGATGCTGGCCGTGGACCACAAACCGAAGCGGACGACGCGACTGAAACGCCTGGCCAACATCGCCGCCAACCCGTCGGTCTGCCTGCTCACCGACCACTACGAGGAGGACTGGGACCGCCTGTGGTGGGCCCGGGCCGATGGCGAAGCCCGAGTGCTCCCGGCACCGGACCGGTCCCCCGAGGCCGCCCGCTGCATCGGCCTGCTCACGGCGAAATACCAGCAGTACGCCGACCGGCCACCCGACGGACCGGTGGTCGAAGTCTCGGTCCTGCGCTGGAGCGGCTGGCGCGCGTCGTGAGCCGCGTGCCGGCCGCGCGCACGGTCCGTGAGCGCCGCCGGCACGGTTGGTGCTGAGCTGCTGAGACAAGGAGCTGCGGGGACAGCGGCCCTCGCGCGCATGGACGCTACAAGTGGGTGGCTCGGCGGAACAGGGCCGTCCAGAGGAAGGATTCGCCGAAGAGCGGGGACTCAGGCGGTTCGTCGTGCATGCGGCGCAGTTCGACTTCCGTCAGGTCGGAAAAGATCCAGCGCAACGACTCCGGCGTGTAGGCGAGTCCGCCATGGAGGCGGGACTGGCCGTAGAAGTCCGCGTCGGGGAGTTCGGAGCCCATCTCGCCGGCCGCGAAGCAGGTGAGGGCGAGATGGCCGCCAGGGGCGAGGGCTCGGTCGAGGAGGGCGAGGTAGCTGATGCGGCGGTGGGGTGGCAGGTGGTGGAAGCAGCCGGAATCGTAGATCAGGTCGTACGGACCGCCCAGCGCGGTCCCCGTGAGGGCGAAGACGTCGCCGCAGTGGAACTGGACGTCGGCCCCCGCCTCGCGGGCACGGTCCTCGGCCCAGGCTATGGCCGTCGGAGACAGGTCGACGGCGTCCACCTCGAAGCCCAGGGAGGCGAGGCGCAGCGCGTTGCGGCCCGGGCCGCAGCCCAAGTCGAGGGCGCGGCCCCGGGTGATGAGGTCGCGGTCGAGATACGAGACCAGGTTTTCGTCCGGCTTCGCCACGAAGAACGGCACCGGCTTGGAACGGTCCGCGTAGAAACCGTCCCACCAAGAGGCCGCACCGTCCGTCCAACGGTCCGCCTCCGGCGCGAACAAGCCGTCCAGGAGCCTCAGTACATCGTCCACAGTGCGTACGTTCCGGTCCATCCGGACCCCCCTTCCCGATGGGTAGATCGTAGGTCTGCGTGACACAAAAGCCCAGTTCAGGGGCTTTACCGGGCGGCTGTCGGCAGGCTTGTGAAGGCCTCGGGCGAGGGCAGGAATCTCGCCCCCGCACTCGAGGGCGCACGGCCGCACTTCCACCCGCCGAAGGCCGTCACGGGGTCAGTCCTGGCTGTGCTGACGCGAGTTTCCGGGTGATCCGCCGGACGGAGTCCGGACCACCGGCCGGACCGTCGAGCGGCACTGCGATCGGGACTGGTCATTGGGCACAGAAGCATCCTCGCGACCTGCGGCCAGGAAGGGTTCCTCGATGCCCATCTCCAGACTCGACCGCCGCGGAGCGCAACTGCCCTTGCAGGTGAGGTCACAGTAAGGATCACGGCGGACGGAAGCGTGTGATCGGTGAGGGCAAGGGGTCGATGCGGGGTGACACTGCTCAACCGACTGGGTGAATGCACTGGGACTCTGCACCCGCGAGCAGTGTCGAGCCCCGCCACCGTTGCGGTCTTCAAGAACGCAGGAGGGGTGCGTCGTGGCGCGTGTGCGGTTGCGCGGGGATGCCGTTACGTGTGGCGGTCGGCTCCGCCAGGGTGTCCCGCGCCGGGCCGGGCCCCAGGTTCTCGCGCGTCGCCAGCACACCGATGAGGCCGATGGCGGCGACGCCCACATAGAGTCCGGCGGGAACCGATATTGCTCGCCTCTTGCTTTCATGAGGCGTGGTGTCCGCACGGAGAAACCGACAGACCCGACCAGGCTCTCCCCGGCCCAGGTGAGACGAGATTCAGTGCCAACACACGCTCATCGCTGGCTCCAATCACGAGTCGCCGGGTTGCGGCGGCACCGGGGTCCGAGTTTGCGGGTGTTGGCTTGCTCACGGTAACGGGGGCGCGTTGTTATGCGCCTACTGCGGCCGGGCGAGGGTGGTGCGCATGGCGTCCATCAAGGCGTGCCGGGCTTCCCGTAATGCCCGTCGTGCCTCGGTGCAGCCGGCATCGCTCCACGTCTCGCCTTGCACCACCGCGTCCCGGTAGGTCACGAGCTTGTCGGCGACACCCTTGGTCCTCTCCACGACCTCGACGGGCGCGATCAGTTCGAGCGCGTACTGCCTTGCATACACCCCGTGGTCCCGCGTGACCGTCCACGCCATCTGCGCCCGCTCCTCCGCCGACCGGTGCACCTCCCGGCTCGCATGGGAGATGACATCCCGTGCCTGAGCCAATGCCTCCAGGTACTGGACGTACACCGACCGCAGCGATTCCCGGTCTTGAGCCACGCTGTCCCTGCGCCAGCGGACCCGGTCCGTGGCCAGTGTGCTGCCCACGCCGATCGCCCCGCCCAACGCCACCGCGACCACAGCCGTCCAGTCCATTGCCGCAGCATAGGAACAGTCCTGCCCCCGCGTGGCCTCTTCGGGTGGGATCCCCCCTTGTTCCAGACGCGGTCGGCGCTTCAGCTCAGTCCTGTGGTGTTGTTACGCGGCTCCCGCCACTGTCCGTACCGCGACTGGCAGGAGCAGGATCCACTGCGCCAGCGGGAACAGCGGCTTCGACCAGCCGACCGACAGTGTGATGACCAGGAAAACTGCCGCGTAGGCGATGAAGTGCGCGGCCACGAACCATGCCACCAGGCCGGAGCCTGACGTACCGTCCGCCAGTGAGAGATGGACCAGAGCGACTGCGGAAAGCACCAGGTCGACGCTCACCATGTGCCATACGGCACGCAGGACGCCCTTGGGCTCGTCCGCCAGTCCGCAGGACAGCAGCGGGCGCACCACATCCCGATGTCCGCCGGCGATGTGTGCCGCGGCCACGCCGAACGCGGTGGTGCCGCTGCGAGGAGCCGGCCGTTCATCGGGCCTCGATTCCTCTGGCCACGACAGCAGCCAGCCGGTCGGCCAACTGCGGGGTGGGGGTTCGCCCACCAGTCCGACGTGGAAGAACACGGCTCCCGCCATCGCGTCCAGGACCAGGTCCACCGGTGTGTCGACCGCGATCTCTCCGCGGAGCACGGCGCGTTCGAAGACGATCAACAGCCGTTCCTTCGATGGGGCCAGGAAGTCGCTGCGGATGCGCGCCTTCAGAGCCGGGTCGGCGGCGAAGTCGGCGAGCAGCCCCGGGAGCGCCGCCGCGGCGGCAGGCGCGTGGAACTCCTCGACCAGGCCCTGCAGCAGTACGGTCAGGTCCCCGGCCAGCCTTCCGGTGTCCGGGTTCGGAGCGTGGTCGGTGGTGGTGAACATGGCCTCGAAGACCAACTCGGGTTTGCCCGCCCACCATCGGTAGATCGTGTCCTTGCCGACACCGGCCCGCGCGGCCACGGCCCCGATCGATGTCGCGCCGTAGCCGGCCTCGGCCACCAGTTCTGCGGTCGCGCTGATGATCGCCTCGTGCGAGCGGGGATCCCTGGGACGCCCTCTGGAGGGCGAAGAAGAGCTCCGGAGCATCTACATTACGGGTCGACCCGTTTGACAAACAGGCCTGTGCCGGACGCCCATCATCGGCGCGGATTCAGCCAGGCACCACGCTCCGCCTCAGACGTCGGCCGCGTACCGCCAGAAGTCCCGCATCAGCGCGGGGAAGCTCGGTCCGCCCATCTGCAGCTGGCTGAGCACGATGGTGACCACGCCGGTGGACGGTGTGATGTGCGCTGTTGTTCCGGTGCCGCCGACCCAGCCGTAGCGTCCCGGCACACTCCACGGTTCGACGGCCTCGACATCGACCGCGCCGCCGAAACCCCAGCCCATGCCCTCGAGGAACAACCCGGCGGACTCTCGCTCGGACGCGGTCAGGTGATTGGCAGTCATCTGCCGCACCGACTGGGGCGTGAGCAGCCGGCGGCCGCCCGCCATCCCTTCGGCGAGCAGCATCCGGCCGAAGGCGAGCCAGTCGTCGACGGTCGAGACCAGACCGCCGGCGCCGCTCGGGAACGCCGGCGGGCTGCTCCACTGCCCGTCTGCGGCGTCCACCAGCTCGAGACCGCCCTCGGGATCGGTCCGGTAGTAGCCGGTGAACCGGTCGAGCTTGGCAGCCGGTACCGCGAATGCCGTGTCGGCCATCCGCAGCGGCTCGAACAGCCGCTCGGCCAGGAACTCGGGCAGCGGTCGTCCCGTGACCCTGGCGATCAGCACGCCCTGGAGGTCGGAGCTGATGTTGTACAGCCAGCCGTCGCCCGGCTGGTGCAGCAGCGGAATACGGGACAGCGCCGCCATCCACTCGTCCGGCGCTGGGACGGTCTGCGGCTGCGGAGGTCCCTGCTTCAGCTCGCTGAACAGCGGCGCAACCGCGGGCAGCGAGAAGTCGGACGGGAAGCCGTACCCGGCACGGGAGCTGAGCAGGTGGAACACGGTGATCGGCCGGACCGCCGGGACCACGTCGTCCACCGGCCCGGCCGGCGTACGGACGACGCTCGGTGACGCCAGCTCCGGCAGCCACTGCCCGACCGGGTCGTCCAGCGCGATCCGGGCGTCCTCGACCAGCATCATGACGGCCGCGGCGACGATGGGCTTGGTGATCGATGCGATGCGGAAGATCGAGTCCCTGGCCATCAGGGCGGTGCCCTCGACGTCGACGGATCCCACCGCCTGCACCTCGACCCGGTCACCGCGGGCCACCAGGCCCACCGCTCCCGGCACCGAGCCCTTCCTGACGTGCGTCTCCAGCGTGTCGCGCAGATCGGTCATGGGTCCACCCTCTCAACTGTGCGGTCGGAGACAGGACTCTCGCCGCGGCGCAGAATCATCGGGCCGATGCCGTCGAATCCAACCCGATCACCCGCCGCTCACCTCAGCGCGGAGGACTCTGATGGTCGGGGAGGCTGTTTCACCGCCGTCAGCGTCGCGTAGACCACGATGTTGCCCCGGTAGCCAGTGCGCTTGGTGTAACTGCCGCCGCAGGTGATCATCCGCAGTTCAGGGACGTCGGAGCCGCCATAGACCTTCTCGTTCGGAAATTTCTTCTTGTCGTAGACCTCCACGGCGTCGACGGCGAACACAGCCACGCGCCTGTCCGCCCGGCTGATCTCGATGGTGTCGCCCTTGGACAGGGCGCCGAGGCCGTGGAAGGCGCCGGGGCCGGTGGGCGTGTCCACGTGCCCGGCGGTGACGGCTGTCCCTACCGAGCCGGGAGCAGTGCCGTCGCTGTACCAGCCGGCACGGCTGGGGTGGTCGGCCGGCGGCGGCCGTAGCCTCCCTGCCGCGTCGAGAGCCAGTCTTGTCATGGGGGCGTCCACGCCGATGGCGGGGACTCGAAGCCGGACCGGGTTCGATGGAGGAAGCGGCTGGACGGCGCGGCCCGCGGCTGTGGCGGTGCCGCTGCGGGCGGGGTGTGCAGAGGTGGAGAAGGCCTGGGCAGCCGACGGCTGCGGTGGCTGCTCGTCGCGTGCCCCGCTGATCACCAGCACGGTACCGGCCATCAGTGCGCAGGCCAGGAACCTGACTGAAGGCGTGGACGAGTGTGGGCAAGCGCTGATCTTGTGCCCTGTTTCCATCGCGATTGAGCCTCTGCTTCGCGGCGGGGTGGCGTGGGGTCCTCGCGGCCCCCGGGGGATGCAAGTCCGGGCCCGATGCAGGCCCGAGCCGATGCGGGTCCGGGCGATGCGGTGGGAGTTGGGCAGTCAGGTGCGGATGCCGCTCAGACGTCGGCGTCTCCTGACCACACCCGCGGCGGCGGCTCCGGCGAGCAGCACACCACCCAGGGCGTACTGCCTACTTCTGTCTTTGGCCGGCTCGAAGCCGGCGTCGACCGAGCCGCTCGGCCGGCGGCCAGTGACCTGGTACGTATCCGTGACCTTGGTCCGCGGCGGGCACTTCACGGTGACTGTGTCGCTGCCGGGCTCAGTCCCTTCCGGGACCTGGAACTCGCCGGTGAGCACACCCTCACCGTCACCTTCGAAGAGGTGGAACGCCCCTCCGGCCTCCGACTCGCCCTTGCCATAGGTCACGTCCGGGCCGCAGGCCGTGGTGCTGACGGTGACCGTGGAGCCCGGCGAAACGCTCCCCGGGCCGATGTCAAGGCCTGAGTCACCGGTGGCGAAAGCGGCCGGGACCGACAGGCAAAGGGCACCGAGAGCCAGACCGATACCTACACCAACATGTGTGTTACGCACGAGGATCCTCCAACGGAGCAGTGTCCGGCCTGTCTGCGCGGCGCCTCTGCTGTGCTCCGCTCCCGAGGCAACCGACAGTCCGTCAGCTCCGCAACATGACGCATCGCCATACGCGTCACCCAGGCAGGCGTAGTGACTGCTCTCGCTTGATCGTTTACGCAGGTCACCGGAGCAGAGACCGTCACGCCGGAGGAAACACCAGAAGGACGGCGAACGGGCTAGTGGCCTGCGTCAGGGAGTCGTTGGCAGTACGTACCCGGTGAGGTTCTCGACGCTGCTGGTGTCGGCGCGACTGATGCGCAGCCAGGCTTCCTGGACGGCGTCATCGGCCTCGCTGAGCGAGCCGAGCATCCGGTAGGCCACCGCTCGCAGGTGAGTCCGGTCTTCCTGCCGGCGCGAGAGCGGCCGTGTGTGTACATCTCCGAGAGCCGCGCGAGGAGCAGCCCGGTTGGTCGTCATTTTGAACCACATCGAAAAGATGGTGCGGCCCCCGCGTCGCGGGCAGGCTGCTCGACGCGAGAGCAGCGGGAGTACACACGCTGACCCGGCCACGCTCGAACGGACCTGACATGTGTCGGGGTCCGTGCGCGCCGCGGACCCGCCTACCGTACGGGCTGTCCCTTGGTGGGTGTCAGCTCGTGCCGTTCGCTGCTGGCGAGGCCCTCTGATGCCGGTGGGCCCAACTAGCTTGATCTTTAACATCCGGCGTCGAATGGTGCGTCGAACTTGATCACTCGGTTCGGTATCCGGCGTACGCGGAGGCGGCCTTCGTCTGAACATGTGCTCCGACCAAGGAACACACACGTCCAGGACGAAGGCCGTGAGGATGAGTTTGCTGGATCACGATGCCCGGCAGGAGCCGCTGGCGGAACTGTCATGCTTCCGGGGTGAGTTCTACTCCTGCCTGAC
>NZ_JBEZKA010000049.1:0-31986 GCF_040651435.1 Streptomyces sp. NPDC048479
CCGAACCGGTCGCCTCAAGAACGTGAACGAGCCGTGACTCCTCGACCGATATGACACGCTCTCCGGCCGACACAGCAGAAAGGTGGTTGAAGCGGTATGCAATTCCTCTGGACGCGGCGTTTGCGTCAAGCTGTCACGCCTTGGGGGGAGTCAGGATCTCGGCCGGTGAAAGATCTTCCACAGCAACCGGTGAACGGCCCATGGATTTCCTACACAAGGCGCCCCGACGTCCGGGCCAGGCAGGACGATCCGCCTCGCCCTCAGAGTTGCTCCTTCATTCAACTGTGTCTAATTCTCAGCTGAGTCGGCTGCCGGCGGCGACGCGTTCGGCAACGTTGCCGTGATCCGGGGCAGTCGGATCCGACCCGCCGACAATGTGGAAAGCCCGATTCATGGCAGAGAAGAAAGGCATGCGCACCAGCAAGCTGCACGGCGGGGTGACTGCCCTCTGCGGCCGGCGGCCTTGGATTCGGAGTTGGTCGTGATGTCGATCTTCTTCGATGGTTGTCTGTGAGAGTCAGGCTCGCGTGCGCTGAGAGCACTCGTCAACCTAGCCTCGCCGTTTCGGTTGGCGCGGGGCCAGTTGGTGCCGCGAACGCGAAAGTGCCTTCTGAGCTGGGACGATGAACCTTGTCTAGGGGGTTTTGTCGTACCAAGCGGAAGGCACTTTCTGCGTGCAGGCTACCGGTTCGCGCCCCAAGCTTCATGTCACCGCTGACGGGGCGGGGGTGGTCGGGCATGCCGGAGCCAGGCTGCTGGCGGATCTCGCCGACGCGACCGGGCTGACCCATGCGTACTCCACCCCGCTGCGGCTGTTGCGCCCGCGCGGGACCGGCCACGACCCGGGCCGGATCATGACCGACCTGACGGTGATGCTCGCCGACGGCGGCGAGACCATCACGGATCTGGCCGTCCTGCGGGACCAGGCCGAGGTGTTCGGCCCGGTGGCATCCACGCCCACGGCCTGGCGACTACTCGCCGGCACCGACGAACAAGGGTTGGCCCGGCTGCGGACGGCCCGCGCTGCGGCACGCGAGGTGGCCCGGCTGCAGGCCACCGAGACCGGCGAGGGCATTCCCGTCGTCCAGGCCGGCGGCCGTGCCCTGCCCGGCCTGGTGCTGGACATCGACGCCACGTTGGTGGCCTGCCACTCCGAGAAGAAACAGGCCGCAGCCACCTACAAGGGTGGTTTTGGCTACCACCCGTTGCTGTGCTTCCTGGCCAACACCGGCGAGGCCCTGTCCGGACGGCTACGACCGGGCAACGCCGGAGCGAACACCGCCGCCGACCACATCACGGTGCTCGACGACGCCCTGGCCCGAGTTCCCGACACCCCACCGCTACGGCACCGAGATCCTGATCCGGACAGACTCCGCCGGCTCCGCGAAAGCCTTCCTCCACCACCTGCACAACCTGCGCCTTCGCGGCATGGATATCGGCTTCTCGGTCGGCACCGCGGTCACCGCCGACGTCCGCCGAGCGATCCGTTCACTGCCCGACCAGGTCTGGCACCCCGCCTTGGACCAGGACGGCTCCCTGCGCGACGGAGCCGAGGTCGCCGAGCTGACCGACCTGGTCGATCTTGCCGACTACCCGTCCGGCACCCGCATCACCGTGCGCCGTGAACAACCTCACCCCGGCGCCCAGCTGTCCCTGTTCGACCAGGACGAGGGCATGCGGCATCAGGTGTTCCTCACCGACACCCCGTACTCGGGCGGCGGTTCGATCCAGTATCTGGAGGTCCGCCACCGCGGTCATGCGACCGTGGAGGACCGTATCCGCTGCGGCAAGGACACCGGCTTCGGCCGTTTCCCCTCCCGCCAGTTCGCCGTCAACGCCGTCTGGCTGGAACTCTCCCTGGCAGGGATCGACCTGCTCGCTGGACGCGCACCCTGCTACTGGACGGCGACCTCGCCACCGCCGAGCCCAAGAAAATCCGCTACCCACTGCTGCACGTCGCCGCCCGCCTCACCCGCGGCGGCCGCCGCCTCCGGATGCGGATCTCAGCAACCTGGCCCTGGAGAATCGAGCTGGCCAGGGCCTTCCACCGTCTCGCAGCCCTGCCCCGCCCAGCCGGCTGACCAGCAGCCCCTGTCCGCCCACAACCCGAAAGACCTCGGAGAACCCGACCCCAGCGCCGGGCCCCACCCATGCCCACACGGCGAAAACGCCCCGAAAGCACACCAGATGACGATCAAGGACACCGCATCGCCGCAACCGCAACGGGGAGGCTAGCGATATGGCGATTCCGTGGCATCTTCAGACCAGACGGACCGCCGGGTACGGAAGCGAACGAGACGGATGGCCGAGCCTCCCACCAGGAGGAGGCCATTCATCGCCTACAGGATGAAAGCCCTCAGAGTGGGGCAGGGACGAGAGCCGCGTATCGGGCCAGACCTGCATAAACACCCGCTGAGAACCGGCTGGTGTGTCTCCCCGTCCAGGGGCCGCACTGCCACCCTCCCGCCGTCCTGCTGACCAACCGAAACGACGCCCCCACGCTCATCCCACCGCTCGAGACGGGTCTCACCTGGCAGGTGTCATTGCTGCGCAGCCGTTACTCGCGAGGCCGCCTGGGCCGATGCAAGGACGAGGCCCAAAAGTCACCGGTGTGTGACCTTGAGGGGATAGGTATCGCTGCTGCCGCTTCAATCCTATTCGACCGCTTATCGTCCCGTGCTGTGCGTTCCGGAAAAGGAGTCTGACCATGGGTGCCGCGGATACGTCCATCACGGGGGTTGAGCTGACTGTTCCCGGCAGGCCAGCAGGGTGGCCCGGTGCAGTTACCCGACCTGGAACCGAGCAGTTTGTCGCCTCAGCTAAAGCCTGGCTCTTCGACCTCGGACCTGCCCAGTGGAGAACAGAGCCCGTTCTTCACCGGTGCCCGCTGCTCCTGGCACGCATGGTGCGCATTCATCTTGAGATCATCGTAGCCACAGCACGCGGCAATCGGCGCCAGCTCCCTCGAGACTTCGAAAATCTTCCTCAAGAGATCCTCGACGAACTCACGGATTTCTGCCACCAACAGGAACTTCGCGCTAAGGGCCTTGCCATGCAAGTCCGCCTGCTTGAGAGAGCGATCAAGAAGGTCCAGGGAAAGCCTACGAGTATGGCTTGAAGCTCCCCTTGTTCGTGTTACCCATGGGGGTGTTCGGTCGGCACAGAGAAGTGAACCACGTACGGGCGGACCACCGAAGTGCAGGCCTCGATGGGCGCTCCGGACGCCGTGGAGCGTGCCCAACGACACTCCAGTGGGGGGCGGGGACGGGGCAAGCGTGGTCGGCCCCGTCACGACACTGAACATGGCTCGGGTTGGCACTGAATGAGGGGTCATTGAGCGCGCCTTCGCACTCCTGCACCACTTCCGCCGCCTGCGTATCCGCTGGGAGGTGCGCGACTACACATCCATGAGGCCCTGCTCAGCCTTGGATGGATGCGCCGTCATTCTGCTGGAGGCGCCTCGTCTCCCTACGCTGACGCCTGTTCCAACTGGGCTCGCGCCCGATACCCCCACAGGCACGGAGAGACCCGGCTGCGGTTGGCATCAGAGTAATCACGCCATGAAGGCACGAGAACCTGATGGAACTGCTTGCGTTCCATCGACGATCGCATCTTCCAGGGCACGAGGAGCTGCTGCGTCTCCCACCACAATGATCCCGGGGCGTCCCTGGAGCTGCGAGCAGAGCTGGTTCTGGGGCTCGCGAACCGACGCGAACACAATGGCCCCTACTTGGTGACTAAGCGGCCGGACAAGGCCCGAGGGAACGTGGCGCAGGACTGGAGCTGAGGGCGGTGGCCCCGTCACCAGTTCATGGCACGTCAGTATCCGCACACCGAGGGCCCTGAGTCGTGCTCGGTAGGCCTCCTGCTCCCAACGCCGGAGCCCATGACCAGCGGAATGAGCAGCTGTCGTCAGGGAAACGGCGTGCCCGTGGGTGGCCAGCACCTCCGCGCAGTCAAGCGCGGACCATTCGCCTTCATGGTCCACGATCAGAATCGAGCCGGGCAGGAGATAGGGCTCGGCTATCACAGCCCATGCGTCGAAAGCGGCGAGCCGCCCAAGTGACCGCGCTGGAGGGCCGCTCGCACGAGCGCCAGTGGCAATCACCACGCGCTTGTAGTCCACGCAGTCGCGTTCGGTGATGAGCGTGCTGACTCGGACTTCAACTGCGTTTGCACGCAGCTCGCTCTCGGCCCACCCGGCCCACCGATGCCACAATGCTCGACGGGCGACGGTCGACCCTGCCAGCGCCAACTGCCCCCCCAGATGGTTGCGTGCCTCCGCCAGAACGACCCTCCATCCCAACTGTGCTGCAGTAGTTGCCGCGGCCACTCCCGCCGGGCCACCTCCTACAACAAGCATGCGCTGCTGATATCTGATGCTTCGGGGTATACCTGCAATGAGCCGCTGCTGATGGCTTGCGATTTTCCCTTCGCCAGCCAGCTGATTTCGCACCAAAACCGTTCGCCCCCCTCCGCGCGCTGGAACACATCATGCTGAGACCAACTGGAGACACGCCCGCCATCACAGCCCCGCTACGTGACGCCTTCCTGGCAAGCCGCTGAGGTAGGCGCCGCATCACGATGCTGAAGAAGTTCCATTGCTGAGGCCCAGTCCGCGAGAGTGAGTCCGAGCATCTCCGAGATCAGACGGATATCAAAAGCGGTGGTCAGGTTCGCGCCGGCTAGCCCGACCACGGCTCGAGCTCGCACAGGGGCACTACACACTTCCGCGGAAAGAAGGCCGTTGTCCACAAGCGGGGCTGACATAGCTGGTGAACGCGGAGGGCGGCGATCGGCTGAAGCCATAGGACAACTCCCTGATGATTAAGAACGACGTCCCGCCACCTCGGCAAGTCCGTCCCACAGTCGCTGCGGCCCTTGACAGGAGAGACCGTCGACATGCCGCCGACGGTTCTGATACGGGCCCGGGCGGGCTCCTGTGTCGTTCTCTGTGCTGTTGCTGAGGCTGACCGTAAAAGTGACCCATTGGTAGGACAATCTTGGTTGTTCTCTTTGCAACTTATTGTCAGCCTCAGGAGGCTGACATTCTCTGAGAACGCTTGAGACCGATGGTCTGCTTCTGCTGTCGGCTCTCTGGTCTGCCGGAGGAGAGTGACAATCTGCCTCGGCGCAGGAGTATTTGAGGTATCAGGAGTTGCCAGATCCGCAACTGCGAGGCGCGGCAAGATGAGCCGCCAGCCTGTGCCACGATCTCGACCTCATCCAAGCTTTCGCAGGGTGCAAGAAGGGCCCCGCCATGCTGGGTTATGCATTCGGTTGGCGACTCTATGTGCGGCGACCGAGATTTCGAGACGGCTGTTCGTGCGCTTTCGGTCAAGCAGGCGCTGGATCTGATGGGGCGATGAGGAGCTGCCTGTCGTGCGTGGCGGGCGCGGAAGCAGCTGGATTCCACCTAGGGTGACGCTATGCGAGGAATTCTGTTGGCCGGCGGCACCGGATCGCGACTGTGGCCGTTGACTCGCTCGGTGTCCAAGCAGCTGCTGCCGGTCTTCGATAAACCTATGGTCTATTATCCGCTGTCCACGCTGGTGATGGCTGGGGTCAGTGAAATCCTGGTCGTCACCACGCCCGAGGACCAGCCCCAGTTCCGTCGGCTACTCGGCGGCGGTGATCAACTGGGCCTGCGTCTCGAATACATGACGCAAGCGCGACCGGAGGGCATCGCTCAGGCTTTCCTGCTGGGCGCGGATTTCATCGGCGACGAGTCGGTCGCCCTGATCCTGGGCGACAACATCTTCCACGGCAGCGGCCTCGGCGCACGACTGGCTCACCAAGACGGGATGACAGGCGGCAGAGTGTTCGCCTATCAGGTCGCCAACCCCTCGGCATACGGTGTGGTGGAGTTCGACGAGCTGGGCCGGGCGCTGTCGATCGAGGAGAAACCGGCCCGGCCGAAGTCCCGCTACGCCGTGCCGGGACTGTATTTCTACGACAACCATGTCGTGGAGATCGCCCGGAGCCTGCGGCCCAGCGCACGGGGAGAGCTGGAGATCACCGACCTCAACGGCGTCTATCTGAGGGGCGGAGCGCTGCAGGTCACCCGGCTCGACCGTGGCACCGCCTGGCTGGACACCGGCACCTTCACGTCCATGGTGCAGGCCTCGGAGTTCGTCCGCGTGATCGAGGAGCGCCAGGGCTTCAAAATCGGCTGTGTCGAGGAAGCGGTCTGGCGATCTGGCCTGATCGACGACGACCGGCTGCGGGACCTGGCCCAGCCGCTGCTCAAAAGCGGGTACGGGCAGTACCTGCTGGGACTGTTGGACGACTCCTGGTGCACAGTCGTGCCGCAGAGGGAAAGCGGATCGCGCCGGGACGAACTGCTGCGAGCAGCGCCGGGCGCTCCCGCCTGACGGCGGCCCAGTCATCAGCACTTGAGATACGTGCGGAAGGATGCGCAACACGTGAGACCACTGGGCATCGAAGGGGCCTGGGTGGACACACCCACCGTCTTTACTGACCGGAGGGGCGGTTTCCATGAGTGGTTCAGAAGTGACCGGTTCTGTGATGTCACCGGCCAGGGGCTCCAGCTCGCGCAGGCAAATTGCTCCCGCTCCGTGCGGGGCACTCTTCGTGGCATTCACTATGCTTCGGTCCCGCCAGGGCAGGCCAAATACGTCACCTGTGTCAGCGGCGCGATTCTCGACGTAGTCGTCGACATCCGTACCGGTTCCCCCACCTTCGGCGCCTGGGAGGCGGTTCGGCTTGACGACAGGGAGCACCGCTGTGTCTACCTGTCGGAGGGACTGGGCCACGCCTTCATGGCACTGGAGGGCGACGCCACCGTCGTCTATCTGTGCTCGCAGGGATATGCACCGCAGCGAGAATACGGGATTCACCCGTTCGATCCGGCGCTTTCCATCGCATGGCCTGACGGCCTCGTGCCGGAGCTCTCCGAGAAGGACGCCGCGGCGCCCATGCTTGCGGAGGCCGAGCGGCAAGGTCTGCTGCCCTCCTATGCGGAATGCAGTGCCTACCGCCGGGGTCTGCGAGCTGGTCAACCCGGTGGGCGGGCGGCTGTGGAGGCCGGCGCGGGGGCGGTGCGCTGGCGGTCGGATTGGCTGAACTGAGGCTGTTCGGGCGGCAATTGTTTCTGCGGTGTTGCGGTTTTGTCATATGCGGCACGGTGGTGGCGGCGTAAGGTTTCGCCGCCGCTCGGGTGATCTTCAGGTGTGACACGGGATAGCTTGTAATCATTGTGTCGTGGAGAGTGAAGGATGGGGGTATTCGTGGCTATGGGCGACGTGGCGCGCAGTGACTTTGCGCGCTTATGGCGTGCGTGCGCTTGCGATGTGGTCACTCCAAGTTCTGTGAGGAAGGTTCTCAGGTGAGCCGTAAATCCAGCCGAAGTTCCCGCATGAAAGCCGCCACATTGGTTTCGGTGGGCACGCTGGCCGTAGTGCTCAATGTTGTTCCGAGCACGGCGGCCATCGCCGACGCGATCAACAGGTCCGGCACCGAGCACACCCTGGGCCTGCCGGGTCCGAACGGAGCGGTGAGTGCAGGCGGTGACCGGGATCGGGACCGCGGGCCGCAGGGCAAGCATGGCAAGCAGGGCCCGCAGGGCCCGCAGGGCGCCCAGGGTCCGCAGGGTGCCGAGGGCGCGCAGGGTGCCGAGGGCGCGCAGGGTGCCGAGGGCGCGCAGGGTGCCGAGGGCGCGCAGGGTGCCGAGGGCGCGCAGGGCGCGCAGGGCGCCCAAGGTGTACAGGGTCCGCAAGGTGGCCAAGGTGCGCAGGGTGTGCAGGGTTCCCCCGGTCCGCAGGGTCCGCAGGGTCCGCAGGGTCCGCAGGGTGCCCAGGGTCCGCAGGGTGCCCAGGGTCCGCAGGGTGCCCAGGGTGCCGCGGTGCTGCTTGATACCTACATCCTGTCGGGCGCGCCGGGGCAAACGTCGACTGTCACGTGCAGCGCGCCCGACGACATCGCCCTCGGGGGAGGATGGACGGGCCTCTCCAGCTTCGGGCTCAGGAGTATCCCGATCGGCCCCGCCGCCGCACCCAATGGATGGCAAGTCAGCCACCTCGTCCCGACCCCGCTCACCGCCTGGGTGATCTGTCACGACGCGTAATAGCCGCCCTGTGAGCTGTACCGGCGGTCAGTTTCCCATCAGGGAGTGTGCGGTGCCCCGAGGCTTCGGCTTCGGGGCACCGTCCGCATTCCGGCCCTGTTGCGGTAATGCGACGGTTTTGACGCGGGATCCGGAATGTGGAAGAGAAATCGCCCCGGTTCTAGCGTGCCGGGGGCGGCGAGAGCATCGGAGCGCCATGCGCCCGGCGGCGGCTTCGTCGGTTCCAATACGTCCGGCGACGGTTGAGTGTGTATCCGGTGGCAAAGATAACGGCCTCGACAACTCGCTTACTCAGGTGCCGAGGTCAATCTGGAGCCAGTGGCGGACACCCGAGCCACAGCTTCGTCGCGTGGCTGTGGAGGCCGGCGCGGGGGCGGTGCGCTGGCGGTCGGATTGGCTGAACTGAGGCTGTTCGGGCGGCAATTGTTTCTGCGGTGTTGCGGTTTTGTCATATGCGGCACGGTGGTGGCGGCGTAAGGTTTCGCCGCCGCTCGGGTGATCTTCAGGTGTGACACGGGATAGCTTGTAATCATTGTGTCGTGGAGAGTGAAGGATGGGGGTATTCGTGGCTATGGGCGACGTGGCGCGCAGTGACTTTGCGCGCTTATGGCGTGCGTGCGCTTGCGATGTGGTCACTCCAAGTTCTGTGAGGAAGGTTCTCAGGTGAGCCGTAAATCCAGCCGAAGTTCCCGCATGAAAGCCGCCACATTGGTTTCGGTGGGCACGCTGGCCGTAGTGCTCAATGTTGTTCCGAGCACGGCGGCCATCGCCGACGCGATCAACAGGTCCGGCACCGAGCACACCCTGGGCCTGCCGGGTCCGAACGGAGCGGTGAGTGCAGGCGGTGACCGGGATCGGGACCGCGGGCCGCAGGGCAAGCATGGCAAGCAGGGCCCGCAGGGCCCGCAGGGCGCCCAGGGTCCGCAGGGTGCCGAGGGCGCGCAGGGCGCGCAGGGCGCGCAGGGTGCCGAGGGCGCGCAGGGTGCCGAGGGTCCGCAGGGCGCGCAGGGCGCCGAGGGCGCGCAGGGTGCCGAGGGTCCGCAAGGTGCGCAGGGCGACGCTGAAGGTCCGCAGGGTGCCCCCGGTGCGCAGGGTCCGCAGGGTCCGCAGGGTCCGCAGGGTCCGCAGGGTCCGCAGGGTGCCCAAGGTGCCCTGGGCGTGCAGGGGGGTCCGGGCACCGCGGTGCCTGAGACTTACCTCGTGACGGGCTCGCCGGTTTCCGGCCCGGGGGTGTCGACTGCGGCGTGCGATGCTGGTGACATCGCCACAGGCGGCGGATGGCAGAGCACCGGCCTCGGTCTTCAGGTGCAGAGTTACCCCATCCCGACCGCTCCTTTCGTTCCGGCCACTGGATGGCAGGCCAGCACCGCCATTGCCGGTCAAGGCATCACCGCCTACGCGATCTGCGCCGCTCCCACGCCCGCCGCGACCAATCGGTCCGGCACCGAGCGGACCCTGGGCCTGCCGGGTTCGAACGGAGCGGTGAGTGCAGGCGGTGACCGGGATCGGGACCGCGGGCCGAAGGGTAAGCCGGGCAAGCCAGGTCCGCAGGGTGCCGAGGGTGCGCAGGGTGCGCAGGGTGGGCCCGGTGCGCAGGGTGCCGAGGGTGCGCAGGGTGGGCCCGGTGCGCAGGGTGCCGAGGGTGTGCAGGGTGCCGAGGGTCCGCAGGGTGCCGAGGGTGCGCAGGGTGCGCAGGGTGCCCCCGGTCCGCAGGGTGCCCCCGGTGCGCAGGGTCCGCAGGGTCCGCAGGGTCCGCAGGGTCCGCAGGGTCCGCAGGGTCCGCAGGGTCCGCAGGGCGCGCAGGGCGCGCAGGGTGCCCGTGGCGAACTTGACACCTACTTCGTGGTGGGCGAGGCGGGGTTCACGTCGACTGTCCAGTGCACCTCTCCTGGCGACGTCGCCCTTGGTGGCGGATCGCAGGGCAGCCAGGGCACACTGTTCAGCATCCCGGTCACCATCGGCCCTGCAGATGCACCCAATGGATGGCAGTCCGCGGTCAGCGGCACCCCCCCCTTCGGGAACGTCACGTCCTACGTGATCTGCGCGGCTTCCTGAGCGGTGGTGCCGTACCGGCAGTCCGTTTTCATTGGCAGTGAGTGTGCGGTGCCCCGAAGCTTCGGCTTCGCGGGCACCGTCCGCATTCCGACCTTGTTTGCGGTACCAGCGCAATGCGGTTGACCCGGGATCTGGAGCCCGGAAGAGAAATCGCCCCGGTCCTGCGTGCCGGGGTCAGCAAGAGCATCGGAGAACCATGCGCATCCTTGTGACCGGCGGCGCCGGCTTCATCGGCTCCCAATACGTCCGCCGACGGCTGAGTGCGGATCCGGCGGCCAAGATCACGGTCCTCGACAAACTCACCTACTCAGGTGTCGAGGCCAATCTGGAGCCAGTGGCGGAACATCCGGGCCAGAGCTTCGTCCGGGGCGACATCTGCGACCCTGATGTGATCGACCAGGTGATGGCGGGTCAGGACGCGGTGGTGCATTTCGCGGCCGAGTCGCATGTGGACCGCTCGATCGAGGGTGCCGGTCCTTTCGTCCGTACCAATGTGCTCGGCACCCAGGTGCTGCTGGACGCGGCACACCGGCACGGCGTCGGCCGCTTCGTCCATGTCTCCACCGACGAGGTGTACGGCTCGATCAGCGAGGGATCGTGGACCGAGGAGTGGCCGCCGGCGCCGAACTCCCCCTACTCCGCGTCGAAGGCTGGCGCCGACCTGCTCGCACTCGCCTACCACCGCACCCACGGCCTAGACGTGGTGGTCACCCGCTGCTCCAACAACTACGGGCCGCACCAGTTCCCGGAAAAGGTCATCCCGCTGTTCGTAACCAACCTGATCGACGGGAAGACGATCCCCTTGTATGGAGACGGCCGCAACATCCGTGACTGGCTGCATGTCTTGGACCACTGCCGGGGCATCGACCTGGTCCTCGACGGCGGGAAGCCCGGGGAAATCTACAACATCGGCGGCGGGACCGAGGTGAGCAACCACAAGCTCACCGGCCTGCTGCTGGACGCGGTCGGCGCTGACTGGGACCGGGTCGAGTACGTGGCCGACCGCAAGGGCCACGATCTGCGCTATTCGCTGGACGACAGCAAGATCCGTGAACACCTCGGCTACGCCCCGCAGGTCGCCTTCACCGACGGCCTGGCCGCCACGGTCGCCTGGTACCGCGCCAACCGCTCCTGGTGGGAGCCGCTCAAGGAAAGGGCGGAGCTGGGATGACCACGAGCTGGCTTGTGACCGGTGCGGGCGGGATACTCGGCCGGGATGTGCTGGCCGAGCTGAGCGCCGAACCGGACGCCGCAGTGACGGGACTGGGACGAAACCAGCTCGACATCACCGATCAGGCCGCCGTGCACGCGGCCGTCGCCGGTCACCATGTGGTCGTCAACTGCGCCGCCTGGACGGATGTCGACGGTGCCGAGCGGGCCGAGACGGCGGCCACCGCCGTGAACGGCACGGGTGTGCGCCATCTCGCGCGCGCCTGCGCGGGCAGCGGCGCGCTCCTGCTGCACGTCTCCACCGACTACGTGTTCCCCGGTGACGCCCGGCAGCCCTACGCCGAGGACGCGCCCACCGGCCCCGTGAACGCGTACGGGCGGGGCAAACTGGCGGGGGAGCGCGCCGTGGCCGAGCTGCTGCCCCGTACCGGATACACCGTACGCACGGCCTGGCTTTACGGCGCGCACGGCCGCAACTTCGTTACCACCATGCTTCAACTCGCCACCCGACGCGAGACTCTGGACGTGGTCGCCGACCAGTACGGCCAGCCGACCTGGTCCCGCGCGCTCGCCCGGCAGTTGTCCGCACTCGGCCGTGCCGCACTGGCCGGTCGGGCGTCGGCGGGCGTCTACCACGGCACGGCCGGAGGCCACACCACGTGGTACGGCCTGGCCCGGGAGACCTTCCGGCTCAGCGGCCTCGACCCCGAGCGAATCCGTCCGGTCGGCTCGCAGAAGTTCCCGCGGCCCGCGGCCCGCCCGGCGTCCGGTGTACTCGCTCACGGCAGCTGGCCGCGTACCGGGCTCGCGGCTTTGCCGCAGTGGGACGATCAGCTCACCGCGGCCCTGCAGACACCCGCCTTCGCAGCTCTGGCCGCCGCGGCACGGACCGGCGGCTGACCCCGGCGCAGCCGGGAACGGCAAGGGCGCCCGGCGGAAGCTGACAGCTCCCGCGGGCGCCCTTGCCGGGTCAAGGACCAGAATCAGACCAGCAGCGGCCCGCCGCACCGCGCGGCACCCTCCTTCATCGCGATGAGGTTCGCCACCACGTAGGAGATGTTGTTCTTGGAGTGCCAGTCGGTCGGGTAGTAGGTGACCAGCCGGGATTTCTGGAACCGGGCCTCGATCTCGGGGACGAAGGTGCGGTACTGGTCGTCGGTGTAGTACCAGAAGGAGTTCTCGTTGTAGAACGCGACGTGCGTCGGGTCCTGATGCGCGCCGCGGCCGTCGGAGCTGGGGGTCATGGTGAGGAGCATCCCCCCGGGCGCCAGCAGCCGGTGCAGCTCGTTGATCAGCAGAACCTTCGCGGGCACGTGCTCCAGGAAGTCCACCGCCCGCATCAGACCAACGGAGTTGTCGGGCAGGTCCAGCTTCTCAGGCAGGGTCGCGACGATGTCGACGCCCTCTCCTGGGTACTGGTCCACGCCCAGGTAGCCCGGCGGCTTGCGGTGGGCCGCACCGAGGTCCAGCGCGAGCAGTCCGCGGCGCTGTGTCCAGGTGAGGGCGTTTGCCTCGATGTACTTGTCGTAGAGGGCGACCGTCTCGCGCTGGATGTGTGCGTTGATCTCGGGATCGCGCTGGGTGTTCGCGGGGTGAAGCCGCTGGAGGTAGAGGCAGCGCTTGATGTGGTGGAAGTCGCCGGCCTGGAAGAGGCGGCACATCAGGTCCTGGTCGTCCAGAACCGTGCGGGTGGCGTCGTACCCGCCCACCTTCTCGTAGACGCCCTTGCGAAACGCCCGCACGTGGTTGGGCGCGTACCAGATGTAGGAGACGTTGTGCGGCGTCGGATCCATGGACACGGCCTGCAGCAACTTGCGGCCGTCGACACGCACCTCCTCGAACTGCCAGCCGTGTGCCTCGTTGAAACGGGACTCGTCCCGCTTACCGTCCTCGGTGATCTGCGCGGTGTTGCTGTAGACGAAGACGACCTCGGGATGCGCGTCGAATGCCTCGGCCAGCTCCGCCAGGCAGTCCTTCGCCAGGAGGTCGTCGTGGTCGAGTTCCACGAGGATTTCTCCGCGGGCGAGTTCACAGGCCCGGCGTTTGGCCGCCCCGACACCATGAACCTCGTCTGCGACCTCCACGCGGACTCGCTCGTCGGGCTGCTCCGGGCGCCACCGGGCGCCCTCGTTGAGCAGGACGATCCACTCCCAGTCCGAGCAGGTCTGCGCCTGCAAGGTCGTCAGGCACTCGTCGAGGAAACGCGGCCGGTGGCTGGGAGTGAAGACGGAGAACCTCGGCGTCGCAGTCGACGTCATCTAGTGCCACCTGCTTGGCTCGTGGTCGGTGAGGGGCTTACGGAATCCTTGAACGCTTCCGGTAGGTAAGAATGCAGTGACGGGTCGGCCGCGACGGCACGGCGGAAGGCATCCCGCGCCTCGTCGTCGCGGCCCCTCTTCGCCAGCGTCTGCCCGAGGTGCAGATAGGCCGTGGACGCCTTCGGATTGACGGCGACGGCACGCTTCAGGAGCTTGATGGCCTTGTCGGGCTCGCTCGACTTGAGCAACACCGCCTCGTTGAAGAGGGCAGAGGTGAACGAACGATCGATCTTCAACGCCCTGTCGTAGGCGTTGCGGGCATCGGCCGGTCTGCCGTCCTGCTGTGCGAGGACGCCCAGGTTGTACCAGGCGAACTTGTTCGCCTGGTCCGTCTTCAGCACTTCCTTGAAGGTGCTTTCCGCCCCGTCATGGTTCTGGTCCTTCTCCTGCAGCAGGCCCCTCTCCAAGAGCGCATCCGCATTCACTGCCGTTCCGGCGGCTGACGCGGACTTGGAATCCGCTGCCGGCTGGGACAGAGCCGCCCAAAGGGCCGTTCCGGCGGCAACCGCGACTGCCGCGCCGACCCCCGTCCACAATCGCCTATGTTTCATTGGTCACATCTCACAGAGTCGGGAGGTATATGGCTGGTGTCAGGTGGCTGACAGAAGAGAGCCCAGGGGCGGTGCCAGCGGGACCGGAATTCGAACCATCGTTATCGCCGCCAAAGTTACGAGGTGACCGTTATGTCGTCATCCATCGTGGGGACTTAGGCCGTACAGACCACCCGAATGTACGCAACCAAGGTGTGCGAATCGACCGAAGTGGCTGCCGTCAACCCCGTTCTCAGCCCGGTCGAGTTCTCGGCGTGTACTTCCACAGAGCGGCCCGGCGCCTCAACTTCACTCTGCGTCATGCACGATCACTTGAAACCTCCCCTCCCTGAAGGACTCCGTTGGGAAATCCGCAAACCAGCTTCGCCGACCTGCTGAGGTTGCCGTGATCGTTCTGATCGTCGGAGCGAGGGGTTGGGCTGGATGTCGCTGGAGCGAGACGACGGTGGGGTGCCGGAGCTGACGGCTCGGGTGGTGCCGGCGTCGTTCCCCAAGGGGACGCTGGCTGTCCGAGTGCGTGAGGGCTCGGCCCGCTGATCGCGGACGAATCCTTCGCTGAGGCGTTCTCCATTCGGGGGCCTCGGCCGTGTCGCCGGGGGCGCTCGCGCTGGTCTCGTGCTGCAGTACACAGAGGGATTCACCGATCGGCAGGCCGCTGACAAGGTGCGGGCCCGCATGGACTGGAAGTTCCTCCTCGGCTTGGAGCTGGACGACCCAGGTTCGACTTCTCCGTCCTGAGCGACTTCCGCACCCGGTTGATCGGGCACGGACGCGAGGAGCAGGTCCTGACCAGGAGCTCAGAGTTCGGGCTGCTGCGCGCAGGTGGTCTGCAGCGCCGACTCCACGCATGTCCTGGCCGCGGTGCGGACATTGAACCGGATGGAGTTTGTCGGCGAGACCCTGCGGGCGGCGCTGGAGGCGATGGCCGCAGCCGCTCCCGCGTGGCTCTCGCCCCTGACCACCGCAGCCTGGGCCAAACGCTACGGCGCCCGGATCGACTCCTAGCGCGAGTATCCGGGCGTATGCCCGGCTTTGACCCGGCGGAACAATGCCTGCATCGCCTTGTCCAAACGATGCACGGTTGCCTGCTGCGAGGAGAACGACCAGCGGCTCTGACGCTCCGGATCGAACGCACGGATGTCCTTGAGTTGAGCCGATTGCATCCCGTACTTGATGCTGGTCTTCGAGATGTGCCGGTAGGAGTCACGGCGTTCCTGCAAGGCCCCGTTGCAGGGCGCGCAGTGATCCCGCAGCATCTCACCGAGCGCCTCCGTCTGACGGGTCGTGGGGCGAAGGAGGAACTTGTAGGCACGGATCACGCCTGCCCCTCCTTCCTTCGCGGGTGCACCCACTGGGTTCTCGATGTAACGCTGCACGGTGTCTGCGCTCACCGCACCTGCCGAGGCCGCGAAGTACGACGACGAGCACAACCTGGAGGCATCCGCGACTTCAAGTGCGCGAGCTCCGACCGGAGCACGCGGGAGGTGCCTTGAACTGGTTCGCCACGTACGACGCCGACGACTTCGGGTCGTGTCTGACGAAAGGTGCACCTGGTCGGGCGCGTCGGTGGCACGGCCGACGACTTGACTGCCCGGGTCTGATCGCTATCGCCGGCTACGGGCCGCAGCTGTCCCGGTCGATACGGGATTTCCATCGTGTGTGGGGCGCCCAGGCATCGGCTCAGTGCTGGATGCCCACGTACTTGACTTCCAGATATTCGTCGATGCCCTGGGCGCCGCCCTCGCGGCCGAGGCCGCTGGACTTCACGCCGCCGAAGGGCGCTGCGGGATTGGAGACAAGCCCCTGATTGAGGCCGACCATTCCGGTCTCCAGGCCTTCGCAGACCCGCAGTGCTCGGGACAGGTCGCGGGTGAAGACGTAGGCGACCAGGCCGGCGTCGGTGCCGTTGGCGAGCTGCAACGCCTCGGACTCTTCGGTGAAGCGGGTGACTGGTGCCACCGGACCGAAGATCTCTTCACTCAGCATCTGAGCGTCGGCGGGGATATCGGCCAGTACGGTCGGGGCGTAGAAGTGGCCGTGCTCGCCGACCGCCCCGCCGCCGGTCAGCAGCCGACTGCCGCGTGCTACAGCGTCCTTGACGAGCGCGTCCACCCGCTTTCGTGCTGACGCGTCGATGAGCGGACCCACCTGAACTCCCTGCTCGGTTCCCCGGCCAACGGTGAGTGAGAACATCCGGTCGGCCAGGCGGTGTGAGAATTCCTCCGCCACTGAGGTATGGACGAGGAAGCGGTTGGCGGCCGTGCATGCCTCGCCGGCGTTACGCATCTTGGCCAGCATCGCGCCTTCTACTGCCGCATCGAGGTCGGCGTCGTCGAACACCAGGAATGGTGCGTTCCCGCCCAGTTCCATCGACACCCGCAGGAGGCGCTTGGCTGACTGCGCTACCAGGGCGCTGCCCACCGCGGTTGAGCCGGTGAAGCTGAGCTTGCGCAGCCGCGGGTCGGTGATCAGCGCCTCGGTGATCTCGGCCGCGGCGGTTGTGGTCACCACATTGAGCACGCCCGCGGGCAGGCCCGCCTCGGCGAGCACGTCGGCCAGCGCCAGCATGGTCAGCGGAGTCTGCGGCGCCGGCTTGACCACCATGGTGCAGCCTGCTGCCACAGCCGGGCCGATCTTGCGGGTGCCCATGGCGAGAGGGAAGTTCCAGGGTGTGATCAGCAGGCAGGGGCCGACCGGCTGTTTCATCGTCAGCAGCCGTGTAGCCCCATGGGGAGCCACTTGGTAGCCCCCGCCGATGCGCACGGCTTCCTCGGAGAACCAGCGCAGGAACTCGGCGCCGTAGGCCACTTCGGCTCTGGATTCGGCGAGCGGCTTGCCCATTTCCAGGGTGATGAGAAGGGCGAACTCCTCCGCCCGGGCGGTCACTGCGTCGAAGGCCCGGCGCAGGATGTCGCTGCGTTCGCGGGGCGGCGTGGCTGCCCAGGAGGTCTGGGCGGCTGCTGCTGCGTGCAGTGCCGCGAGGCTGTCGAGCGGGGAGGCGTCGGCGATTTCACGGAGGACGGCGCCGGTGGCCGGGTCCTCCACGGCGAAGCGGCGGCCGCCTTCCGCGTCGTGCCAGGAGCCGCCGATGAACAACTGGTCGGGTACGCGGCCGAGGGCTGCTGCCTCCGCCGGCTCGGTCATAGCCTGCTGGGTCGCAGTCATGGGGTGTGTGTCTCCTTGGACGGTGGCTTTCCGGGGACCGGTGCCGGATCGGGTCACAGGCAGGAGGTGATCAGTTCGGTGATGTCCTGATGGGTGGGCGTGCGCGGGCTGTTGGCGGTGACTGCGTCCTCCAGGGCGGCCCTGGCCAGGTCCGCGACCATGTCCGCAGTGACCCCGTAGACGGACAGGGGCCGCCGGGCGCCGACCTGCTCGGAGAGCTCCCGGCAGGCTTCGAATACTTCCGTGCCGTTGTCACCGACGCCCATCTCATGGGCCACGCGGGCGAAGGCGTCCTTGGCCTGCGGGTTGCACCAGGCCATCACCTCCGGCAGCACCGCGGACAGTGCCAGGCCGTGCGGCGCGCCGACCCGTGCGGAGACCGCATGGGCGATGCCGTGCACGAGTCCCAGGCCGCTGATGCTCAGTGCGAGGCCTGCGAGGTGGGCACCGAGCAGCATGTGGGAGCGGGCCTTCAGGTCGGAGCCGTTCTCGACCGCGACGGGCAGCCAGTGGCTCACAAGGGCGATCGCCTGTGCGGCGTACGCCTGGGAGAGGGGGTTGGCTCCCCGGGAGCTGAGCGACTCGATGCCGTGCACCAGGGCGTCCATCCCGGTTGCCGCGGTGGCACCCGGGGGCAGGCCCAAGGTCAGTTCGGGGTCGAGCAGGGCTGCCACCGGCTTGACCGAGTCATGGCCGATGTAGACCTTGCGGCGCAGACGGGGGTCCTCGATGACGCCGAAGCCGTTGGTTTCCGCTCCCGTTCCCGCGGTGGTGGGGATCGCGATGAGTGGCAGGCCCGGCACCTCGGGCTCGATCCGGTAGTCGAACTCCGCAGCGCTGCCGGGATTGACGGCGAGGAGGGCGACCCCCTTGGCGGCGTCCAGTGCGGAGCCTCCGCCGAGGGCGACCACGGCAGCGTCCCCGAAGGCTCGCGCCTGCTCCGCGGCGGCGTCCACGGCTGCGGTGGACGGGTTGGCAGGGATGGCGTCATGGACCTCGGCGTCGATACCGGCGGCGGCCAGAATGGCGGTGACGCGGTCGACCAGGCCGGCGGCGCGCAGGCCCGGATCTGTCACCACGAAGGCGCGGTTGTGGCCGGTGCGGCTCACCGTCTCGGGCAGGCGCCGCAGGGAGCCGACGCCGAACTCCAGCCATGCAGTGGGCGGCAGACTGATGGCCAGTTCGCGGGTGTGGAGGGTCACGGGTGCACCTGCTCGGGGGTTCTGGAGTCCTTGTGCACGGGTAGCCGCAGTTCGATACCGGCCACGTCCTCGTACAGCTTCATCGGGATCATCTCTCCGGCGAGGTCGCCGAAGACGGCCTTGCCGCGCCGGTAGATCTGCTCGACGACGGCACTGAGCTCGACCGGCACTCCGACCTCCCGTGCGAGGTCGACGGCGAGGCCGAGGTCCTTGCAGGCCAGGGCCATGGCGAAGGACTCGTCGTAGTCGCCGTGGTTGAGCACGGAAAGGACGTCGTTCTGCAGGAAGTTGGAGTTGGCGGGGCTGGCGACCAGGGATCGGTGCAGGATTTCGAGGTCGACTCCGGCCCTGGCTCCGACGGCCAGCACCTCGGAGGTCGCCACCAGGTGGCAGAACCACAGCATATTGATCATGAGTTTGACGGCGTAGCCGGTACCGTGCGGGCCCACATGCAGGATCCGCTCCGGATCGCCCATGGCCTCCAGGACCGGGCGCTGCCGGGCGACGTCCTTGGCGTCTCCGCCGACGAAGATCTGCAGGGTGCCGGACCGGGCTCCGTGGGCCATCCCGGAAACGGGGGCGTCCAGCACGCGTACGCCGCGCTCTCCCGCCAGGGCTCGTATCCGGTCCGCGACGGCGGGCACCGAGGTGGACATGTCGATCCAGGTGCTGCCCGGGGCCATGGCTGCCAGGAGCCCGCCGTCGCCCAGCAGCACCTGCTCGACATGGCGCGGCGTGGGCAGCATGGTGATCACTGTGTCGCTCTGTCCGGCCAGGTCGGCCGGTGAGGCAGCCCAGTGGGCGCCGCGGGCGACCTGCTCGGCCGCGGCCTGCTCGCGGATGTCGTGCACGGTCACGGTGTGGCCGGCGGCGAGCAGGTTGAGGGACATGGGTCCGCCCATGTTGCCCAGGCCGATGAATCCAATGCGCATGTCTTACTCCTTCGTGCCGCCGGTGAGCGGTCCGGTTCCAAGGTCTAGCCAGGTGGTCTTGAGTGCCGAGTAGGCGTCCAGGGCATGCAGCGACTTGTCACGGCCCGTGCCGGTGTCCTTGAAGCCCCCGAAGGGGGTGATGACGTCGCTCGCGTCGAAGGTGTTGATCCACACCGTGCCGGCCCGCAGAGCGCGGGCGACGCGGTGGGCGGTGGAGATGTCCCTTGTCCACACACTGGCGGCCAGGCCGTAGCGGGTGTCGTTGGCCAGTCGCACGCCGTCCTCGGCACCGCGGAATGGGACGGTGGCCAGGACGGGGCCGAAGATCTCCTCCTGGCCGATCCGTCCGCTGTTGGCGACTCCGTCCAGGATGGTGGGCTCCACGTAGCAGCCGCCGGTGTCGGGGAAGGCGGCATGCCCGCCGAACACCGTGCGGGCACCCTCCTCGGCGGCTACGCCGAGGTAGTCCAGCACCCGGTCCTGCTGGGCCCGGTCGACCAGTGGGCCGACCTGGGTGGCCGGGTCCAGCGGGTCGCCGAGCCGCAGGGTCCGGGTGACCGAGACGACCTCCTCGAGCAGCTCGTCGTGGACCCGCTCGTCCACCAGTAGCCGGGACCCGGCATTGCAGGTCTGCCCGGCGTTGTAGAAGATCCCCCAGGCGATGGCGCTCGCCGCGGCCTTGAGGTCCTGAGCGTCGGCGAGGACCAGTTGCGGCGACTTGCCGCCCAGCTCCAGGGCGACTTGTTTGCCGTTACTGGCGGCGCTGTAGCCCAGAAAGGCGCGACCCACTTGCGTGGAGCCGGTGAAGGCGACCTTGTCCACGCCGTGGTGCAGACCCAGGGCGCGTCCGGCAACCGGGCCCAGTCCTGGCACCACATTGAGCACACCGGGCGGCAGACCCGCCTCGGCGGCCAGTTCCGCCAGCCGCAGCGCGGACAGCGAGGACTGCTCGGCGGGCTTGAGGATCACGCTGTTCCCCATGGCGAGGGCGGGCGCGATCTTCCAGGAGGCGATCATCAGCGGGTAGTTCCACGGCACGACAGCGGCGACCACGCCCAGTGGCTCCCTGGTCACCAGAGCGAGCGCGCTGCGCGGGGCGGGTGCGATCTCGTCGTAGGTCTTGTCGATCGCCTCGGCGTACCACTGGATGGAGTCCGCGCACTTGGGCACGTCCACAGCGAGGGTGTCCGAGATGGGCTTGCTCGTGTCCAGCGCCTCAAGCAGGGCCAGCTCCTTGAGGTTCTCACGGACCAGCGCGGCCAGCCGGAGAAGCACCTTCTTGCGGTGCCTGGGGTCGGCCTGCGACCAGCGGCCGTCCTCGAACGCCGTGCGGGCCGTGCGTACCGCGTCGTCGATGTCTTCGTCTCCCGCGGCGGCGACAGAGGCGAGGATCGAGCCGTCACGGGCGCTGATCGTGGGGAAGGTCTCTCCTGACCGGGCGGGGCGGAAGGCCCCGTCAATGAACAGGTCGGTGTGCGGGGTGAGTGCGGAAGCGCGCTTCCGCCAAGTGCCGTAGTCGGCCATGGCGTCGGTCCAGGTGAGGAGGCGGGGTGCGCCGGGGGCGGGTGGGTCGGTGAGGAGTCAGCGGTCGTGCCGCAGCTGAGAGAGGGCGTCGTGGTCGATGGCGGCGCCCAGACCTGGGGCGTCGGGAATGTTGAGGAAGCCCTCGGAGTCGATCTCCACGGGCTCGGTGAGGAAGAAGTCGCGCCGCTCGGGGGTCCAGCCCGGTGGGTCGTAAGGGAACTCCACATAGGGGCCGCCGCCGACGCCGGCGACCACATGCAGATTGGCCAGCAGGCCCAGCCCGTTGCTCCAGGTGTGCGGAGTGAACCAGCGGTGCCGCAACTGCGCCAGCTCGGCAACGAACCGCGCCCGGTACATGCCCACGGCCAGCACGACATCGGGCTGATAGACATCGAACGCGTCCTCCTCGACCAACTGCACCAGCTCAGGAAGGCTGCGCACCATCTCCCCGCCGGCGATCCGCACTCCGGTGGCGGCGCGGACGGAGCGGGCCCCGCGGATGTCGGTCTGCGGCAGCGGTTCCTCCAGCCACAGCACCCCGAGCTCCATGAGCCGGGCCGCGATCCTGCGGACGGATACCAGGTCGAGGGCGGGCTCGATGTCGCCGCTCATCCGCCACATCTGGTTGAGGTCCACCATGATGTCGATGCCGTCACCGACAGCCTCCCGGGCGGCCCGGACCGCGGCGACGCCCTCTTCGAGACGGTCGCGGGAGATACGGATCTTCATCGCCTTGAACCCGCGCTCCACCGCGGCGACCGCCGCCTCCGCACGGGCCGCCGGCTCCTTGAGCTCGCCGAACGAGGCATAGGCGGGAAGTCTGGTCGCCGCGCCGCCGAACAGGGTGGCGACCGGGCAGCCGCACACCTTGCCGACGATGTCCCACAGCGCGGCCTCCAGCGGCCAGTAGCGCCCGGCGTGGAAGTTGATGGTCTCGATGATGCGGACATGGCTGAGGATCTCCAGAGGGTCCTTGCCGAGGAACAGGTACTCGAACGCCTCGAAGCCGTCCATGGTGTCGCCCGAGCCGTGGCCCACGACACCCTCGTCGGTCTCGACGGTCACCAACGTGGCGTCGAAGAACGTCCGAGGTGCCGGATCCCAGGCGGCGGCGAACGCCGGCTCCAGGGGGAGCCGCATCCGCTCCAGCCGAATGGCAGTGATCTTCATGGTCGCGGTCACTCCGGGGCGTTGAAGAAGGGATTTGTCGGACGGGTGCTGGCCGCGAGCACCGCGTCCACGGTCGGCCCGCCCCACGCGCCGATGGCCAGCGCCTCGCGGGTGGCCTTGCGGTTGTTGCGGTAGACCTCGTCCGGGGCGTCGGCTTGCGGGTTGACCCACACCGCAGTGATCAGCACCAGGCTGTCGGCCCACTCGACGGGGATGACGCCCTCCGCGACGGCATCGGCCACGCCGGCCGCGACCCCCGCCTGCGCCGGGCCCCAGGTCAGTTCACCGTGCTCGTCGTCGGTGATCGTCGCCTTGTTGACGAACAGCGTCAGCGGCTTCACCGGCAGGTTGGGCCTCAGCACGACCATGAACGGCGCGTGGCCTTGGGTGGGTGTGGCGAGGGCCGTGGCCCAGGCCGTCCCCGCTGGGCCGTCCCGGTGGCCGAGCACCGTGTTGATGTGCGCGGCATTGGGCCCGGCGCCAACAAAGCTCTCTCCTATGTGCATTTCGCATTGCCCTTCTCGGGTCGGACTGGCCTAACGCCTACGGGAAGGGCCGTCTACTTGAGGAAGCCGTTGTCCTGGAGCCAGCTACGGGCGATGTCCTCGGGGTCCTCGCCCTCCACGTCGGCGAGGGCATTGAGTTCCTGCATCTCGTTGGTGGTGAGCTTCTTGGCGAGGGGAGCGAAGATTTTCTCGAGTGCCGGGTACTTGTCGAGCGTTTCCTTCTTGAGGGTGAGCGCGGGCTGGTAGACGGGGAAGAACTTCCTGTCGTCCTCCAGGACCACCAGCTTGTTGGCAGGGATCCGTCCGTCGGTGGCGAAGACCTCACCGAAGTTGCAGGTCTTGCCCTTGGCGGTCTCGGTGTAGATCAGCCCGGTGTCCAGCATCTTGACGTTCCTGCCGGGCGCCTTGATGCCGTAGGCCTTCAGCAGCCCGGGGAAGCCGTCGTCGCGGGTGGAGAACTCGCTCTCGACGCAGAAGGTGGCCTCGGACGGCTTGCTTCTGCTCAGTGCGGCGAGGTCGGACAGTGTCTTGAGGCCGAGTGCGTCCGCCTTGTCCTTGCGGACGGCGAAGGCGTAAGTGTTGTTCAGCGGGGCGGGCGGATCGATCCAGGCGATCTCGTTCTTGGCCAGGTCCTCGGTGGCCACCTTCTCAAACTGCCCACGCTGGTCGGCTATGGGCCTCGTGTGCTTCAGGTGGTTGATCCAGCCGGTGCCCGTGTACTCCCAGTACATCGAGATGTCGCCCGAGAGCAGCGCTTTGCGGGTGCTCGCGGAGCCCTTGATGTTGGTCTGGTCGGTGACCTTGGCGCCGTTGGCCTTCAGCAGCTCGACCGTCATCCGGCCCAGGATGATCTGTTCTGCGAAGTCCTTGGAGCCGACGGTGAACGACGCCCCCTTCAGCGCGCCCCCGGAGCCTGACGCGGGCACCGCGGAGTCGCTGCCGAAACAGCCGGACAGCGGCAGGAGCGTGAGGGCTGTGACGGCCGCGAGAGTGAGCGAGGTGGCGCGATTTGGCATGGCAGTACTCCTGGAGGCGGTACGGGCGCGGTGAGAAGGACAGGGCAGTTGCGGGGAAGGGGCGTGGGATCGGGTCGGCAGCCCCGCCGCCTAGGGGTGCTCTCATGTGCCCTTGGGCCTGAGCACACTCTCGACAAGGCCTCCCGCCCAGTCGAGGAGCAGGGCGATGGAGGCGGTGAGAACGCTTCCGGTGATGAGCACGGGGTCGCGGTCGAGCTTGATCCCGTTGACGATGATGTCGCCGAGCCCTCCGGCGTTGACGAATGTCGCCAGCGTCGCCACGCCGACGCAGAAGACCAGTGCCGTGCGCAGACCGGCCAGCACGACCGGGACGGCCAGCGGCATCTCGATGCGCCAGAGCACTTGCCCGGGACGCATTCCCATCCCGCGGGCTGCTTCGATCAGAGTGTGGTCGACCTGCTGGATGCCGATGAGTGTGTTGCGCAGTACCGGCAGAGCCGAGTAGGCGACCAGGCTGGTCATGGCCACTCCTACGCCGGGGCCCACGGTGATCGTCAGCAGTACCAGGACCCCGATGGCGGGGGTCGCCTGGCCCACGTTGGCCAGACCGAGGACGAGCGGAGGGACCCACCGGGCGCGCACCCGGCTGATCAGCACACCCAGCGGAACGGCGATCGACATGATCAATACGGTGGCGACGAAGGTGAGTTTGAGATGCTCAGCTGTCCTGCTGACGAGGTAGCCGCTGTTGAGGGTGCGCTGCTCGATACTGTCAAGCCGCATCGAGTGAACCCAGAGGTAGTCGGCGATCCCAGCGGCGGCGACGACTGCGGGAGTGCCGAAGCGTCCGAATCCGGTGAAGGGGCGGCGGCGGGAGGGCACCGAGGCCGGGGTCGCGACTGTGGTCACCGCGCACTCCCCTTGTCGGCGGCCCCGGTGAGGGCGTCGAAGTCCAGCTCGCCGCGCACCGCGCCGTCGGCGTCGAGAACGGCGATCCGCTGCGTGCGGTGGGCCACGATCGCGTCGAGGACATCGCGCAGGGTGGCGTCCACCGTGACGGACGGCAAAGACGCCGACCCTGCGGGCAGCAGGTCGAGGTCGCCCGCCCGGATCAGGCCCAGTCGCTTGATCGCAGCCTGCCCGCCGACGAAGGAGCGGACGTAGTCATCGGCAGGCTCGGCGAGAATGCCGTCGGGCGTGTCGTACTGAACGATCCTGGACCGCTCCCCGAGCACCGCGATCCGGTCGCCGAGCCGCAGGGCCTCCTCGAAGTCGTGGGTGACAAAGATGATGGTCTTGCGCAGTCTTCGCTGCAGCGCGAGGAACTCGTTCTGCAGGCGCTCGCGGGTGATTGGGTCGGTAGCGCCGAACGGCTCGTCCATCAGCATCACCGGAGGGTCCGCGGCGAGCGCCCGGATGACGCCGACGCGCTGCTGCTGTCCACCGGAAAGCTGGCGGGGATACCGGGAGCGGAAGCGCCCCGGTTCGAGCCCGACCAGGTCCAGCAGCTCGTCGACGCGCTCCGCGGTCCTGCGCTTGCCCCAGCCGAGCATCCGCGGGACCAGGGCGACGTTGTCCGCGATGCTCATGTGCGGGAACAAACCGATCTGCTGGATCACATAGCCGATCCGGCGGCGCAGTTCATGCGGGTTGAGGGACAGCAGATCCTCGCCATTCATGGTGATGCGGCCGCTGGTCGGCTCGATCAGCCGGTTGACCATCTTCATGGTGGTGGTCTTGCCGCAGCCGGAGGGGCCGACGAAGCAGACCAGCTCCCCGGCGGGAATCACCATGGAGAAGGACTCAACGGCCGGTTCAGCCTGCCCCGCGTACGTCTTGGAGACGTCGGTCAGTTCAATCCGGGCACCATGCCGGGCGGTGGTTCCTCTGTCGGTGCCGGTCTTGTCCGGGATGGTGGCGGTCGGCCAGGCGTGGTCAGACACGGAGCCCCCTCGGGGTGGTCAGTCGCCGGAGGGCGAAGAAAAGCAGGTCGAACGCGAGCGCGAGAATGATGACGCCGAGAGTGCCGGCCAGTGCCTGGTTGATGGCATTCTTCGATCCGAGGCGTGAGAGTCCGTCGAAGATCTCGTTGCCCAGGCCGGGGCCGGCCACGTAGGCCGCGATGGCGGCGATGCCGACGGTGAGCTGCGTGGACACACGGATCCCGGTGAGGATCAGCGGCCAGGCCAGGGGCAACTGGATGCGAAGCAGGGTTCGCAGGGGCCCCATGCCGGTGCCGCGGGCCGCTTCCAGGATGGCCGGGCCGACCTCCCGCAGGCCGACGATGGTGTTGCGGGTGATCGGCAGCAGGGCGTAGAGGACCAGGGCGACCACGGTCGGCATCCAGCCCAGTCCCAGCAGGGGGATGAGCAGGCCGAGAAGCGCAAAGCTGGGGATGGTGAGGAAGGTCCCGGTCGCCGCGACGGCCGCGGTGCGGGCCCAGGGGCGGTCCCACGTGGTGACGCCGAGTGCGACGCCGAGCACGGTGGCGATCGCGATGGCCGTCCCGACGACAGCGGCGTGCTCCCAAACCTGCCGCAACAGCTCTTCAGTGTGCCCGCCGACGTACTCGAGAAGCCGGTCCATGCGTCCTCCGGACTGGGGCGCCTTGAAAGTCGGCGCTCTTCGGTGTGAAGAACCGTAGGTGTGCTAAACGCGGTGGGGAACTGGAGTTGCTCAGAGCGCAACAGAGCGAAGAGCCAGGTCTTCCGGTCGCCGGCCGGCCGGGCGGGCGGCCTAAAAAGCACCGAGCTTTCAAGCGGGGCGCAGCTGGCTGCCACGCTGGCTCCTGCGTTCAGTACGACAAGAGCCGTACTGACTGCGCCCCGCTGCCAGACAAGATCGCCTCGGTGAGCGATGTTGCCATTGTGGTCCGCGTCCAGGACCGTGCCGCAGGCACGGCAGGCGACCTTGCCTGGGTCGACCGGTTTTTGCGGTCGACGTGGTGGCACTCGGAGCATTCCTGGCTGGTGTATGCCGGATCGGCGTACAGATCGACTATGCCGGTCAGCTCGGCGAACTCGGCGCCATCACGCAGCGTCCCGTCCTGGTTAAGGGCGGGATGCCAGAGGCGGTCGGGCATGGCCCGGACAGCGCGGTGGACCGGCTCGGTGATGGCGTATCCGACGGAGAAGACGGTACGGATTCCTCGATTCCGCACGTCGCGGACGTGGGCGAGGAAGGCTTTCGCGGATCCGGCGCTGTCGGTGCCGTGCCGGTGGGTGTCGGGGATCTGCGCGAGTGCCTGGTCGAGCACCGTGATGTGGTCGCTCGCGGTGTTGGCGCCGGCGTGAGGTGACCCCCGGAGTGTGGACACAGGGGTTCATGCTGCGAGTTGCAGTTTAGCTGTCTGGTGGTGCTGCTGTTCGAACTCCATCGGGGAGAGGTAGCCCAGCGCGCTGTGGCGTCGGCGGGCGTTGTAGTAGGTGAGCCACTGGAAGATCTCCAGCCTCGCCTGCCGCATCGTCAAGAACAGCTTCCCGTGCATCGTCTCTCGCTTCAGTCCCTGCCAGAAACTCTCGGCGAGGGCGTTGTCATAGCTCGAGCCGACCCTGCCCATGCTCCTGCGGATGCCGTATCGGTCGCAGACCTGGGCGAACGCGGCCGACGTGTACTGGGCGGATTCAAGTGGTCGTTGCAACACCTTGTAGTTGGAGGTGTTGCTGGTGGGTGTGGGCAAGCGGCAGCAGGCCGCTCGGTTGTATCGCGGGCAGATTCCTTCGCCGGGGCGGCCGACGGTCGCGTGGCGTGAGGATCGCGTCCGGTACTGGCAGGCGATTGCACTCGGGTTGAGCTCGGAGGATGCGGCAGGAAAGATCGGGGTTTCCCCGGCTGTGGGGACGCGTTGGTTTCGCCATGCTGGCGGGGTGGGACCGTGCCTTGCCCCGACGGTGTCGGGCCGCTATCTGTCATTCGCGGAGCGAGAAGAGATCGCATTGTGGCGTGCTCAGGATGTTGGCGTGCGTGAGATCGCGCGGCGTCTGGGGCGTTCGCCTTCAACGGTCTCGCGGGAGTTGCGGCGCAACGCGTCCACACGGACATACAACCTGGAGTATCGGGCGTCGGTGGCGCAGTGGCACGCCGAGCGCCGGGCCCGGCGGCCGAAGACGGCGAAGCTGGCTGAGAACGGTCGGCTTCGCGGGTACGTCCAAGACCGGCTGTCCGGCGCCCTCCACATCCTGGGCGGGAAGGCTGTTCAAGGACCGCAGGTACCGCCATGGAAAGGGAGGAACAAGCCCCGGCGCCAGGACCGCCGGTGGACGACATCCTGGAGTCCGGAGCAGATATCCCACCGGCTCAAGACGGACTTCCCCGAGGATGACTCCATGCGGATCTCGCACGAGGCGATCTACCAGTCCCTGTTCATCCAGGGCCGAGGCGCCCTGCAGCGCGATCTGGTCGTCTGCCTACGTACCGGCCGCGCGCTGCGCATCCCGCGAGCACGCTCGCGCAAGCGCGCCACCGGCCATGTCACCCCCGAGGTGATGATCAGCGAGCGGCCCGCCGAGGCCGAGGACCGGGCGGTCCCGGGGCATTGGGAGGGCGATCGTGCGACACGAAGTTGCACGAATTTGAGTGGACTGACCGACTGGAGGGGCGGTTGATAAGCCGTAGGTGCAGTCACGGGTCCGTGTCCGTATGACCCGTCCCCGCCCTTGACGTGCGACGCCGGTAACGGCGTGGTGCGAAGCTCAGGGGAAAGCCCAAGGATTCCCGTTCCATCCGGGAGTTACCGGCAAGGGGAAGACCGGACGGGTGAAGTATATGAACTCCCGATGATGCCTCGTGATCCCAAGCCCCGCCGATGGAATGCGTGAGTGGGGTGCATGGCTAGCCGTTGAGAAGCGGCAGGCGCTGGCCGGCAGAGGTCACTCCGGCCAGGTGGACACCGCCGCCTCGGGGTAAAGGGAGCACCCACCCCGGTCGTATCTCACTCGTGTGGAACGTGGAAACCCCGTTGGGGTCCGGGCCGCTCTGGCTCGGTCAGCCGACCGCAAGGAAGGCTCAACTCCCCAGCGGGAACAGGACGGCCCAACAAGCCAATGCCGGAAGCCGAAAGGAAACGGGAAAGTGATGCATCATGACCGGCCCCTCCGCCGGTCGCCTCACATAACCGCCCGGATACGGGTGCACTGCCCGGACCCGAAAGGGTGCTGACATGGGCCGGGTGAGCCTGTGCAGAATCACTGAACAAAGACGATGGAACCGAGGGGCAAGTTGGACACCATGCTGATGATGGACGGACCGGCCTCGGCCCTTCCGGCTGCTTCCGCGCCGGTGAACGGACCTGAGGGCGAAGACTTGGACTGGGCGTCGATTGACTGGCGGCGGGTCGAGGAAGACGTACGGCGTCTGCGGCAGAGAATCTTCACGGCATCGCAGGCAGGGGATCTCAAGAAGGTCCGCAATTTACAGAAGCTGATGCTCCGTTCCCGCTCAAACACACTCCTGAGCGTGCGGCGGGTCACGGAGATCAATGCTGGACGCGCGACGGCGGGAGTCGACGGAAAGGTCGTGCTGTTGTCCCAGTCCAAGGCCGCATTGGCCGACTGGGTCCAGCATCGCGCCCGACCGTGGATTCCCAAGCCCGTCAAGCGGGTGTTCATCCCCAAACCGGGGGCGACGAAGAAGCGCGGACTCGGAATTCCCGTGATCGTTGACCGGTGCCTGCAAGCTGTGGCACTGGGAGCACTGGAACCCGAGTGGGAAGCGCGGTTCGAGCCGAAGTCGTACGGCTTTCGGCCCGGCCGCGGCTGTCACGACGCGATCGGGGCCATCTACTCCACGCTCAACGGGAAGAACCCGCAGCGTGCGTGGGTGCTCGACGCAGACCTGACGGCGGCGTTCGACCGCATCGACCACACCCGGCTCATGGCCGCTCTCGGTTCCTTCCCCGCCAGGGGACTGGTCCGGCAGTGGCTGAAGGCCGGGGTCGTGGATCGCGGTCGGTTCACCCCGACCGAGGAGGGAGCTCCGCAGGGTGGGGTGATCAGTCCGTTGCTTTTCAACGTGGCTCTGCATGGGATGGAGGAAGCCGCAGGGGTCCGCTATTACACCACCGGCAGAGATGCCGGGAGTGCGCAAAGCGGCAGCCCCGTGCTGGTGCGGTACGCAGATGATTTTGTCGCGATGTGCACCAGTCGTGAGCAGGCCGAGCAGGTCAAAGAGCGGCTGGCTGCATGGCTGACTCCCAGGGGACTCGCTTTCCACGAGGACAAGACACGCATCGTCCATGCGGAGAGCGGATTCGACTTCCTGGGGTTCAATGTCCGCCGCTATCACGGCAAGTTGCTGATCAAGCCGAGCACAGCGGCTCAACGACGGATCCGGGAACGGCTCAGCACCGAAATGGTGGCTCTGCGAGGAGCCAACGCCGGTGCGGTACTTAAGAAGATCAACCCGATCGTTCGGGGTTGGTCGGCCTACTACCGGACGGTGGTGTCCAGTGAGATCTTCACGGCGCTGGAAAATCACATGTGGAAGCTCGCTTACAAGTGGGCCAAGCACAGCCACCCGAACAAGCCGAAGCACTGGATATCCGCCAAGTACTTCGGCCGGTTCAACAAAGCCAGGAAGGACCGGTGGGTGTTCGGTGACCGCGACAGCCGCGCCTACCTGCTCAAGTTCTCCTGGACGAAGATAGTCCGGCACCAACTGGTCAAGGGGAAGGCGTCCCCGGACGACCCTGCCCTGGAATCCTATTGGGCTCAGCGGCGCCGCAAGGGGACCCCTCTACCAGTCGATGCTATGACCGTGCGCCTTCTACAGGAACAGCACGGACGTTGCTCGACTTGCGGAGGGCTCTTACTGCACGCCGACCACCCACCGCAAAGCCCACAAGAATAGGAAGCGTGGCGGGTCGTCATCCGAAAGGCGATCTCCAAGCAATACATCGCGTTCCCAAGCGGGAGCACGCCGGGCGGTCAACGACTCCGTCTCCTCCACACCCATTGTCACCGGCGGAATGGCACCGCCGCGATGACAAGACCAGCACTTTTGCCTGCCGGCGAGCCTTCGGGGCTTGCTTGAGCCGTGTGCGGTGAAAGCTGCTTGCACGGTTCTGAGGGGGCGGGGACGCAGTAATGCGTCCCCGCTACCCGACTCATCATCGGCACCGGCCGGTCCGCGATCAGCACCCTCGTCGAGCGCACCACCAGGTTCACCGTGCTGCTGCACCTGCCCCGGATGGACGGCTACGGCATCGAGGAGCCGGTCAAGAACGGCCCGGCGCTGGCCGGCCGCGGAGCCGAGGCCGTCAAAGACGCGATCGCCGCCATGATCACCACGCTGCCCGAGCACCTGCGCCACTCGCTGACCTGGGACCGAGGCGAAGAACTCGCCCAGCATGCCCAACTGCGCATCGAGACTGGACTTGAAGTCTACTTCGCCGACCCGCACAGCCCCTGGCAACGAGGCACGAACGAGAACACGAACGGACTCCTTCGCCAGTACTTTCCGAAAGGCACCGACCTGTCACGCTGGAATGCCGACGAACTCGACGCGGTGGCTCTCGCCCTCAACAACAGGCCCCGCAAAACCCTCGGTTGGAAGACACCTGCCGAGGCCCTCAACGAACATCTACTATCGGTCCAGGAAGCCGGTGTTGCAACGACCGGTTGAGTCCGAGCTGCGAGCCCCTGTCCGCGTGGAAGATCACCCCGGTGACGTCACCGCCGCGGGCCGCGACCGCGGCCCGGAGCGCGTCGATGACGAGCTCGGCCCGCATGTGCGGGGCCATCGAGTAGCCGAGCACCCGGCGCGAGCGGATGTCGATGACGCAGGCGAGGTAGAGCCAGGTGGCTCCGACCTGCACGTATGTGATGTCGCCGCACCACTTCTCGTCCAGAGCGCCGGCGCTGAAGTCCCGCTGGACCAGGTCCGCAACCGGCGGCGCCAGCCGGTCCGGGATCGTGGTGCGCTTCTTCTTGCGCAGGTGACGGCCGACGATGCCGTGCTTGCGCATCAGCCTGGCCACCCCGCTTGCGGTTGACCGTGTGGCCGAAGCCGCGCAGTTCGGCATGGACTCGAAGCGCGCAGTAGTTCCCGCGGTGTCCGGCGTGGATTTGGCGGATCTCCTCGACCAGGGCGTCCTCGGCAGTCTGCCGATCCGCCCGCGCCTCCCCGCCGGCGATCCACCCGTAGTAACCCGAGCGGGAGACCTGAAGCACCCGGCATATCCGCTTGACGCCTCGCCATGGGCGGAGACGAAGTCCCAAGCGGCGGTCTTCACTTCATCTCCGATCCTGGTGGTTAATTCAGGCAATCGGTGAGTGAGCGTCAGATCGTGGGTGGATTCTTGGGGTTGCGGCAGTCTTGTGGTGTCTGCCCGC
>NZ_JBEZKA010000050.1:0-29766 GCF_040651435.1 Streptomyces sp. NPDC048479
GTACTGCAGGGGGGACCCTGTGGGAGAGTAGGACGCCGCCGAACAATCATTGTGGGAAAGCCCCGCACCGTCATGGTGCGGGGCTTTTCTGCGTTCATGACCCATTGCTTGCTCAAGCGCCCGGGCCCGGTCAGTATCGGCAGATGGATCAGATCGACTATGTCATCCGTGCGGTGGGCGCCGAGGAGTGGGCGAAGGCCAGGGAGATCCGGCTTGCCGCTCTGCAGGACCCGGTCGCGCCCCTCGCCTTTCTGGAGACGTACGAGCAGGCCCTGGAGCGACCCGACGGCTTCTGGCAGGACCGAACCTCCGCGGCGGCGGAGGGGGTCGTCGCGCGCCAGTTCATCGCTGAGCTGGCGGACGGGCGGTGGGTCGGCACACTCACAGTCCTCGTCGAGCGGCCGGCCGGAGAGGTGCGGTTCGGGGAGGCGGCAAAGACCGACCAGACGCATGTGGTCGGGGTGTTCGTACGGCCGGAGGTGCGTGGTGCGGGGCTTGCGGAGGCGCTGTTCGAGGCGGCTCTGGAGTGGTCCTGGTCGCTGGCGGGGCCGCCTGTGGAGCGGGTGCGGCTGTATGTGGACGAGCGCAATGCGCGTGCCGAGGCGTTCTACCGGCGCATCGGGTTTGTGGCGAGCGGGGACTCCGTACCCGTGCCGGGGGATTCCACGGCACGGGACGTGGAGCTCGAGGTCAAGCGTCAGCTCCCGCGGCCGGCTGCTCGGCTTACTGGGTGAGCGGCTCGGGCCAGCGGGCGCGCGCCTGTTCGGCGGAACGGAGCAGGACCAGGGTCGGCAGTCCCTGGTCCTGACCGGTTGCCAGCAGCTCCGGAAGGCTGGGAAGGGGAGCCACGGCCGCGACGTCGTCCAGGACGAGCGTCATTGGTGGGTCGAGCCGGCCGTCGGATGACCGTGCGGCCATGCGGCGGCCGTGCTCGACCACGTCTGAGGCGAGTGCGGTGAGCAGAGGCATTGCGCCGGGGTGGGTTCTGGGGTCCTCGATCGGTTCACCCACCACATAAAGGGTTCCCCCTTCATTTATGAATGATTCCAAGGTGAGGGAATCGGTTCGGTTCGGGCTGCAAGCCTCACGGATGTGGATCGAGGAGAGCACGGAGAGGGCGCGCACCACCAACTGCTGGGCGATCTCCCGGCGTTCGGGATGTCCGGTGAGCGCGGACTCGAGCAGCCCGGCGAGTCCGGCGGTGGCCTTGGGGTGCGTACGGAGGATACGTACGGCGTCCTGGGCGCTGCCGCCCTGTGCCCAGCGGTGGAGTTGCTTGAACGGGCGTCCGTCCACCGCGGCGGCATGCAGCCAGCAGCGCAGGAGCGTCTCCGCGGTGTCGGCCATGGCGGCGTCGAGGAGGGCGCGGGGCCTTATGGGCGCGAGGAGGGCGACGGCGCGGGCGGCGGCGGTGTCGGCGTCCTCGCAGTGCGCGGTGGGCGACCAGTGGAGGCGGGCGGGGGTGTCGCAGAGATGCCCGGGGTCGTAGACGAGGACAGGGCCGAGCTTGGCCCGCGCGCCCTTGGTCTCGGCCCACACGGTGGGATCGGAGGTGACGACGAGCGCCGGCCCTTCGGCGTCGAGGACGGCCTGAACGGTGACGGGCCTGCGGGTGGCGGGGTCGCCGTAGAGGATGCGGGGGGTGCGGGGTGCGGGCACGGCGGTGTGCGGGTCCCATCCGCCCGTGCCTTGCGCCATAAGGGGGTTGGCGCCCGCAGGCCGGGTGTGCGGGCTCGCGGCGGCGCCCCGGCTCGCCGAGGGGTGGGCCGGGTGCGGGCTCGCCGCTGCGCCGTCGCCCGGGGCGGCGGCTGATGGGTAGCTGGGCTCGCCGGGCTGGTGCCCGGTTCCCGGGTACGCGTGCGCGTCTTGGCTTGCGGCTGCGGCGTACGGGCCTGTGGGAACGCCGGAGCCGTGGGCGCCGGAGCTGCCGGCCCATCCGCCCGCGCCTTGCTCCATAGGGGGGTCGGGGTTTGTGGCCCCGGCGTACGGGCCTGTGGGTGCTCCTGGCGAGGGGGTGCCGGGGCCGGATGCGGCGCGGGGGTCCCAGCCGCTTGCTCCCTGGCCGGCATCCCGCGGCTGCCCGGGGCGGCCGTCAGCCGGCTTCGTCGGATCCGGGCTTCCCGTGTGCGCGCCCGCGGTCGAGGAGCCCGCGGTCGAGGAGCCCGTCGGGTCCCCGTCCTCCGTCTTCGCGGCGGGGGCGGTCCGGGGCGAGGGAGCGTCGGAGACGCGGCCCGCGCGGCCCACGTGCCAGCGGGCGACCGTGCCGAGGACGAACACCGTCACTACCACCAGCACCATCAACTCGCCTATGGCCAGGCCCCAGAACAGCCCGTACCCCGACAGCTCCGCCGGCGGAGTGTCCGGCCATGCGGCCTGGAGGTCGTGCGGCTTGGACGCCAGCGCACGTATGGCCAGCGGCGTACCGGCGTAGGTGACACCCGTCGGCCACGAGCCGTGTGTGATCAAGCCCGCCAGCCCCGTGGCCGTCCAGACCAGCAGGCTCAGCCCGAGCAGAAAGCCGAGCAGGCCCACCAGCAGGCCGTCGGGAATGCCGCGCTCGTCCCGCTCCTGAGCGTGCTGGTAGTGACGGCGGTCGCGCATGTCATGCCACCGTTGACTCGGAGGACTCGTCCAGCTGATGCTGTTCGATCAGGGCCGCGCGCTGCTCCGCCTCCCACTCGGCGGCGGCCACGTCCTCGGGCAGCGCAGGCCCCGAGGATTCCGTCATCGCCCGGTCCGTGAAGACCAGTGGTCTCTCCGCCTCCGTCACCAGGTGTTTGACCACCTGGACATTGCCGTTGACGTCCCAGACCGCGATTCCGGGAGTGAGCGTGGGAATGATTTCCACCGCCCATCGCGGCAGGCCGAGCACACGGCCCGTAGCCCGTGCCTCGTCCGCCTTCTGCGCGTAGATCGTCCTCGTCGACGCCATCTTCAGGATCGCCGCCGCCTCCCGCGCCGCAGCCCCGTCGACCACGTCCGAGAGATGGTGGACGACGGCCACGAAGGACAGGCCCAGTCGGCGGCCGAACTTCAGCAGGCGCTGGAAGAGCTGGGCCACAAAGGGTGAGTTGATGATGTGCCACGCCTCCTCCACCAGGAAGATGCGTTTCTTTCGGTCCGGGCGGATCCAGGTGTGCTCCAGCCACACCCCCACGATCGCCATCAGGATCGGCATCGCGATCGAGTTCCGGTCGATGTGCGAGAGGTCGAAGACGATCAGCGGCGCGTCCAGATCGATCCCGACCGTCGTCGGCCCGTCGAACATGCCGCGCAGGTCACCGTCGACCAGTCGGTCCAGGACGAGGGCGACATCCAGGCCCCATGCCCGTACGTCGTCCAGGTCGACGTTCATCGACTCGGCGGACTCCGCCTCCGGGTGCCGAAGCTGGTCCACGATGTCGGTCAGCACCGGCTGCCGGTCGACGATCGTCTCGTTGACGAACGCGTGCGCCACCTTCAGCGCGAAGCCCGACCGCTCGTCGAGCCCGTGCCCCATGGCGACCTCGACGATCGTACGGAGCAGAGCCAGCTGTCCCGTCGTTGTGATCGCGGGGTCGAGCGGATTGAGCCGTATGCCGCCGTCCAGCGCTGTCATCGGGTCCAGCCGGATGGGTGTGATGCCCAGTTCCTGGGCGACGAGGTTCCACTCGCCCACCCCGTCCTCGCCCTGGGCGTCCAGCACCACCACTTGGCGGTCGCGGAACCGCAACTGTCGTAGTACGTACGTCTTCTCGAGCGCCGACTTGCCGTTGCCGGACTCGCCGAGCACCAGCCAGTGGGGGGCCGGCAGCTGCTGGCCGTACAGCTGGAAGGGGTCGTAGATATAGCCCTTGCCGCTGTACACCTCGCGGCCGATGATCACGCCCGAGTCGCCGAGGCCGGGCGCGGCGGTGGGGAGGTAGACGGCCTGCGCCTGCCCCGTCGACGTACGGACGGGCAGGCGGGTCGTCTCGACCTTCCCGAAGAGGAAGGCGGTGAAGGCATCCGTGAAGACGGACAGCGGATCTCGCATGGCGGACTGCCCTCTCGTTCAGCGTCGGATGCCGGTCGCGAACGGCAAGGTGTTCACAAAAGCCCGGTGGTGCTCACGATCGCACCACTCCAGCTTCAGATAGGACTTGCCGGCCGAGGCCCTGATCGTGCGCTTGTCCCGGGCCAGGGCTTCGGGCGAACGCGATGACACAGTGATGTACCCGACGAGGTTGACCCCTGCCGCACCGCTCGCCAGATCTTCACCCCGCTGGTCGAGCCGTCCGTGCGCGGCGATGTCGCGCGGGTCGACGGTCCGGTTCATCTTGGCGGCGCGGCTCGCGTCCGCCTCGTCGTTCGTCTTCTCGGTGAGCATCCGCTCGATGGCGACCTCGGTCGGCTCCAGGTCCATGCAGACCGCGACGGTACGGATCACATCGGGCGTGTGGACGAGCAGCGGCGCCAGGAAGTTGACGCCGACCGGCGTCATCGGCCACTCCTTCACCCAGGCGGTGGAGTGGCACCAGGGCGCGCGGGTGGACGACTCACGGGTCTTCGCCTGCAGATACGTCGGCTGCATGGCGTCCAGCTCGGCCGGCCAGGCGTTCCGTTTCGTCATCGCCTGGATGTGGTCGATGGGGTGGTCGGGGTCGTACATCGAGTGGACGAGGGAGGCAAGGCGGCCCTGGCCGAGCGGCTGGCGGACCCGGATGTCCGCCTCGGCGAGGCGCGCACAGATGTCGGTGAGTTCGCGGGCCATGACGACGGCGAGGCCCGCGTCCTTGTCGAGCTTGCGGCCGGACTGCGGTCGGGCGGCACGGGCCATGGTGTGGGCCTCGGCGGCCAGTTCACGGGTGTAGTGCATGCAGGCGACGAGGTACGCGCGGTGCTGCTCGCTGGAGGTGGAGACCATCGACTGCAACTGGTCGTACGAGTCGCGCAGCCACATCGGCGTCCGCTGGTCGCCGCGCTGGGCAACGTCCTTGGCGTGCGCGTCGGGGTCGGCGGGGAGCGTACGGGCGAGCATCTGAAGGCGCGTTACAAAGCCGTCGCCGTTGGCCACATGCTTCAGCAGCGTGCCGAAGCGATCGACGAGCGCCTCCTGGTCCTCGCTGTCGCGCAGTCCGACGCCGGGGCCCTCGATCTCGATGGCGGCGGTGACGGTACGGCGGTCGGCATGCAGCAGTACGGCGATCTCGTCCGGGCCGAAGGGCGCGGCGAGCCAGTTGATCCTGCCGATGCCCGGGGGCGGGCCGACCTCGATCTCACGGCCGTCGAGACGGATACCGGACTCGGCGGCGGAGGAGCGGTAGAGGGTGCCGCTGCGCAGGGTGCGCTTGTAACTGCGGTTGATCTCGAACCACTTGTAGAAGGTGCGGTGCCTGAACGGCACGTACACGGCGGCGAGAGCGAGGAGCGGGAAGCCCATCAGGAGCACGATCCGCAGGGACAGGACGGGGACCAGCAGCCCGCTCATCATGCCGAGGAACGCGCCGGCGATGATCAGCGCGATCTCGCCGGTCTCGCGGTTCTTGCCGACGATCGCGTTCGGCCGGGCACGGCCGATGAGATACGTACGGCGGGGCGTGATCGCTTGGGACTGGGTGGTCAACGCCCTCCACCTCCTGTGCTCTTGCGGTTGCTGTGCGGGGTGCCTGATCCGGGACTGCTGTTACGGGGCGGGGGCGCGGCGGATCCGCCGCCTGCGGTGCCCCCGCCGGAGGGGCGGCTGCTGTGCGCGGCGACGCCTCCGCTGATGGGGTTGGCGGGGCGGGGGGCGCTGCTGTTGTTGCTGTCGCCGCCGCCCTGGTTGCCGCGGCTGCTATGGGTCTTGATGCCCTGGGAAACAAGGTTGGCGGGCGAGCTGATGACGGCGGCCGCGGCGTTCTCGGCGCCGTTCTGCAGGCGGTTGTTGCGGGAGGCGACGATCTCGTCGCCGAAACCCGGGACGAAACGGTAGATCACCGCGGAGGCGAAGATGGCGAGCAGGATGATCGCGAGGCCGGAGACGACGGCGGAGAACGAGTTGGGTCCGTTCTCGGCGGAGAGCGCGCCCGCGAGACCCAGGACGATCGCGATCACTGGCTTGACCATGATGATCGCGATCATGATTCCGGCCCAGCGGCGGACCCGTCCCCACATGTTCTTGTCGACGAGTCCGGAGTAGACGACGACGCCGAGGAGGGCGCCGACGTAGAGAAGGATGGCGCGGATGAACAGCTCGAGGAAGAGGACGCCGGCGGCGAGGATCGTGACGAGTGAGACGACGATCAGCATGATCGGCCCGCCGCCGATGTCGGTCCCCTTCTTCAGGGCACCGGAGAAGTTCCCGAAGAACTGATCGGTCTGCCCGCTGGTGCCGCCTGCGATGACCTCGGTGACGCCGTCGGTCGCGGAGACGAGGGTGTAGAGGATCAGCGGGGTGAAGGCGGACGCGAGGACGGTGAGCCAGAGGAAGCCGACGGCTTCGGAGATGGCGGTGGTGAGGGGGACACCGCGGACGGCGCGCTTGGCGACGGCGAGGAGCCAGAGGACGAGGGTGAGGATGGTGGAAGCGGCGAAGACGATGGCGTACTGGGCGCGGAAGGCGGAGTTGGTGAAGTCGACGGTGGCGGTGGAATTCACCGCTTTGGAGAGCTGGTCGATGGTCCAGACGGCGGCGTCGGCGCAGCCGCGGGCGAGGGAGGAGAGGGGGTCGAGGGCGTTGGCGGGGTCGAGGGGGGTGGAGCGGGGGGCGCCGCCGGGGGCGCCGTTGTCGCAGTAGTCACGTGCGGGGCCGCGAATCAGGTCGCAGGGATCGTTGCTCTTGCTTGGAGTCGGCGTCGGCGCCGGGGCTGCGGAAGCGCGGGTCGCCAGCAGTACGACAGCCGTCTGGAGACCGGAGACTGCGGCGGTGATCGAGAGGGCTCGGCGCCGGCTATCGGGCATACGTGAACCCTCCGAACTGTCGCACGGCGTCGGCCATCTCCTTGGCGCCGGAAGCGGCCTGGTCACGGCCGACCGGTACGGGGCCGTCCTTTTGCGTGAAGTCAGTGACCTTCCAGTCCCCGTCGATCCACTGCAGCTCGAAGATGTTCGTGTACCAGCTCTCGGAAACGGGGTTCTTGGAGCCCTCACCGGCCAGCCCGAAGAGCGCCGAGTACCAAACGGAGACGCGTGCCGTGCCACCGTTGAAGTTCTCCACCTTGGATCCCACCGGGTTGAAGCGGGTAATGAACGTCATCCCGGCCGGGGCTGTGCCATCGGGGTTCAGCCCGATGCTGGTGAGGAACTTCTCGCCGGAGTACACCTTGTCCAGGTCACCCTTGCGGGCAGCGGCGACCTCGGGCGCGTACACAGTGCTGACGATCTGGTCGCGGCGGGCCTTGTTGTACATACCGTCAGAGCCCAGCGCGGCCAAATAGTTCGCCGCCGCACTCTGCGCCCCCTGCTCATCCTTCGCGTACCCCGAAGGAATCCCCCCGTCCTTCTCCGTCACCGGCTTCACGCCCGTCGCCGCCGTCGGAGCCCCGGCCGCACCCTTGCCGCCGCCCCCGGACGGGTCGTCCTCGGCCCCGCCGCCGCCCTGGTTCGCGAACGCGATAGCAGCGATCAGCAGCACCACCACACCCACCACCGTGATGAGGGAGCGTGAGCTCCGCACGGGTCGGCGCGCGCCGCCGTAGACGTCGGTTTCGCCACCGCCCGGCAGGCGCGTACGGGTCTGGCCCGAGCCGCCGAACCTCTCCTCCGTACGGCCGCCCGACTCGCCGCCGTAGCCCTGCTCGTCACCGAGGCTCATCTCGGGTAGTCCCCCTCAACCGTTCGCAGTTCCGCGTAGTACGACGCGCATCCCAACACGTAGTACGACGGTAGTCGTGCTGCTTCCCTTGCGGGCGTGGTGTGGTGACTCGACATCAGGGAAACGCAACCTCAAAGGGTGGGCCGGGCACATCCGGAGAGGACCGGCGGGGTCAGACAGCCATCCCGTACACGATGGTGAACAAGGTCCCCAGCGACCCGATGATGAAGACGCCGGTCAGACCGGCGACGATCAGGCCCTTGCCCTGTTCGGCGCTGAAGGTGTCGCGGAGTGCCGTCGCTCCGATGCGCTGTTTCGCCGCGCCCCAGATCGCGATGCCGAGGCAGAGGAGGATGGCCACGGCCATCACGACCTCGATCATCACTCTGGCCTCGTTACCCAGGCTCCCGAAAGGCCCCCAGTTCGGGGCGATTCCGCCGATGATGGTGGTGATGTCGCCCTTTTCGGCTGCCAGGATCATGTAACTCACCGCCCCTGTTGGGTTGTTCAGTGCCCCTGCCGCTCGGCATGGGTCGTCGTTCTATCTTCGCTGATGAAACCGCCCCCGTAAGCCGACTTGGCGGGTCTCTTTACCCGATCTCCGCACGTATGACCGGTCCAGCCGTCCTGACCTGCGGCGGGCATGGACCGGGGAAGGTACGAGGAGCGTGTACGGTCACTCTGTGTATCACGGAGGGTGACTCCCGGCAATAGGTGTCATTGTGCCCCCATCCGGGCGCTGTCGCCGTTCTCGCCCTGGCCGCGTTGCTCCCGTCCGACATCGGCCCGCCACTGGACAGAAGCACCGTCTGACCCAACACCAGCCGTTCCAAGCCGAGTTGGATATCTTGGACCGTGTGACCGACAACGCGCACTTACTCGCAAGGATCGACACCACGCGCCCCCACACCGCCCGGATCTGGAACTACTGGACCGGCGGCAAGGACAACTACTCCGTCGACCGCGAAGCCGGGGACCAGATCCGCGCGCTCCACCCCGGAATCGGCGACTACGCCCTCGCGGACCGGCTGTTCCTGGGGCGGGCCGTGCATCATCTCGCCGCCGAGGTGGGGATCCGGCAGTTCCTCGACATCGGGACCGGGCTGCCCAGCGCCGACAACACCCACGAGGTGGCCCAGCGCGCCGAGCCCGAGGCGCGCGTCGTGTACGTGGACAACGATCCCCTGGTCCTCGCGCACGCCCGCGCCCTGCTCACCAGTACGCCCGAGGGCCGCACCGATTATCTCGACGCCGATCTGCGTGATGTCGACACGATCCTGGAGAGCGCCGCCCGGACGCTCGACCTCACCCGGCCCGTCGCGCTGATGCTGCTCGGTGTCGTGATCTTCATTGAGGACGACGAGGAGTCGTACGGCATCGTCCGCCGTCTCATGGACGCATTGCCCGCCGGCAGTCATCTCGTCCTGTCCCACACCATCACCAGCCCGGCGATGCCGGATGTGGACGCCGCCGTAGCGTTCTGGAACGAGCACGGCACGCCCCGGCTCACCCAGCGCACCCCGCAGCAGCTCACCCGGTACTTCGACGGTCTCGAGATGCTGGAGCCCGGCGTGGTGTCGTGTTCCCGCTGGCGGCCCGAGGTACCTGCCGACGAGGTCGCCATGTTCGGCGGCGTGGGACGCAAACCCTAGGCTCGCGAGTGACGGGCAGGAACGCGGCTCGGATGGGGGAGGGTTGAGAGCGTGCGAAAAGTCTGGATGGCCGGTGGAATCGGGATCGGGCTGTGCCTGAGCTTCGTCGCGCTGCTCGTCGTCGGTACCTACTCCGCCGCCGCCGGGCTCATGGGCGGAAGCGGCGGGCGTGCGGTCGGCCTTGCCAAGGGCGCTGTGCCCGCGCTCTATCAGCCGCTCGTACAGAAGTGGGGCAACCTCTGCCCGGCCATCAACCCCGCTTTGCTCGCTGCCCAGCTCTACCAGGAGAGCGGCTGGAACCCCAAGGCGCAGAGCCCCGCCGCGGCCCAGGGCATCGCGCAGTTCATCCCCGGCACCTGGGCCGCGCACGGGGTCGACGGCGACAAGGACGGCGACCGCGACATCTGGGATCCGGCCGACGCGATTCCGTCCGCTGCCTCGTACGACTGCGAACTGGCCGGATATGTAAAGAAAGCGCCCGGCAACGCGACCGACAACATGCTCGCCGCGTACAACGCCGGCGCCTACGCCGTCATCAAGTACCAAGGCGTACCGCCGTACCGCGAGACACAGAACTATGTGAAGGTCATCCGCACTCTGGAGAAGAGCTTTGCCAGGCCTGTCGGGCGGGTCGAGCCGTCGCGGCAGGCGGCCGCGGCGATCTACTTCGCGCAGCAGAAGCTCGGTACGAAGTACTTGTGGGGCGGCAACGGCACGCCCGAGCAGGGCGGACGCTTCGACTGTTCCGGGCTGACCCAGGCCGCGTACCAGACCGTCGGGATCGAGCTGCCGCGCGTCGCGAACGACCAGTACAACGCCGGCGAGCATCCGTCGCGGGACGAGCTGCTCCCCGGCGATCTGGTCTTCTTCTCCGACGACCTCACCAACTCGCGGGCGATCCGGCACGTCGGGCTCTATGTCGGCGGCGGCTACATGATCGACGCTCCGTACACCGGTGCCGTGATCCGCTTCGACAAGATCGACACTCCGGACTACTTCGGTGCGACCAGGGTCACCAAGGACGGCGCGAAGGCGCTGCCGACCTCGTTGCCGGAAGCCTGACGAGCCGTCGGGCGTGGCCGGAACTCTCTGCTGAGCCACGTCTCTGAGCTGCAACGATGTGTCACTCTTCGATAACGTCATGGTGATCGTTCGGTGGAGAGTGGAACGTATACAGGGAGCGGGGCGTTCCATTGACTGGGACAGCGCACTGACCATGGAGCAGACACCGCACTGACCACGGGGGTTGGCAGATGCGGCGCACTCGGAGGTGCGTCGCGGCAGGCGACAAGGCAAGGGGCCGCAGCAGATGGCTGGACTCGCGTCGGATGGGTCGAACCCCGATCTCAGCCTGCTCTACGACATCAACGGCCTGGCCAAGGACGCCCCGTCGTGGCTCGACCGCACCATGGAATTCATCGGCGAGTACGGAATCATGCTCGCGATGGTGCTGGTGGTGCTCTGGTGCTGGTGGAGCGTGCGCCGGCGCGGCACCACCGAGGACTCGGTCGCGGCGGTCGCCGGGCTGGTCTGGGCGCCGCTGGCCGCCGGACTCGCGCTGCTGGTCAACATCCCCATCCGCGGATTCGTCGAACGGCCGCGGCCGTTCCTGGACCACCAGGGCATTGAAGTCCTGGTGGCCGGAAAGACCGACTACTCCTTCGTGAGCGACCACGCGACGATGGCGATGGCCCTCGGCGCCGGACTCTTCGTCGCGCACCGGAAGTTCGGGCTCGCCGCGATCGGTCTCGCCCTGGCTGAGGGCTTCTGCCGGGTCTATATGGGCGTGCACTACCCGACCGACGTCGTCGGTGGATTCGCGCTCGGGACGGCGGTGACGCTGCTGCTCGCGCCGCTCGCGCTGGCGCTGCTGACACCGCTCATGTCGGCGGTCGCCGGGTCGGGGCGGGTGGCGTGGCTCGTACGGTCGAGGCGGTCGGTGGCGGGGTCGGCGGACCTGCCGGAGACGGTCGGCGTTCCGGAGCCGAGGACCGAGGGGTCCGGCGCCGGGGACAAGGATCTGGCGGCCTGACGCCCGGCCCGGCGTCCGCCCGTACGTACTACAGCGCCTGCGGGAAGTTGAAGACCCTGTCCGGGTCGTACTGCTTCTTCAGCCGGGCGAGGCGGTCCGCGGCAGGCCCGTAGTACGCCCGGCGCCAGTCGGTCAGCGTGGGATCGATGTAGTTCTGGTACGCGGCTCCCGACGCATAACGGCGCATCGACGCATGGGCATTTTTCAGCCAGGCCTGCTGGGCGGTGCCCGAGGTGCCGGGCCGCCAGGAGCCGATGTACTGCGCGAGCATCCGGGACCGCCGGTGGACGAACGACGTCGCCAGGGGGTCCACGCGGTTGACCGCTCCGCCGAGCGCGGTGAGCGCGATGGAACCGCCGCCCCCGCCCTGGCCGGGCTTGATCCGGGTGAACGCCTCGGTCGCGGAGATCAGTGCGCGCATTCCGGCCGGGGAGAGGTTGTGGTCGAAGAAGTCGGAGGCCGCGACGTATGTCTCGCGCTGCAGCGCGCCTTGGGGCGTACGGCCCGGGGTGGTGCCCGGCAGATGGCACTGCGATTGGGTGATCGTCGTGCAGTTCGCGTAGCCGAGCATCGCCTCCCGGTAGCTGCGGCGGCGCACCGAGACCGAGCGGGCGGGCGAGCCGGCCTTGTCGGCGAGGCGGTCGAGCGCGTTCTTGAGGTCGCCCTCGCTGCCGAGGGAGAACGCGGCTATGGAGAGGGTCGGCGTGCCGCCGGGCCCGGCGGCGAGATGCGCGGACGACCATATCTCGTCCGGCTGGTCCGGGCCCCACTGCTGCCAGGCGCTGAGGACGGCCGCAGCCTTCGCCCAGGGCCAGGTGAGATAGGCGGTGACGGTCGGCGGCGTGGGATGTGTACGGAAGTGGAGCCGGGTCACGACGCCGAAGTTGCCGTTGCCGGCGCCGCGCAGCGCCCAGAAGAGGTCCTTGTTCTCGGTGGCGCTCGCGGTCAGCTGCTTGCCGTCGGCTGTGACGATGGTCGCCGCGGTGAGGCTGTCGCAGGTCAGACCGTACGCGCGTGAGGTGACGCCGTGGCCGCCGCCGAGGGTGAGCCCGGACACGCCGACGGAGGGGCACGAGCCCGCGGGGATGGTGCGGTTGTTGCGGGCGAGACCGGCGTAGACGTCGATGAGCTTGGCGCCGGCGCCGATGGAGCCGTCCTGTCCGACGCGGTTCAGCGAGGACACATCGATGACGAGGCGGCCGTTGCCGGAGGACCAGCCCGCATAGGAATGGCCGCCGTTCCGGATGGAGACGGGGACGCGGTGGGCTCTGGCGTAGGCCAGGCACTCCTTGACGTCGTCCTCGCCTGCGACATAGGCGACGGCGGCGGGCTTCAGCGAGTCGAAGCGGGTGTTGTAGAGCTGCCGGGCGGAGCGGTACGCGGCGTCACCGGGGCGTACGAGCTTCCCGTCGAGGCCGCGCGCGAGCGCGGTCCAGTCGGGCGCCGCGGCGGTGGTGATGGTGGTGGCGGACGCGGATCTGCCCGGTGAGCGGCCGGCGCCGGGCGTGCCGGTAGGAGCTGCGGTTGCGCCGCTGCCGTTCTTGCCTGTGCAGGCGGCAGCGGTGAGAACTACAGCGGTGGTGAGCAGTGCGCGCCGGTCCATGGGGCCTCCTGGGGAACGAGACGGTTCCTGGGGGCGGAGGGTTCCCGGGGCTGGGCGGCGGTTTTCCCTGTGCCGCAGGTCCAGAGGGCTGCGTCAGTGTTCCGTCGCAGGTGTCGATGTGTGCAACTCGGCATCCGTACGCGCCCGTTCGCGGGAGCGTCGGGCAGGCCCGGCCCAGCCGCAGGTGCAGCGGGCGGTGGCGAATGAGCCGCGTTCGGTGGTGGTGGCTCGGTGTGGCGAGGCGTCGCCGGTGGGGTCTTGCTGAAGCACCACTCCACGGTACTGGGGCCGCGTCGAGGACGGACCCCCGCGTGACGAGGGGCCAGGGCAGTCGTTATGCGGGACGGGTGGGGCCTCGTACAAGCAGCGGTTCCGTGTTGGGGGTTGGCAGGCGATGGTGGTGCAGCAGCACAGGCACAGGGGCGGGGCGTTCGCCGTCGCGGCCGTCGTACTGGGGGCGGTGGCGAGCAGCGGGTGTTCCGTCGGCGGCGGTGCCGCGGCCGACGACCGGCGGGGTGGCGGCAGAGTCGACGACGTACGGAGAGCCGCCGACGTACTGGCCGGGGCCGGCAGCTCCAAGGCCCGAACGTCCATGGAGATGGCGACCGGCGGGACCCGGGTGATCATCCGGGGCGAGGGCGGATACGACTTCAAGCGACGGGCCGGTGAGCTGAGGGTCGTACTGCCCAAGGATCCCGCGGGCGCCGACGAGCACCGTCCGATCACCGAGCTGCTGACGCCCGGGGCGCTGTACATGAAGAACCGGGGCGCCGGCGTACCGGCCGACAAGTGGGTGCGGGTCGACACGACCACCCTCCAGGACGGCAACCTGGTCACCGGCGGCGCGACCGATCCGCTCGCCGCAGCCGAACTGCTGCGCGGCGCGAGGGACGTGACGTACGTCGGCGAGGAGGAGCTGGCCGGGACGAAGGTGCGTCACTACCGGGGCACCACGGACATCGCGCAGGCGGCGCGGGTGGCCGAACCCCATGCGCGGGCCTCGCTGGCCGCCGCGGCGAAAGGGTTCGCCAAGGACATCGTGCCGTTCGACGTGTACCTCGACGAACAAGGCCGGCTGCGCAAGGTGCGCCACCGGTTCAGTTTCACCAATCAGGGCCGCCCGGTCGCCGTCGCGTCGACCACCCTGCTGTACGACTTCGGGACGCCGGTGGCTGTGCGTCTCCCCGACCAACGGGACATTTACGCCGGGAAGATCAGGGCCTAAATGGTCCGGACGTGCCATGCGCGGTCCGTGTATCACTCCCTACGCTAGGAAGTCGACACCGGCAGGAAGAGGTGAATGCACGTGGCTCCGCCCAATACTGCGACCGTCCAGGACCACGTGGCCCTCGCGGAGATCGAGCTGTGTGGTGAGTTGATCATCGCGGCGTCGGCCGCGGACGAGGAACGGCTCAGCCCGGACCGTATCGACGAGGTGCTGAAGGTGGTGGCCGAGCGGTCCGCGCTCTCAGGCCCGTCGCGGCAGGCGTGACCGGAAACACAGGGTGCGGCCGGGACGCGGTCGCCGCGCCCCCGTGCATGTACTAGGTGCGCAGAAGGCGCGCGATCGCCTTCGTCGCCTCCTCGACCTTTGCGTCGATCTCCTCGCCGCCCTTCACCGCAGCGTCGGCAACGCAGTGCCGCAGATGCTCCTCCAGCAGCTGGAGCGCGAAGGACTGCAGAGCCTTGGTGGACGCGGAGACCTGGGTGAGTATGTCGATGCAGTAGACGTCCTCGTCGACCATCCGCTGCAGCCCGCGGATCTGGCCCTCGATCCGGCGCAGCCGCTTGAGGTGCTCGTCCTTCTGCTTGTGGTAGCCGTGCACACCGTGGTCATGGTCCGTGACCGGGGGGCCGGCCGCCTCGGTGGTCGTCATCGCGTCCTCCCGTTGTCCGTCTGTCCTTGTCGACGTGCTTGTCCAGAAAGGGACTACATACCCCTCGTGGGTATATGGTAACGAATCGCGCGAGATCGGGGGCGGGGGCCCGTGATGGCCACTGTGCCCGATGGGCGACACTGAACAACGCCGGTTAGCCGTGGCCGGATGATGCGCCTAGCATCAGCCTGACCAAATCCAAAGCACCCCGAGGACCCCACGTGCGATTTCGTCTGACCCCCAGGGAGACGAGCTTCTATGACATGTTTGCCGCGTCCGCGGACAACATCGTCACGGGCTCGAAGCTCCTGATGGAACTGCTCGGTGCGGATGCCTCCGCCCGGGCCGAGATCGCGGAGCGGATGCGGGCAGCGGAGCACGCGGGGGACGACGCCACCCACGCGATCTTCCACCAGCTGAACTCCTCGTTCATCACGCCGTTCGACCGCGAGGACATCTACAAACTCGCTTCGTCGCTCGACGACATCATGGACTTCATGGAGGAGGCCGTCGACCTGGTCGTGCTCTACCAGGTCGAGGAGCTGCCCAAGGGTGTCGAGCAGCAGATCGAGGTACTGGCGCGGGCCGCGGAGCTGACCGCCGAGGCGATGCCGCATCTGCGGACCATGGACAACCTCACCGAGTACTGGATCGAGGTCAACCGCCTCGAGAACCAGGCCGACCAGATTCACCGCAAGCTCCTTGCGACGCTCTTCAACGGTAAGTACGACGCCATCGAGGTGCTCAAGCTCAAGCAGATCGTGGATGTGCTGGAAGAGGCCGCCGACGCCTTCGAGCATGTCGCGAACACCGTGGAGACCATTGCGGTCAAGGAGTCCTGAACCTCGTGGACACCTTTGCGCTGATCGTGACTATTGGTGTCGCGCTCGGATTCACGTACACCAATGGCTTTCACGACTCGGCGAACGCGATCGCGACCTCGGTCTCCACGCGGGCGCTGACGCCGCGCGCGGCGCTGGCGATGGCCGCGGTGATGAACCTCGCCGGTGCGTTCCTCGGCCAGGGTGTCGCCAAGACCGTCAGCGAGGGGATCATCGAGACGCCCCAGGGCCCGCGCGGCATGGGCATTCTCTTCGCGGCGCTGCTCGGCGCGATCGTCTGGAACCTGGTCACCTGGTACTTCGGTCTGCCGTCGTCCTCTTCCCATGCGCTGTTCGGCGGCATGGTGGGCGCGGCGCTGGCCGGCGGGACCGAGGTCATCTGGAGCGGCGTGCTCGAGAAGATCGTCATCCCGATGCTTGTCTCGCCCTTCGTCGGTCTGGTTGTCGGCTATCTGGTGATGGTCGCGATCATGTGGATGTTCCGTAGGTCCAACCCCGCCAAGGCCAAGCGCGGTTTCCGGATAGCGCAGACGGTCTCGGCGGCCGGCATGGCGCTCGGTCATGGTCTGCAGGACGCGCAGAAGACGATGGGCATCGTGGTGATGGCGCTGGTCATTGCCGACGTGGAGGACCAGGGCGACGCGATCCCGGTCTGGGTGAAGATCGCCTGCGCGATGATGCTCTCGCTCGGTACGTACGCGGGCGGCTGGCGCATCATGCGGACGCTCGGCCGCAAGATCATCGAGCTGGACCCGCCGCAGGGCTTCGCGGCCGAGACGACCGGTGCGTCGATCATGTTCGGCTCGGCGTTCCTCTTCCAGGCGCCGATCTCGACCACGCATGTGATCACCTCGGCGATCATGGGTGTGGGTGCGACAAAGCGGGTCAACGCGGTCCGCTGGGGTGTTGCCAAGAACATCGTTCTGGGCTGGTTCATCACGATGCCGGCGGCGGCGGCGGTCGCTGCGTTGAGCTATGGCGTGGTCTACCTGATCTTCGGCTGACCATCGCGGCGGTGCCGCCGTTCGCGCTGGAACGCAAGTGGGCCCGCCCCCTGGGAGAGGGGGCGGGCCCTTCGCCTTGCGGTGGCACCGCCATGCAGCACCGCGAGACGTGTTAGGGGGCCACGGGGCGTTTCAGCGGTTTGCCCGCCTGTCCGCGACCGGTACGCCGGAGGGTTCGGCGGTTCTCCGGTGGAAACCCCCCACCGGGAGAACCACGAACGCCCCCGGCCCACGCTCACCAGGAGACCGGCCAACTGAGGAAACCCCCCGCCGGAGAGCAACCACGAACGCCCCCGGCCCACGCTCACCAGGAGACCGGCCAACTGAGGAAACCCCCCACCGGGAGCACCACCAACGCCCCGGCCCCCGGTCGCCACACGACCGGGCGACTGCGCCACCGGCCCACCGTGACCACAGGACCGGATGACTACCCGAAGCGGCCGGAGATGTAGTCCTCCGTGGCCTGCACCGACGGGTTGGCGAAGATCCGCTCGGTCTCGTCTATCTCGATGAGCTTGCCGGGCTGGCCGACCGCCGACAGGTTGAAGAACGCCGTACGGTCCGAGACCCGCGCCGCCTGCTGCATGTTGTGCGTCACGATGACGATCGTGAAGCGCTCCTTCAGCTCGCCGATCAGGTCCTCGATCGCGAGGGTCGAGATCGGGTCGAGCGCCGAGCAGGGCTCGTCCATCAGCAGCACATCCGGCTCGACCGCGATCGCGCGGGCGATGCACAGACGCTGCTGCTGGCCGCCGGAGAGACTGGAGCCGGGCTTGTTCAGGCGGTCCTTGACCTCGTTCCAGAGGTTGGCGCCCTTCAGGGACTTCTCGACGACGTCCGCCAGCTGGTTCTTCTTGTACGAACCGTTCAGGCGCAGGCCCGCCGCGACATTGTCGAAGATCGACATCGTCGGAAAGGGGTTCGGCCGCTGGAAGACCATGCCGACCGTGCGGCGCACGGCGACCGGGTCGACGCTCGAGCCGTACAGGTTCTCGTCGTCCAGCAGCACCTTGCCCTCGACGCGGCCACCGGGAGTGACCTCGTGCATACGGTTCAGGGTGCGCAGGAAGGTGGACTTGCCGCAGCCGGACGGGCCGATGAAGGCCGTCACGGAGCGGGGCTCCACGGTCATCGAGATGTCCTCGATCGCCTTGTGGGAGCCGTAGTAGGCGGTGAGGCCGCTGACGTCGATGCGCTTGGCCATGTGAATCACTTCGCTTTCACGTGGTCGCGTCAGCGACCGGTCTTCGGGGCCTTCCAGCGGGCGATGCCGCGGGCCACCAGATTGAGGATCATGACGAAGGCGATCAGGACCAGGGCGGCGGCCCAGGCGCGGTCGTACGACGCCTCGCTGCCGACCCGGTACTGCTCCCAGACGTAGAAGGGGAGCGAGGACTGGGCGCCTTCGAACGGGTTCGTGTTGATCAGCTGGCTGCCGAAGACCAGCAGCATGATCGGGGCGGTCTCACCGGCGATACGTGCGATGGCGAGCATCACACCAGTGGTGATACCGCCGAGCGCGGTCGGGATAACCACCTTGAGGATCGTGCGGTACTTCGGTACGCCGAGTGCCAGCGAGGCTTCGCGCAGCTCGTTGGGTACGAGCTTGAGCATCTCCTCGGTGGAGCGGACCACGACCGGGATCATCAGGATCGACAGCGCCAGCGCGCCCATCAGACCGGAGGGCTGCAGCTCGAGGATGAGCATGATCGAGAGAATGAACAGACCCGCGACGATCGAGGGGATACCCGTCATGACGTCGACGAAGAAGGTGACGGCCTTGGCCAGCGCGCCCTTGCCGTACTCGACCAGGTAGACCGCGGTCAGCAGACCGATCGGCACCGAGATCACGGTGGCGAGGCCGACCTGCTCCAGCGTGCCGATGATGGCGTGGTAGACGCCGCCGCCCGCCTCGAAGCCGGGGACGCCGGCCATGGAGTGGCTGAGGAAGTAGGCGTTGAGCACCTTCGTACCGCGGCTGATGGTCACCCAGATCAGCGAGAACAGCGGGATCACGGCGAGGATGAAGCACACCCACACGATGCTGGTGGCGAGGCGGTCCTTGGCCTGGCGCTTGTTCTCGACGGCCGTGGTCACCACGTACGAGATGCTCAGAAAGAGAAGGGCCGAGATCAGGCCCCACTGAACGCGGCTCTCCCAGCCGGCCCCCATGCCGATGCCGACGCCGAGCGCGATGGAGACGACCGCGAACCCCGCCGGTGCCCAGCGGGGGAGCGACCGGCCGCTGAGGCTTCCCCTGTGGGAGGGCGGGGTCGGCGTGGGCCTGTCCTTGATGGCTGCCTGGCTCATGCGTTGGCCCCCGAGTACTCCTTGCGGCGCGCGATGATCAGGCGGGCCGCGCCGTTGACCAGCAGTGTGAGGATGAAGAGGACCAGACCGGAGGCGATCAGGGCGTCGCGCCCGAGCTCATTGGCCTCGTCGAACTTCGCTGCGATGTTCTGGGCGAAGGTTCCGCCGCCCGGATTGAGCAGATGGAAAGAGATCAGGAAGCTTGGAGAGAGGACCGTGGCGACGGCCATCGTCTCGCCGAGCGCGCGGCCCAGGCCCAGCATCGAGGCGGAGATCACGCCCGAGCGGCCGAAGGGGAGCACCGAGAGCCGGATGACTTCCCAGCGGGTGGCGCCGAGGGCGAGGGCGGCCTCTTCGTTCATGCGCGGGACCTGCAGGAAGACCTCGCGGCTGACGCTGGTCACGATCGGCAGGATCATGATCGCCAGCAGCACACCCACGGTGAACAGCGAGCGGGCGACGCCGACTTCGGTCTTCTCGAAGATGTACGTCCAGCCGAAGAACTCGTCCAGCCAGAGGTTGAGGCCCTCCATGTACGGGACGAGGAAGAGGGCGCCCCAGATGCCGTAGATGATCGACGGCACGGCGGCCAGCAGATCCACGACGTAGGCGAGGGGGGCGGCGAGGCGGCGCGGTGCGTAGTGCGAGATGAACAGCGCGATGCCGACGGCGATCGGTACGGCGATCACCATCGCGATGATCGAGCTGACGACCGTGCCGAACAGCAGGACCGCAATGCCGAAGACCGGCGGGTTGCCCGCCGGGTTCCAGTCGAAGGTGGTGAGGAAGTTGCCCTCGTCCTTCGAGATGGCAAGCGTCGCGCGGTAGGTGAGGAACGCGGCGATCGACGCCATGATCACCAGGAGGAGGATGCCCGAGCCGCGGGACAGGCCGAGAAAGACCTTGTCGCCGGCGCGGCCGGTGGACGTTCCGCGCCTCCTGTTGACCGGCGGAGCCGGCGTTGGGGGAGGGGAAGCTATCGGTGTAGTGGAAGCCATGATCTTTCCGGTCTGTGGCGGGGAGCTGCAGGACTCCCCTGGCGGCGGTGCACCGGATGGGTGGCCGGCGGGGGCGCAGGGCCCCCGCCGGCCTGTTGCGTTACTTCAGACCCGCGACGGTCTCGCGGACCTTGGTGTTGATCTCGGCCGGGATCGGGGCGTAGCCGGCGCCGGAGAGGAGCTTCTGGCCCTCGTCGCTGGCGGTGTAGGTCAGGAAGGACTTGACCGTGCCCAGGGTGTCGGCCTTGTTGCCGGTGTCGCAGACGACCTCGTAGGTCACCAGGACGATCGGGTAGGCGCCGTCGGCCTTGGTGGTGTAGTCGAGACCGAGGGCCAGGTCCTTGCCGGTGCCCTTGATCTTGGCGGCGGCGATCGCCTTGGAGGCGTTCTCGGAGCTGGCCTCGACCGGGGCGGCAGCACCCGTGTTGATCTTGACGGTCGGGATGGACTGCGAGGTCGCGTACGAGAGCTCGAAGTAACCGATCGAGCCCTCGGCCTGCTTGACCTGCGCGGCGACACCGGCGGAGCCGGAGGCGGCCTGGCCGCCCGGGGCCGGCCACTTCTTCTCGGCCTCGTAGGGCCAGTCGGCCTTGGCGGTGGCGCCGAGGTACTTGCCGAGGTTCGCCGTGGTGCCGGAGTCCTCGGAGCGGTGGAAGGCCTGGATCGCCTTGTCCGGGAGCTTGGCACCCTTGTTCAGGGCGGCGATCGCCGGGTCGTTCCAGTTCTTGATCTTGCCGTTGAAGATCTTGGCGATGGTCGAGGCGTCCAGGGTCAGGTTGTCGACGCCCGGCACGTTGTAGCCGATGGCGATCGGGCCGCCGACCATGGGCAGGTTGATGCCCTGGCCGCCCTTGCAGATCTTCTTGGACTCGGTGACCTCTTCCGGCTTGAGCGCCGAGTCGGAGCCGGCGAAGCCGACGGTGCCCTGGTTGAAGGCGATGATGCCCTCACCGGACGAGGAGGCCTTGTAGTTGATCTCCACGCCCTTGCAGCCGGCCATGTAGTTCTTGACCCACAGGTCCATGGCGTTCTTCTGCGCGCTGGAACCGGACGCCAGGAGCTTGCCCTTGGCGCCGTCGCACTTGATGTTCGACGCCGCGTTGGTCTGCTCGCCCGTGCCGCCGGTGCCGCCTGCGTTGTCGTCCGAGCCACACGCCGTGAGAACCAGGGCGCCGGTCACGGCGATGGCACCGAGCGCGGTGGCGCGAAGCCCGTTCTTGCGCTGAAGCTTCACTTCGGGTGTTTCCTTCCAGGAGCCGCCGGACGCTGACCGGGTGTCTTTGGCGTTCTATGGCGGCGTGGTTCGGGGTGGGGGGCCGGCACTGTGCCGGTCACCGTGTAGGGCCGAAATTAGGCAGATCAGGTGAAGCGGCCAACGGGAGAGAGTGAACGGGAGGTGAACCGTGTCGGGCGGCCTGGTGCCTGTCGCCGTGTCGCCACTCAGCGTGCCGGTTCATGCGGTTCACGCCGAGTGGAGGGCCGCGAGCAGCGCGTCCAGGAGCGTGCGGTCACGCGGCTGGGTGAGGCGGTTGCGGGCCGCTGTCGGGGAGAGCCAGAGGATGCGGTCGACCTCCTCGTTCGGAGTGAAGGTTCCCGTGGTCGCCTCGGCGGCCCAGTAGGTGACCTGCTTGGGGCGTCCGTTCGCAATGTAGTGCGCGGTGGGGAGGCGGGCACCGGGGACGCACTGGTGGCCGGTCTCCTCGAGTACTTCGCGCAGAGCGCCGGAAAGGGCGTCCTCGCCGCGCTTCAGCTTGCCCTTCGGGTGCGACCAGTCGTCGTACTTGGGACGGTGTACGAGGCAGATCTCGATACCGTCGTCCCCGTACGGGGAGCGGCGCCACAGCACACAGCCGGCGGCCGGGACGACGTCGTCCCCCAGGCGATTCACGACGCCGCCCTCACGGTGCCGTCACCGCCGCGGCCCTCTGCCACACCTGCTGGAAGGCGAAACGGGCGGCCTCGACCTCGTGCCGCTGATCAGCGTGCAGCACACCCAGGGCGTACGCGGTGGCCGGGGCGATCCGCGGCGTACGGGCTGCGGTGGCGGCCGCGTCGGCCGCTTCCGCGGCGTCGCGGTGGCGGTCGAGGACCAGCCCCGCATGGCACAGCACCGGGTCCGTCTTCGGATGCAGCACCTCCTGTGCGTACCGGTGCAGTCGCAGCAGCAGCCGCACCTGGTGCCAAGGCGCGTCCTGCGCCTCTCCGGCCGATGCGGCGGCGAGACCGTGCACCAGGGCCTCGGCGTTGTACGGATGTGCCGCGCGGGCCAGCGGCAGTGCGGCCACCGCCTCCAGGAACCGGCGCTCGGCGAGCTCCGCGGGCAGCGTCAGGGCCTCGGCGGCCGGGGCGCCGGCCGGCGGGCCGAGCGGCAGCTCGGAGGCGAGTACCGCGACGGCGTCGGCGACCGCGTGGAAGCGGGAGGAGCCGAGCGCCTGGAGCGCGGCGGAGTGGGCGCGGGTCCGGGCGAGGGTGAGCTGCCGCTCCAGCAGGGCCCCGGCCCGTGCGGCACCGACCGTGAGCGTGCCGGTACTGCGGGGCGTCTCGGCGCCGGGCTCGGAAGCGCCGGGCTCGGAAGCGCTGGGCTCGGAAGGGGCGGCCTCGGAAGGGGCGGCCTCGAGCGGGCCGCGCTGCCCCCTCGCGGGCGGCAGCGGTACCGCACCCGAGAGCCGGGACAGCGCTTCCAGTAGCCGGCCGAGCCGTGAGGTGCAGGCGTGCTCCTGGGCCAGAGTGGCGGAGAGCCAGGCCAGCTCGGTGCGCAGACCGTCCGCCCAGGCGGGGTCGAGCAGCGGCCGGAAGGTGTGCAGCGTTCCGCTGATCCGCCGGGACGCCTGGCGCAGCGCGCGGGCGGCCGCCGCCACGCCCGCCGTGTCCGCGCCGCTCTCGCTGTGCAGCCGCAGACTGCGCAGGAAGTCGCCGGCCTGCGCGTGGAGATACCGGGCAAGGGCCTCGCCCGCCGTGACCGTGGCCGGGAGACCGGCCGGGACGGCGGCAGTGTCCTGCCGGGAGATTTCAGGGCTGTGCACGCCGGCGCCTCCGGGCGTCTATGAGCATCTCCTGTACGTGCCGCAGCGGCTGGCCTTCCGAGTCTGTGGAGTGCCGGATCCACGCGCCGTCCGGGCCGAGATGCCAGGAGGACGTGCTGTCGGACATGCCGGTCTCCAGCAGCCGGGTGAGGGCCGCGCGGTGGGACGGGTCGGTGACCCGTACCAGTGCCTCGATACGGCGGTCGAGGTTGCGGTGCATCATGTCGGCGCTGCCGAACCACACCTCGGGCTCGCCGCCGTTGCCGAAGGCGAAGATCCGGGAGTGCTCCAGGAAGCGGCCGAGGATCGAGCGCACCCGGATGTTCTCCGAGAGGCCGGGGACTCCGGGGCGCAGCGCGCAGATGCCGCGGACCCAGATGTCCACCCGCACGCCCGCCATCGCCGCCCGGTAGCAGGCATCGATGATCGCCTCGTCCACCATCGAGTTGACCTTGATGCGTACGTAGGCGGGCCGTCCGGCGCGGTGGTGTGCGGCTTCCTTGTTTATTCGCGCGATCAGGCCGTCGCGCAGGGACTTGGGCGCGACCAGCAGACGGCGGTACGTCTCGCGGCGCGAGTATCCCGAGAGCCGGTTGAACAGGTCCGAGAGGTCCGCCCCGACCTGCGGGTCCGCGGTCAGCAGCCCCAGGTCCTCGTACAGCCGGGCCGTCTTCGGGTGGTAGTTGCCGGTGCCGACGTGCGAGTAGCGGCGCAGTGTGTCGCTCTCCTGGCGGACCACCAGCGACAGCTTGCAGTGGGTCTTCAGGCCGACAAGACCGTAGACGACATGGCAGCCGGACTCCTCCAGCTTGCGCGCCCACTTGATGTTGGCCTGCTCGTCGAAGCGGGCCTTGATCTCCACCAGTACCAGGACCTGCTTGCCCGATTCGGCGGCGTCGATCAGCGCGTCGACAATCGGGGAGTCGCCGGAGGTGCGGTACAGCGTCTGCTTGATGGCGAGCACGTCCGGGTCGGCCGCGGCCTGCTCCAGGAAGGCCTGCACGGACGTCGAGAACGAGTCGTACGGGTGGTGCAGCAGTACGTCACGCTCGCGCAGTGCCATGAATATGTCCGGCGCGGAGGCCGACTCGACCTCGGCGAGATCCCGGTGGGTGCCCGCGATGAACTTCGGGTACTTCAGCTCGGGCCGGTCCAGCTTCGCGATGCCGAAGAGGCCCGTCAGGTCCAGCGGACCGGGCAGCGGATAGACCTCGGCGTCGGACATCTTCAGCTCGCGGACCAGCAGATCGAGCACGTACGGATCGATGGACTCCTCGACCTCGAGCCGCACAGGCGGCCCGAAGCGGCGCCGCATGAGCTCCTTCTCCAGCGCCTGCAGAAGGTTCTCCGCGTCGTCCTCCTCCACCTCCAGGTCCTCGTTCCTGGTCACCCGGAACATATGGTGCGCGAGCACCTCCATGCCGGGGAAGAGCTCCTCCAGATGCGCGGCGATGACGTCCTCGAGAGGGACGTACCGCTGCGGGGAGGCCTCCAGGAAGCGGGACAGCAGCGGCGGGACCTTCACCCGCGCGAAGTGGCGGTGGCCGCTGACAGGGTTGCGCACGACGACCGCGAGGTTCAGCGAGAGGCCGGAGATGTACGGGAAGGGGTGCGCCGGGTCCACGGCCAGCGGGGTCAGGACCGGGAAGATCTGCTGCCGGAAGAGCGTGAAGAGGCGGGCCTGCTCCTTCTCGGTGAGGTCGGGCCAGCGGATGAGGTGGATGGACTCCTCGGCGAGCGCCGGGGCGACGTCCTGCTGGTAGCAGGCGGCGTGCCGGGCCATGAGCTCGCGGGAGCGGTTCCAGATCAGGTCCAGGACCTCGCGGGGCTGCAGACCGGACGCGGAGCGGGTGGCGACGCCGGTCGCGATACGGCGCTTCAGGCCGGCCACCCGGACCATGAAGAACTCGTCCAGGTTGGACGCGAAGATCGCGAGGAAGTTCGCCCGTTCGAGCAGCGGGGTGGCGGGATCCTCGGCGAGCTCCAGGACGCGCTCGTTGAACGCGAGCCAGCTTCGTTCGCGGTCGAGGAACCGTCCCTGGGGCAGTTCGGCGCCGTCGCCCTCGTGATCTTCCTCGTACGCGTCGAGGTCGGCATCGATGTCGGGCTCGAGATCGGACACCGTGGCCGCGACGGTGTGCGGCCGGTGCGCGGCGATGGAACCGACGGACGGCTGGGCGTGCTGGACCGGTACCTCGGCGGGCTGGTGGCTCATAAACCCATTGTTCCGCGCGGAGAGCAAAACGGGCGCGTCGGAAGGGGCCGGGGTGAGGGGGATCTTGCCGTTGGGGGAGGCGGGCACAGCGGGCTGCATTGAGAGAGGGTCGCAAGGGTGTCTGAATGCCTGGTAACGACGACATGACATGCAGGCGCGGTCGTGATGAGCGGAGGTCGGCCGGGGGCTTTACGCAGCCCCCGGCCGAGGGCCCCCGAGACCCCCGTCCACCACGCCTGGGAGGACGGCTCAGGCGTGGCGGCGCAGGATCAGGAACGCCGCAGCCGTCGCCGCTGCTGGGAGGGCCAGGACGATGCCCGTCCCGACCAGTTGGAGCGGCCAGAAGTGCGAGGCGGGGTGGAAGCCGTTGCCGAGCTGCCAGACGCTGGTGGGCATTTCGCGGTGAGCGGCGGTGACGCGGTCCACGGGCGGCCGGAGCTGCTCCCGGTAGCGCTCGGCGGCCACCATCAGGAACCCGGCGACGAGGGCGAGCCCGGCGGCGGGCAGGGCGCGACGGACCCGGTACAGCAGCGACAGCATGGTGAAGCCCGCGGTGATCAGCAGGCCGGGAGGGTCGGCTTGGCTGCGAGCCCACGGACCGGCGTGACGGACTGCGTCCAGGACAGGGCGGCCGTGCCGGGCTCCAGCTCGCGGCCGGTAAGGACACCGCCGGCGTAGACGGCGACGGCGAGCGGCAGCCACGCGATCACAGTGGCGGCGAGGCTCATGTTGCCGCTGTACTCGAACGCCGGGGACGAGGTGAATTCCTCGAGGCACGGGGGAGTCCCGAGTTGGGGGAGCCGCAGGGACCGCCGACCGCCCGCGCGGCCTCGAGCCCGATCGTGCGGAACCAGGCCGGGGCTGCCACCGAGGCGGCGAGGAACGCGGCGGTGACCAGCAGCGCGCTGCGGTGCAACCGGAGGACCGACCAGGTCAGCCCCTTGGGGGCGAGCGAGCTCATGCCGCCGCCACCTCCGCGCTCGGCGTGAGCAGTCAACTGCCCCCGGCCCCTGGCCTTTTCGGTCGCTCAGGACTCCGCCGACGGGATCCCGTTCAGGACTCGGTCCGGTACATGAGATCCACCTCGTGGGTGACAAAGCCGAGGCGCTCGTACATCGTCAGCGCGGCCGTGTTGTCCGCGTCGACGTAGAGCATCGCGGTCGGCAGCCCCTCGGCGGCGAGATGGTGCAGCCCGATCGCGGTGAGGGCCTTGCCGAGGCCGCCGCCCTGCGCCTCGGGCCGGATGCCGACGACGTACACCTCGCCGAGGTGCTCCGCGGCGTGCACCTTCGTCCAGTGGAAGCCGATGAGTTCCCCCTCGCGCTCGGCGAGGAAGAAGCCCTTGGGGTCGAACCACGGCTCGGCCTTGCGGTCGTCGAGGTCCCGCTGTGTCAGGGCCCCCTGCTCCGGGTGGTGGGCGAAGGCGGCGGCGTTCACGGCGAGCCAGGCGGCGTCGTCCTGCCCGGGCACGAAGGTGCGTACGGTCACGCCGGGCGGGAACACCGGCTCGGGGATGTCCAGCGGGCTCAACGGCCTCCGCAGCTGGCGCAGTTCACGGAAGAGGGTCAGCCCTAGCACCTGGGCCAGATGCCGCGCGGCCGACTTCCCGCCGTGCGCCCACACCCGCAGCCGCTTACCGGACGCCGCCAGCAACGCGGTCCCGAGCGCCCGCCCGTGACCGCGCCCGCGGCGCGAGGGATGCACGACCAGCTCGGCGGCCGGGGCCTCGACGGGGTCGGTGTCCTCCAGCTGCGCGTACCCGACGAGCTCGTCGGCGACGGTGAGGAGGAGATGCCGAATGCCCTCCCGCTTCCCGCCGCGCAGCTGCAGCCGCCCCTGCTCGGAGACGGCCTGCATCCCGTCGGACCGGGCGGCGTCACCGAGCATGCCGAGTACGGTCTGGGCCTGCTCGGGCGTGAGCTCCTCGAGGGTCTGAATCTGCCGGCCGGGCTCGAGTGCGGCTGTTGCATCTGTCATGGGTCGAGGGTACGGCGGGGGGTGGGGGTGCGGGATCTGCGCGGCTCGGCATTTGCCCCGCAGGTCGGTGGAAGATGTTCAACAGATTGTTGGACGGTGGGGTCGGGTCAGATGCATGACGTCTGCCGCACGCAGTGGAGGTGGGCGCGGCTGAAGCCCGCGGGTCGGGAACTCCGTGACGATCATCTCGGTGTTCACCTTGAGAGGGCCCCACAGCTGCGCGCCCCGCACCCGCGGGCCTCACAGCTGCGCGCCCCGCACCCGCGCGCTCCGCACCGGCGCACCCCGCGCGGCCGGCTTCGGCTTGCCGGTCAACTCCAAGAAGCCCGAGGACAGTTCGGACGCCTTCTGATGCTCCTGCTCATATATGTCCGCAGTGCGGGTGATACGCGGAGAACTACCCGTTGACGAACGAAGGCAACCAGGTTGTAACCCGCTAGCCCCTGTCGTGCTACGCGCGTTGACTCTAGGCTGCCGCTCGCAGCCCTCACACCACGCTGAACTGACAAGGGGACAGATGTCAGCGCCACAACAGAAGAACCGCGCGACCCGGCGGACCCGGCGGATACTCGCCACCGCCGCCGGACTGGCCACCGTCGGCGCGCTCGTCGCCGCGATGCCGGCCAATGCCACCAGCAGCAGCGACCGCCACGGCGGCCGTCACCACAAGCCCGCGCGCACTGTCGATGTACAGCTGCTCTCCTTCAATGACCTGCACGGGAACCTGGAGCCGCCCGCCGGCTCGGCCGGGACGGTCAGTGAGAAGCAGGCCGACGGCACCGTCAAGGCGATCCCGGCCGGTGGTGCCGAGTATCTGGCGACCTCGCTGCGCGGTGCGCGCAAGGGGCACCCGTACTCCATCACCGCCGCCGGCGGCGACATGGTCGGTGCCAGCCCGCTGATCTCCGGGCTCTTCCACGACGAGCCGACCATTGAGGCGCTCAACAAGATCGACCTCGATGTGACGGCCGTGGGCAACCACGAGTTCGACGAGGGCGCGGTCGAGCTCGCCCGGCTCCAGAACGGTGGCTGCCACCCGGTCGAGGGCTGCTACGAGAAGGGGAAGAAGTTCAAGGGCGCGGACTTCCCCTACCTCGCGGCCAACGTCACCAAGGAGACGACCGGCAAGCCGATCCTCAAGCCGTACACGGTCTGGAAGAAGAACGGCGTCAAGATCGGCTTCATCGGTGTGACCCTCGAGGGCACGCCGGACATCGTCAACGCCAACGGCATCAAGGGCCTCAAGTTCAACGACGAGGTCGAGACGATCAACAAGTACGCCAAGGAGCTCGACCGCCAGGGCGTGAAGTCGATCGTCGCGCTGATCCACGAGGGCGGCTCGCCGGCCTCCTCCTCGTACAACTACGACTGCGACTCGCCGGGCGCGGGCGACGGCATTTCCGGCCCGATCGTCGATATCGCCAAGAACATCACGCCCAAGGTGGACGCGCTGGTCACCGGCCACACCCACCAGGCGTACGTGTGCACGGTCCCGGACCCGTCCGGCAAGCCGCGCATGGTCACTTCGGCGGCCTCGTACGGCAAGCTCTACACGGACACCACGCTCACGTACGACCGTCGCACCAAGGACATCGTCCGTACGTCGGTGAAGTCGGCGAACCACATCGTCAGCCGTGACCAGGCCAAGGCCGAGGACATGACGGCGCTCATCGCGCGCTGGAACAAGCTGGCCGCGCCGGTCGCGAACCGCCCGCAGGGCTGGATCTCCGCCGACATCAACGGCCGTGGCTCGACGGCACCCGAGAAGCCGCTCGGCGACCTGATCGCGGACGCGCAGCTCGAGGGCCTGGCCCCGGCGGACAAGGGCGGGGCGCAGCTCGCGCTGATGAACCCGGGCGGGATCAGGTCCGACCTGGTCTTCAAGGCCTCGGGCAGTGAGGGCGACGGGGTGGTGACGTACGGCGAGTCGTTCACCGTGCAGCCGTTCACCAACATGATGAACGTCGTCGACCTGACCGGCGCCCAGCTGATCACCACGCTCCAGCAGCAGGTCAGCGGCCCGAACGAGGCCTCTCCGAAGATCCTTCAGGTCTCGAAGGGCTTCACCTACACCCTGGATCTGAAGAAGACGGGTGCGGCCCGGATCGATGTGGCCTCGGTGAAGCTGAACGGCGTCGCGATCGACCCGGCGAGGACCTACCGGGTCGCGATGAACGAGTTCCTGGCGGGCGGCGGTGACGGCTTCCCGGTGCTGAAGGAGCACAAGAACAAGCTGGTCGGCGCCTCCGACCTGGATGTCTTCAACGGCTACCTGGTGGCGAACTCGACGGCGGCCAAGCCGATCACGCCGCCGGCCGCCGACCGGATCACGGTCGTGCAGTAGCGGTGCCGGCACGTTGACGGTGGGGCGGTGGGCCAAGTGCCGACGCCGTTGGCGAATTCGGCCCGTCGGTCTATCCGGCGGGCCGAAGTGCTGCCAGGTGGGAGGTCCGGGTTCGGGCTCTGGGTTTGTCCGTGAG